>JAGQQG010000192.1 GCA_020426325.1 Planctomycetaceae bacterium | reverse complement strand
TCACGCGGGGCTTCTTCCAGCGGACGCAGCCGGGGTGTCCCGGCATCTCGATGCACACCGACGGGCAACCTCACGGCTCAGACCTGTTCGGCTACGAAGGGAGCTGCCCGCGTCTCATCCGTGTGCTCTATTACCTCGACGAATTGACTCCTGACCGGGCACCTTTCCGCCTAGTCCCACGATCTCACATTTCGTTTCATGCGGAAGCGAGTCCGTACGTGAGATACAAGTCGCATCCGGAGGAGATCACACTCGTGGTCCCGGCTGGCTCAGCTGTGCTCGTGCCGTCGATGTTGATGCACGGCAGTCATCCGAACCGCGACCCTCGGCCGCGCGAGTTATTGCAGTTTGGTTATCGACCCGCATGGGCTGGACCAATTCAACCGGTGGACGAATGGGACCCGGAACTCGTGGCAAATGCTCCTGACATCGCCAAGCCGTTCCTGCAAAGTCTCAACACGTCCAGCTTTCAATGGGAACAGCCCCACAAACCTGAGGGCATGCGCACCGAAGCCCCCGGAATCAATCCCAGCCGCTGGGGGGACAAATGATGAACCTGCCAATCAACACACGGGAAGGAGAGGCTCCTGCCGAGCCGCGATTTCTCATCCGCGTCATACTTTGCACGGCCGTCATCGCCTGTTGGACATTCACATCGGCCAACATCGGAACCGCAGATGATGCGCAGACATTCGACACCTTGTCAGGCAAATACGATTCCAGCATCACACCGCTCCTCAAGTCCTACTGTCTCGACTGTCACTCGACTGAGGCGAAAGAAGGAGAATTCGACCTCGAACGTTTCGCAACATTCGAAGCGATCCGACGTGATCCGGCTGCCTGGCAGAAGGTCGCCCACATGCTGGGCACCGGCGAGATGCCACCTGAGGATAGCCCGCAGTTGTCTGAGGCTGAGCAGAATGTGCTCACGAATTGGGTTCAGCAGTACCTCGACGCGGAAGCTCTCGCCAACGCGGGCGATCCCGGTCCGGTCGTCCTGCGTCGGTTGAACAACGCAGAGTACACTTACACGATTCAGGATCTCGCGGGCGTCCCGCTGCAGCCGGCTCGCGAGTTCCCAGCAGACGGTGCTGCGGGCGAAGGCTTCACCAACACGGGTGCTGCCCTGTCAATGTCGCCCGCACTCGTGTCGAAGTACCTGGATGCGGCCAAGCTGATCGCAGACCACGCCATTCTCCTGTCCGACGGAATCCGTTTCGCAGAGGGAACCACCCGTCGCGATTGGGAGAACGAATATCTCGCAAAAATCCGGGAGATCTACTTCCGCTACACGGGTCGTCTGGGTGACGCCAGCGTCCTCAACCATTGGAACGTCTCCGACCCGACGCAAGTCACCGACGAAGACGGACGCGTCAACCTCGTTCGTTACTTCACCGTCCTGATTGCCCACCGCGACCGACTCAAGGCTGACATCTCGCTCGCTGAGGAGTACGCCTTGCAGGAAGGTCTCAGTCCCAAGTACCTGCGCCTGTTGGCGGAGATGCTCACCTCTGACCAGTCGTCGTCATTCCTGCTTAACGATGTCCAAGAACGCTGGCAAACGTCAACACCGGAAGACGCAGCTGCGTTGGCAGCCCGCATTGGTCAGTGGCAGCAGGCTCTCTGGAAATTCAACACGGTCGGCCACTTCGCTCTCATCAGGCCGTGGCAGGAAGCCGTCACACCGCTGCAGCAGGAGCAGCTGATCACGCATGAGCTTCCCGCTGCATCGAGTGACGGCAAGATCCGACTCATACTCGTGACGGGCACGGCTGGCGACGGTCACACTTCGGATGACGTCATCTGGCGACAGCCTCGTATTGAACGAGCAGAGCGTCCACCGCTGCTGCTGCGAGACGTGAAAGGCGCAGCGATCGTCCTCGAACGACTCCGCGACGAAACACTTGCTGCCACATCACGCTATCTGTCCGCTGCTCACGAGGCCCGCACTGTTGAGGAAGTGCACATCGATAGACTCGCCGAAAAGCACAACATCGATTCGGTCGTCCTGCGACAATGGCTCGATTATCTGGGCATCGCTCACGCGGAAGAGGTTCAACTCAAGGAGTTGATGACGCACCGTATTCAAGGCATCGGCGGATATGCTCAAGTCAATGGTTGGGGCATTGACGGCTCAGGCGACCTCTCGCTGAGCAGCAACGCCTCTGATGAAGAACTCAAGATCCCCGGTGATGCGCAGCCGCATCAGATCGTGGTGCACCCACGCCCCGATCGTTGGGTCGCAGCCGGCTGGAAGAGTCCGATCAGCGGTCAAGTGGGAGTCAAAGCCCACGTCCAGCATGCTCACGCAGCGTGTGGAAACGGTGTCAACTGGTCGATCGAACTGCGACAGGGCGCCCAGCGACGCGCCCTCCGCTCGGGCAGCCTTGATGTCGGTGGCATGGCCGGCACTGAACTGATTAGTCCTCTCAAGCTGAACGCGGGTGATGTCGTTTCACTTGTCATCAGTGCCCGAAACAACAACCATGCGTGCGATCTCACGGAGATCGACCTGAAGTTGACCGAAGTCGGCGGTGACGAGCGAGAGTGGTCGCTGTCCGGTGACGTGGCGGACGACATTCTCGCGGGCAATCCGCACGCCGATCGGCAGGGCAACGACGCAGTCTGGCACTTCTATTCGGATCACGAAGATGGCAGCACCCCGGCGACTGCTGTGCCGCCAGAGTCGCTGTTGGCCCAGTGGTTGGACACCTCGGACGCTGATCGCACGAGTGAGTTGGCCACACAGATCGAGTCACTGGTGACGCAACCACCAGCTGCAGACATCAGCATGGCAAACTTGGAGTTGCGACAGCAATTGACATCTCTCAATGGTGCCCTGTTCGGACATCTCGACCCCGCCGTTCTCACGAAGCGGGCGACCGATGAAGACATGGTCGCGTCACCGTATGGCGTACAAGCTGCTCAATTCATCACCGCTGACGGACAGATGACCGCCGATCTGCGGGTGCAGGCTCCGACAGCCATCGAAGTTGTGCTGCCAGCTGAGTGGGTTGCCGGGGGAACATTTGTGACGAACGTTACTCTGGCTCAAGACTCTGATGCATCTGCGAGTGTGCAGGCTCAGGTGCTCCCTGAAGTACCGGGGGACCTGGAATCCGTTCAACCCGGAATGCCGGTTCTCGTACGAACTGGCAGTGAAGCGGAGCGGCAGTGGCAAACGTCGTTCAATGATTTCCGAGACCTGTTTCCGCTCGCGATGTGTTATCCGCGCATCGTGCCGATTGATGAAGTGGTCACACTCACGCTGCTGCATCGTGAGGATGAACGGTTGTGCCGATTGATGTTGTCTGACGAGGAAATCGCTCGGCTGAACCGGTTGTGGGAAGAACTCCACTTCGCCAGCCGCGACAAACTGCGAATTGTCACTGGCTTCGAACAACTGTTGGAGTTTGCCAGTCAGGACGATAACCCGGCCCGGTTCGAGCCGCTCCGGGAACCCATCATGCGGCAGGCGGAAGCTTTCCAGGAGGAACTGCAAGTTGCCGAGCCGCATCACCTGCGGGCGGTGCTTGACTTCGCATCGCAGGCCTGGCGACGTCCACTCAGCGAGAGTGAACAAGTGGAAATCACAGGGCTCTATGAGCAACTGCGCCAACAGGAGCTGTCTCACGATGAGGCGATCCACCTGCTGTTCGTCCGCGTGCTCACATCGCCCGCCTTCCTCTATAAGCTTGAGACACCCGCAACCGGCGGCGAACCCGGGCCAATCGATGACTGGGAACTCGCGGCCCGCCTAAGCTACTTCCTTTGGTCGTCGTTGCCGGACGATCAACTCAGGCAACTGGCTGCAAGCGGAAAGCTCAACACCGACGACGTTCTGCTCGAACAAACCCGCCGCATGCTCAACGACGACCTCATTCGTCGCCTTGCGATCGAGTTCGGCTGTCAGTGGTTGCACATCCGTGAGTTCGACGAGTTCAACGAGAAGAACGAACAACTCTATCCCGAGTTTGCGGACTTTCGGAAAGACATTTACGAGGAATCGATCCGTGTCTTCGAGGATCTGTTCCGCAACGACCGGTCCCTGCTGTCGCTGATTGAGTCCGATCACACGATTCTCAATGATCGGCTCGCGGAATATTACGGTATCCCGAATGTCACCGGCGACCAATGGCGTCGGGTATCCGGCGTCCACGAGTATGGTCGTGGCGGCATCCTGACTCTGGCGACAACGCTCTCAACACAAGCCGGGGCCTCACGCACCAGTCCCATTCTGCGCGGCAACTGGATCTCGGAAACCCTCCTCGGCGAACGGCTCCCTCGCCCCCCGGCCAATGTGCCGCTGCTGCCGGAGTCGGAAGCGAACAACGACGGCCTCACGTTCCGGCAACTCACTGAGAAACACAGCTCCGACCCGGCCTGCATGAAGTGTCACAAACGCATCGATCCGATGGGCTTCACCCTGGAGGAGTTCGACGCCATCGGCCGCTTCCGCACAGAGGACACAAACGGCCTTCCGCTTGACACGCAGACCATTCTGATGGACGGCACGCCCCTCGCTGGCGTCGACGGCCTGCGGGAGTACCTGCTGACGACTCGCCGCGATACGATCGTCCGCCAGTTCTGCAAAAAACTGCTGGGCTACGCCCTCGGCCGCTCGGTCCAACTCTCGGACGAACCGCTCCTCACCGAAATGATGACCCGCCTCAAACAACAGGACTTCCGTTTCACCGCCGCTCTTGAGACAATTGTGTTAAGCGAACAATTCCGGCAGATTCGTGGTCGTGACACAGTGACTGCCGGTAATACCGAGTAATGTCGAATGACGAAATCAGAATGACGAAAGAAGCACGAATGATGAAATACCGAAGAGCAGATGCCTTCTAGCTTCGTTCCTTCGGATTTCATTCGACATTCTGATTTCGAGTTCGACATTCTCAAAGGTCTTCTCGATCGAGACACACCAATTCAAAAAGGCCCACTCATGACAAATCTCACCCGTCGCACGATGCTCCGTGGTCTTGGCGTTTCGATGGCCCTGCCCTGGTTCGAGTCGCTGGCCGCATGGGGTGACACGGCGACGCCGGTTGTGGGCAACAATGAGCCGCCGTTGCGGTTGGGGGTGCTCTTCTCTGGCAATGGTTATCACCGGGACGAATGGTGGGCCAAGGGAGCGGGCAGCGAGATGGAGTTGGGCCGCGTGCTGGAGCCGTTGTCGGACTTCCGCGATCGCCTGCTGTTCATTCGTGGCCTGTATAACGAGGAGGCTCTCAAGGGGAACATCCACTCCTCGCAGACCGGCAACCTCTTGTCTGGCGCCCCGATTGCCTCCGGTGGCGAGATTCGATCGGGCACGAGCTTCGATCAGGTGCTCGCGCAGCGGATCGGGCATCGGACGAAGGTCCCGTCGCTCGTGCTCGGCTGCGAGAAGGCCAACCCGTCGGTGCATAAAAACTATTCGATGCTCTACAGCTCGCACATCTCGTGGAGTTCGCCGACGACTCCCACGCCGCTGGAGGTCTACCCGGCTCTGGCCTTCGATCGGCTGTTCAAGGAAGGCGTTTCCGACACCGACAAAAGCGTCCTCGATGCGGTCCTCGCGGATGCGTCCGACCTGCGTCGCAAAATCGGCAAGACAGATCAGCAGAAGCTCGACGAGTACCTCAACTCGGTTCGCGAGGTCGAACAGCGGATCGAACGGGCCGGCATGCGGGGCGAATTGCAAGGCTGGCGGCCGTCACTCACCGAGCCGAACATCCCCCGCCCGGCGGACGGCGTGCCGCAGGACATCGGCGAGCACATGCGGCTGATGAGCGACATTCTGGTCCTCGCCTTCCAGACCGACGCCACCCGCATCTGCACGCTCAAACTCAATAACGACCATTCATCCCTGCGGTTCTCCAACCTGGGCATCGACTACATGATCCACCACCTGCTCTCGCATCAGGAGTCGGACGACTGGCTGACCGTCAACCAGTTCTTCGTCCAGCAGCTGGCCTACATCGCCGGCAAGCTCGACGCCATCCAGGAAGGCGAACGCACCGCTCTGGACAACAGCGTCCTCATGCTCTGCAGCAGCATGCTCACCGGCAGCCACAACGCCAACCAACTCCCGGTCGTGATTCTGGGTCGAGCCGGTGGCCAACTCGAAACAGGCCGCACCCTCGACTACCTCGAAGCCCCCAACCGAAAGATGTGCAGCCTGTTCCTCTCCCTGATGGACAAATACGGCGTGAGCCTCGAAAGCTTCGGTGACTCGACGGAACGGCTGGCCGAAGTGTGATCCAAGTAGGTCCGGCTCTCGCCGGACGCAACAATGTTTCGACATTCACTCTTTCATTCGGCCGGCACAGCCGGCCCTACATGGCTCGACGGAACGACTGGCCGAGGTGTGACAACAAACAATCGTAGAAAGGATGGCTGGACCAGTGGCTCGCGTTGATCGTGGGTTATGGTGTGGTTTTCTCAAACCGGCTCCACAGAG
>JAGQQG010000191.1 GCA_020426325.1 Planctomycetaceae bacterium | reverse complement strand
CACAATTGGCTGGAAGTTCTCGAATCTGCGGCCCGAAGTCCATAGGTCGTGGAGACTCTAAATCGACGAAACGTTTTGCTGTTGTTCGCGGACCACGATGGGCCGATCACGGTACTTCAATAGCTGATCGTCAAACATCGGCAAATCGGGTAAGGACGGTCATTGCTGACCGCCCTCCCCACACCACCGGACGTGCGGGTCCGCATCCGGCGGTTCAGCGAAGTGGAGCCAGCTTGGCCCACAGGGTCTTGAGGCTGAGCAGTCCTTGTTCGGCGAGCCACGCATTCGTCAGCCCCACGCCGCTGGCAATGGTCTTGGACATGTGCCAGTCACTTTGGCGGCTGCGGGCCTGGTGCCCTTGCGGACACCAACAGACTCGGCGCTTACCCAGACATTCGCAGGCTTCCTCCCCACGGTCGGTCACCCTTCCGCAGTTGCCTTTGTCTCGTACTTCCCTTTCAGAGCGAATCATTTGGTAGACTCATCTCCGAAAGTTTCCAGTCTCATACAGGGGACTTGCACCCCACAACACCACGCCCGTGCCGGGCGTACCCATCGCATGCACGGGAGCGGCGATGGCATGGCCCGTAGAATGCTGTGTGACTTCCGTTCAGTTCACGCTGAACGCTGGGGGAAAGCCTGAATCGCCGAGAGCGGCATTGGTTTTTGGTTGAAGCCGTTGCAGCAGCCAGCGGCAGCGGCGGCGGACGTCGGTCTCCATCAGGGCTTCTGCGGATTCGGTCGGAGTGAGAACAAGTGACGAGCAGAGCAGGTCGCACAAAACGCCGAGCGAGAGTTCATCGCGGACCGCTCGTTGCAGGTCGAGATTGCTGTCGAGTTGTGGGAAGCGACGATGAAAGGCTTCGATCAGTTTCGCACGACAGTCCTGCCAGCAGGAGGCTAACTCTTTGGGATAAACGTCCTTCAACGGCTCCAGATGAGCCACGCGATACGAACAGTCTGTGTCCAGTTCGTCGATCACACGTGCTCGGCAGATGCCGCGCACGATGATGTTGTAACGACCATCGTCCAGTTGCTCGTCGACGGTGATCTGTCCCAGACAGACCGTGGGATAGATCGGAGCGGACTTCGACTCGTACTCGCTTTCGTGTCCGGAGCGGAGCATGGCGAGTGCGATCATGCGATCACTCGCGAGGATGTCAGCCGTCATCTCACGGTAGCGTTCCTCAAAAATGTGCAAGGGCAGCACGAGATGTGGGAAGAGCACCCCATTCGGCAAAGGAAAGAGGGGGGCAAAACCGGTGAATTGTTTGAGGCAAATGTCAGCATCGAATGGCGCGCTCATGGCAGCACCTCAGAAATCAGTTGAATGGTGGGGATGCGGTCGGAGTCGAGCGTAACACCCGAAGGGTACTCGTGAGTGGGGACGAGCAGTTCTGCGAAACAGATCCGCATGTCGCTCAGGAATCTGTCGAGATCGAGTCCCCTGTGTGATTCACCATAGGGGCGGAGATATCGGCTTGCTGATTCGTACATCTTGCGGGCGCCGCTCAGGTTGCCCCCTTCAAAGTGGAACAGACAGACTGCTGCGTGGATCAATCCCTGATAAAACTCTCGATCATGCCCGAGCGTCTCACCCCAGAGGTCCTCGAGCACGTCGTGGCACGCGAAGAATTCTCGCTCGTTAAACAGCCGGATGCCTTCCAGGTACCGGGTGTCGTAATCAGCGGTCATGTTCATTCTTCCAGGCACATGGGGTCGGGCACCAATTCGTCAGGGAGGCGAATTTGACGATCAGGAATCGATCAGGCCAATTGGTGCCTGACCGCTTCCTCTCCCCTGACGATGAGCGACAGAGGCGATTGCGACCACACGGGCGTCCACTATCATGAGGCTCGCTCCGTCAGCCTCGTTGGTTCAATTCTACGGCGACTCGCGCGGAGGTGTCTACGACCATTCTGCGGACAGACGACAAAATGACCGAATCAACAGCAGAGAAAGCACTTGCTGAGCGAAAGAAACGAGTCCGCAAGATCGTCACGGCCCTCAAACAGACGTACCCCGATGCTGAGTGTGCGTTGCATCATGACAACGCTTTTCAACTCCTCGCAGCGACCATTCTGTCCGCCCAGTGCACGGATGAACGTGTGAACAAGGTCACGCCGGCTTTGTTCAAGAAGTACCCGAATGCTGCCAAACTCGCGAGGGCTAAGCAGGAGGATGTTGAGACCATCATCCAGTCCTGCGGCTTCTTTCGCAGCAAGGCGAAGAACCTCATCGGTATGGCGAAAGCACTCGTCAACAACTTCGACGGCGAACTTCCTCGGACTGTCGAAGAGATGATCACACTCCCCGGCGTCGGTCGCAAGACGGCCAATGTCGTGCTCGGCACCGTGTATGGCCTGGCCAGTGGGGTCGTCGTCGACACACACGTAAAACGGATCTCAAACCTGCTCGGCCTCACCACAAGCCAGAACCCCGAGATCATCGAACGCGACCTGATGGACATCCTGCCGAAAAAGGAATGGGTCGACTTCTCACACCGCCTGATCCACCACGGCCGCCAAATCTGCATCGCCCGCAGACCAAAATGCCTTGAGTGCCCGCTCCTCAAATTGTGCCCACGAGTTGGCCTTGTTCCGCTGCAGTGAGCTGATCGACGCATCAATGAACACTGATTTGTAGCAGTCATAATTTTCCCATAAACCTTGCATGTCCCCTCCTCTACCAGGAATATATGGAATACTTAAATGGTAAATTCTGTTCTAACCGGGTCTCTGCATGCATCTTCTAGATTGGCTCGCCCCTCTCCGCAACCGCCTCGCTCTCGGTCGCACCCGTCGTCGTCATGGGATTCGTCAGAAGTCCGAGTCTCTGGAAGCACGTGTACTACTCGCTGCAACGAATCCGATCGATTTGTCAACACTTGACGGGATGAATGGCTTCCGACTTGATGGGATCGATGTTGATGATTATTCAGGCCGCATGGTTAGTGGGGCAGGCGATGTCAATGGAGACGGATTCGATGACATCATCATCAGTGCGGACGGTGCTGATCCGAATGGTGAATCCCGCGCCGGTGAAAGTTACGTCGTTTTCGGAAAGTCGGGAGGATTCTCAAGCACGTTCGATCTCAGCACTCTCGATGGGACCAACGGCTTTCGCCTGGAAGGTATCGACTCGACGGACTTTTCAGGCCTGTCACTGGATGGTGTCGGTGATTTCAACGGTGACGGCTTCGATGATCTGATTGTGTCCGCACCGTTTGCCGACAGAGACGGGATTGGAACAACAGGAGAGAGTTATCTCGTCTTCGGACAATCTGGTGCATTCCCTGCCACGCTGGCACTCGACTCTCTCGACGGGACGAACGGATTCCGTATCGACGGAGTTGCTTCTCAGGACTACAGCGGCAAGTCCGTGAGTGGTGCAGGAGAGATCAACGGTGACGGCTTCGCAGATGTGATCATCGGCGCTCGAGATGCCGATCCCAATGGGATCAACCGGGCCGGTCAGATCTACGTGCTCTTCGGTCACTCCGGCAACTCGGCAGCAGCCGTTGAACTTGCTTCGCTGGACGGCACAAACGGATTCCGACTGGACGGCATTGACGTCGACGATATGGCTGGCTTCTCGGTGAGCGGAGCGGGTGACTTCAATGGAGACGGCTTTGGCGATCTGATCATCGGTGCGCGAGATGCTGACCCGAATGGGGATAGTTATGCAGGGGAATCTTACATCGTGTTTGGTGCACCGACGGGGATTCCAGCCGTCCTTGATCTCAGCACCCTAGACGGCACGAACGGCTTTCGTCTCAACGGGATCGACGGTGATGACCGCTCCGGGCGATCTGTCAGCGGTGCCGGAGACATCAACGGGGATGGTTTTGATGACGTGATTATTGGTGCCTATCGAGGTGATCCGAACGGCGACAATTCCGGCGAGAGTTACGTTCTCTTCGGAGCATCAGGAGGATTCGCAGCAGAGTTTGACCTTGCCACTCTGAACGGCTCGAATGGGTTCCGCTTGGACGGAATCGACCAAGGCGACGTGTTCGGCTATTCGGTCAGTGGAGCGGGAGACGTCAACGCTGACGGGTTCGATGATCTGATCATCGGAGCCCGCTGGGCAGACCCCAGTGGTGATGGCCAAGCTGGTGAGAGCTATGTTGTCTTCGGGGCTGCCGGAGGATTCCCGGCAGCGATGAGCGTCAGTCTGCTCGACGGCACAAACGGGTTCCGACTGGACGGCATCGATGTGCTTGATCTTTCCGGTGAGTCCGTGAGCGGAGCAGGGGATGTCAACGGAGACGGATTCGATGACTTGATCATCGGAGCTTCTGGCGCTGGCCCTGCAGGTGAGAGCTACGTCTTCTTCGGCGGCAACTTCACTGGCGGAGTGGAAACGCAGGTGGGTGACGACGGCGACAACACGCTCACCGCGATGATGGGTGCTTCTGTCGACATTCTCATTGGTGGGCAGGGGAATGATCTGCTCATCTCAGATGGTGGCGATGACATTCTGCGAGGCGCGGAAGGAGACGACACTCTGGCGATCCCGGATGCCAATTTCTCACTGCGTGGACTCCAGGGAGGCAACGGATTCGATACACTGCGGCTGGATGGGAGTGGCATCATTTTTGACCTCTCCAGGATCGCAGACAATCGGATCACCGGGATCGAACAGATCGACATCCAAGGGACCGGCAACAACACGCTTGTCCTGAACTTCGTCGAGGTGCTCAACCTCTCCGATCACTCGAACACCCTGTTTGTGAAGGGAGGGACGGATGATCGCGTGATTCTCGATGACGGCTCCTGGGACATGCAGGGCGTCGTCAACATCGACGGCATTAATTACGAGCAATATATCAAGGGGGCAGCGACCGTCAATGTACAGTCTGGCGTCTCTGTCACCGTCCCCCGCGTGATCAATCCGGCCTCGCTTGATGGCACCAACGGCTTCCGGCTGGACGGCATTGCAGCGGGGGATTATTCGGGAATGTCCGTCTCGACTGCGGGAGACTTTAATGGCGATGGCTTCGATGACATGCTCATCGGAGCCTATTAC
This sequence comes from Planctomycetaceae bacterium, assembly GCA_020426325.1. Taxonomy (GTDB): domain Bacteria; phylum Planctomycetota; class Planctomycetia; order Planctomycetales; family Planctomycetaceae; genus JAHBXU01. The sequence continues at coordinate 1,460 of JAGQQG010000191.1, read as the reverse complement.
GCTGAACCGGGTGGCAGGACCCTTGCGGGTGAAGTTTATCTCGTCTTCGGAGGACCGAATGACGATGCAGCGTCGTTCGAGCTAAGCGGCCTCGACGGCACAAACGGCTTCCGAATCCCGGGCCGTGCTGCCAACGATCAACTTGGCACCTCCATCAATCCGGCGGGTGACATCAACGGCGACGGCTTCGATGATCTGATTCTCGGAGCAGGGAATGCGTCACCGGATGGAGTCTTCGGGGCGGGAGAAAGTTACGTCATCTTCGGCACTTCCAGGAACCTGGGAACTCAGTTTGATCTGGACTCGCTCGATGGCACGAACGGTTTTCGACTGCCCGGTATTGATCCAGAGTTCTATTACGGATGGTGGGTCGATGGTGCGGGGGATGTGAATGGGGACGGCTATAGTGACATCATCATCAGTGTCGACGAGGCCAATCATGGAACCGACCTCAAGGTGGGGGATGCTTATGTCATTTTCGGGGCCGCTGAGGGATTCCCCGCAGACATCGACTTTGCTGCGCTCGACGGCACGAATGGCTTCCGGCTGGTTGGAATCAATGCGGATGACCGAACGGGGTTCACACTCAGCACCGCGGGGGACTTCAACGGTGATGGTCTCGCGGATGTGGTGCTCGGTGCCAACCGGGCTGATTCAGATTCCGTGACGAACGATAACCTCGGGAAGGTGTACGTCGTGTTTGGGGTTGCCGGAGGATTTCCGGCTAGTATCGAACTGAGTGCCCTCGATGGTCAGAATGGGACGACCTTTGAAGGGGCAAGTCCCGGTGACCGGATTGGTGGAGTCCTTGATGGGATCGGAGACTTCAACGGCGACGGGGCGGACGACATCATCATCGGCAGTTTCCGTGTCTCCTCGGATGGAAAGTCGCAAGTCGGTGAAGCTTATGTGGTGTTTGGCAGCCGTACAGGCTCGTTTCCCAGCATCCAGTCGGTCGGTTCACTCGACGGAACGAACGGATTTCGGATTCCCGGCATCAATGAAGGGGATCAGTTCGGACGAACGCTGAACGGTGTGGGAGACGTCAATGGAGACGGGTTTGACGATGTCATCATCGGTTCGGAATCGGCTGATGGTGCTGGCAGATGTTACGTCATCTTCGGGACGCCCCTTCCACAGACCGAGCAGCCGCCAGCTGTATTTGACTTGTTGACTCTCGATGCAACGAATGGGTTTCGCATCGATGGAATCAACGCCGAGTCAGAGATCGGTGATAGCATTAATTACTCTCGATCCGTCGGTCCGGCTGGCGACGTCAATGGCGATGGATTTGATGATCTGCTCATTGGATCATATCTCGCTGACCCCGGCGGAAGAACTTCAGCTGGCGAGACCTATCTCATCTATGGCGGCAACTTCACAGGTGGGGTTGAGACGCAGGTGGGGGATGGTGCGGGGAATACTTTGAAGGCGAATCAGGGGGCGGATGCGGTTGATAT
>JAGQQG010000190.1 GCA_020426325.1 Planctomycetaceae bacterium | reverse complement strand
CACGGTTGCCCTCCCTGGACAAATCAAGTTCCTCCCCGGACTATAGCAACTCGAAAGAACACCACTGACAGACCACTCAAGGTCGTTCGATCAGCGGTTCCCCGGTCGGACTGGCCGCAAGTCACACGCTTCGGTTTCACAGACTGCGCGGCGCAATAAAAAAGGGCCTCTCGAGGGAGAGGCCCAACTTGGGTCTTATGATTATCAGCAGCGATCAGTAAAGGTCGCTGTCGCCGCCGTGGGAGTCCTTGCCGTCCTTTGGTGCTTCAGCGATCAGGGCGTCGCTGGTCAGCAGAAGGGTGGCGACACTCGCTGCGTTTTGCAGAGCGGTGCGGGTCACCTTCACCGGATCAATGACGCCCGCCTTGACGAGGTCTTCGTAGGTGTCGGTCGCCGCGTTGTAGCCTTCGTTCCCCTTCTTCTCTGCAACCTTTTCACAGATCACCGAGCCGTCCATGCCGGCGTTGTTGGAGATCTGTGTCAGCGGTGCGCGGCAGGCGCGACGGATGATGTTGTAACCAACCTCTTCGTCGTGCGTGAGCTTGCCGGGGTCGACAGACATCGACGTCCGCAGCAACGCGACACCGCCGCCGGGGAGAATGCCCTCTTCAACCGCTGCACGGGTGGCGTGCAGAGCGTCTTCGACGCGGGCCTTCTTCTCCTTCATTTCCGACTCAGTTGCAGCACCCACGTTGACCTGGGCCACACCACCGGACAGCTTGGCAATCCGTTCTTCGAGCTTCTCACGATCGTAATCGCTGGAGGAGTTCTCCAACTCACGACGGATCTGATCGATACGAGCCTTGATGTCGCTGGACTTGCCGGCACCTTCGATGAGTGTTGTGTTGTCCTTGTCAACGACGACCTTCTTGACTCGACCGAGATCGCTCAGCTGAATGTTTTCCAGCTTGATCCCGAGGTCCTCGAAGATGGCCTGTCCTCCACACATGATGGCAATGTCTTGCATCATGGCTTTGCGTCGATCGCCATAGCCGGGTGCCTTGACTCCGGCCACTTTGAACGTGCCACGCAGCTTGTTGATCACGAGGGTCGCGAGGGCTTCGCCTTCGACATCCTCGGCGATGATCAACAGCGGCTTGCCCGACTGTACGACCTTCTCCAAGACCGGCACGAGATCTTTAATGTTGGTGATCTTCTTCTCGTGCACCAGCACGTAGGCGTCTTCGAGGACGACTTCCATGCTCTGCGGATCGGTCACGAAGTAGGGGGACAGGTAGCCGCGATCGAACTTTAACTGCATGCCTTCGACGACATCGAAGTCAGTCGCGAGTGACTTGCCTTCTTCGACCGTGATGACTCCGTCCTTGCCAACCGCTTCCATCGCGTCTGCGAGGATGTTGCCGATCGTGTCGTCGCCGTTGGCAGCGACGGTGCCGACCTGAGCGATCGCCTTCTTATCGCGACACTCAATAGCCATGCTATGGAGTTTCTCGACAATGTCGGTGACCGCCTTATCCATGCCTCGCTTCATTTCCAGAGGAGAGACTCCAGCGACGACTGCCTTGAGACCCTCGGTGTAAATGGCCTCGGCCATGATGGTGGCGGTGGTGGTGCCGTCACCAGCGTTGTCGGAAGTTTTGCTGGCGACCTCTCGCACCATGCGGGCGCCCATGTCCTCAAACTTGTCACCCAACTCGACCTCACGAGCAACGGTGACTCCGTCCTTCGTGACGGTTGGGGAGCCAAAGGATTTTTCGAGAATGACGTTACGACCCTTCGGGCCGAGGGTGACACGAACGGCCTTTGCGAGCTTGCTCACGCCGCGTCGAATGGCTTCTTGTGCCTCTTGATCGAAGGCAATCATTTTCGCCATGGGGATGGTCTCCTGTATCAGGGGGTATTTTCGATGGTCAGTATTCAGTGATCAGCAGAGAACGACATTATGCACAGGGCTGTCAGCACTCATTCTGCGTCGGGATTCAACGCGGTGAACTCGAAACAGATCCCTGGCGAATGGCAACTCAATAGGTCGCAAGAATGTCGCTCTCTCGGAGCAACAGGTAGGTTGAGTCACCGATCTTGATTTCGTCGCCTGCGTACGAACTGAAGATCACACGATCGCCTTCCTTGACAGTCAATGGCGCCCGAGTTCCATCGTCCTTCACATGGCCGTCACCAATCGCGACAACCTCTCCACGTTGGGGCTTGTCCTTTGCAGAGTCGGGCAGGACGATGCCGCCGGCAGTTGTGGACTCGGCTTCTTCACGCTTGAGGACGACTTTGTCCCCGAGAGGAACAATTCGAGTTCCTCCTGATTTGGCTTTCTTCGCCATCGCTTCTACCTCTATATCTGCTCAGAATTGCGACAAGTTGATTTCGTAGTTCACGCAGGCACTCGTTGTCCTAGCAGTCAGACTCTCTTGGCGAATGGTGTGCCAACGGACATCAATCCATAAGATACTTATGTGATTCAACTTATGCAGTTCGAATCGTTCTGGAATCCTGTCGGATCATACACCTCCTGGTCATTTTGAACGGAATTGCTGCCACTTTGGCAGCGTCAACATGAATCTCTCGCAGGAGGTCTGGCCAGTAGCGTTTTCACGGTTCACGCCAGAGAGTCTGGCACATCGACCTTTCTTTCGTTGGGCCGCAGAATTGACAAAATAAGAATAGTAGGTATTATCGGAGTGTCAGGTCGCTTATCGTTCACTGCAGTGTGGGGAGAGATCCTCACCTGGAGAACGTCACACGCTCTCGCAATCGAATTCTCTCTTGATGGGAAGGCGAATTGTGAGTGTCGATACCTATCTGGATCAGCCCCCCTCACTTGTACGGCTCTTGGTTGAGCGTGCAGAACGCTTGGTTGGCCGGGGGCGGTGGACTGATGCGAGAGCCTTGTTTTACGCCGCCATCACGGCAGATCCCACCCCCGCTGCCCGGATCGCGTTTGGAGTCTGTCTCGCTGACGACGGGCATGAGGAAGAGGCGATTCCCCAACTCGAACAGGCGTGGGAGGACGCAAAACGGCTACAGATGCCAGATGCACGTGCAGTCTGCTGCCATAACCTTTCTAACATCTATCGAAGGCGGGCCAACGAGGTACTTTCCTTCCAGTACGAGCAACTGGCGATGGCAGCCGAGATGGATTCACAGCGATTCCAGGAGACGGCATCACTTTCGTGCGAGATGCTGATACAGTCAGCTGCACTCCTCTCGCAGGGGAATGAACTCGATGAGGCACTTTGCCTCCTCAACGCAGCTCTGGTGCTGAGCGATGATTCCCCTTGCGCGCGTGCAACCATCGAAGCACAGGTCGGTGTGACGCTTGCACACTTGGGGAAAACGGGCCAAGCCCTGCTACGTCTGGTCACAGCGCATCGACTTCATCGTGAAGCAAATAACCTGCCTGAATGCGCTCATGATCTGATGAACATTGGCCATCTTCTACAAGCGCAATCCCGCTACGCAGAGGCATTGCGGTGCTTTCAACTCGCAGGAGAAATCTACAGACGCCTGGACGCGAAGAATGGTGTCGAGATCGCCAGGCAATTCGCCAGAGAAGTGGAACGCATCAAAGCGATCGAATCCTTTGACTACTCAAGAAACTGATAACTTTCGAACTCAGCAGTATCCCGATGCTGAGTCTTTCCGGTTGCTATGAGACGCGGAGTGAGCGTCGTGGCGTAATTCTGTCGAGATCACATCTACCAATTTCGCTTGGCTGACCGTCGGATCAAGCAGTCTGCAACTTTACTGTCGTGACAGCGTCGGTGTCCGTGGTATCCTGAAAGTGTCTCATCGAGCCTTTGAGCGGGAAGGATGTCCCTGTGACTACTGTTCTTGTCGTCGACGATTCGACAGTTGATCGAAAGTTGGTCAGTGGGCTCCTCGCTCGTGACACATCATGGGATGTCATCTCCTGTGAGAACGGGAAAGAAGCTGTGGCTTTGCTGGAACCTCCGCTTCCTGATCTGATCGTCACCGACCTCCAGATGCCGGAGATGAATGGACTGGAACTCGTTGAAATGGTGAAGGAGGAATGGCCTTTCATTCCGATCATTCTGCTGACGGCCAAGGGAAGCGAGAAGATTGCTGCCGACGCCCTGCATCGTGGAGCAGTGACCTATGTGCCGAAGCGACGTCTCGGTATCGACCTGGTGAACGCGATTCGCCGGATCCTGGGATTCGTTGAAGCCGACAAACACAGCATGCGCCTCAATCACTATCTGTGCGAAAGTTCTCAGGTCTTTGAATTGCGAAACGATCTGGAACAGTTGGAGCAGCTTGCGCGACTCGTCCAGAAGCAACTCCGTTGCCTGCCATTGGGGGATGAAGCCGAGCGTCTGCGGGTCAGTCTTGCCTTCGAGGAAGCCCTGCGGAATTCCTGCCTGCACGGCAATCTGGAATTCGACGACGTTTCAGAACTCGGTCGCAGAGAGCTGTTGCAGGCAATCAACACCCGCGTCTCTCAGCAGCCCTATTCCCGTCGACACCTTCGCGTGTCGATCTCGATCGATCGTGCATCAGCTCGTTTTGTAATTCGGGATGACGGCACGGGGTTTGACCATCAGACGCTGCTTGCGACAGCAGTACTTGATGATCAGGAACATGCGTCCACTCGTGGCCTGGCTCTCATGCGCACCATCTTCGATGAGGTGACGTTCAATGAAATCGGCAATGAAGTGACACTCACCAAGCACGCGATGACTGCTGATGACTTCGCAGATGAAGAATGACCTTCACCAGACAAAGCCGGGGAGTCATTCCAACGTTGATGCGACAATCACGCGAACAAGGTTGACATCCCCGGCACGACCTTCACGACCGCGACCCACGCCGCGATGACGAGCAGGAGCAGGAATCCGGCTCCTGCAAGGACATTCGTCAACACCCCATTGGCATATTCGCCCATCAGATCCTTTCGAGATGTCAGCCACCACAGAGCACCTGCCATCAAGGGGGCCGCGATGACGGTCGTAGCTTGAGCAAACACGATCGCACCGACGGGTGGCTGTCCCGATTTGGTGACATACATGGCGACGCCCATCCCGGTCAGGAGAACTGCAACGGTCAGCAGTCGCGGCCACAGATCGGTCGGCTTGCTCCCCAGTCCAAGGCCGTCCGCCATCATAAATCCGCCGATCATCGAGTTGACGAGGAACGATGAGTACGCCGCAGAGAACAGGCCGATGCAGAAAAGTGCTCGCCCCTTTGGGCCAAATGCAGACTCCAGCTGAGCAGCAACGTCGCCTACGCTTGCAAGTTGGTCTCCGCTCACCTTCCCATAAAAAACGGTCGCTGCATTGGCCATGATCATTAACGTAATCAGTGCCATCAGGGCTGACCCCACTCGTGCGTCGGTCAGGCCGTTTTTCAGATCCTTGACGCCCCATCCTTTGAAACGGACCAGGTACGACTGGTAGTACGCTGCGGGGACAACAAAAGTTGTGCCGACCAGCCCAAGGAGAGACAGGTCGATTTCGCCACTCGATTTGGGAATCAAGGCCGCATCAGGTGGCGTCCGATTCGCGAGCGCAAAGGCCAGGTTGAAGGCGAAAGCCACCAGCATCAACCCCACAAAACCGGACATCAGGCGTTCCAGTGCCTTGTACAAATCCTGGAAGAGAAACAGGAATGCGATCGCGATGGCGTTGAAGACGAGCATGGTCCCATTCCAGTCAAAGTAGGCTTTGACGGCGGAATCGACCCCCAGATTGTTGCCGAACTGAAATGTTGCTGCGATGAAGAAGACGCCAATCCCGATGAGAGCGGCCACTGGCCGCCCAGCCGTCCGAGCCACGAGGTCGCCGGCCGATTCACCGGTCACAACTCCCAGCTTGGCCCCCAGGGACATGTAAACCATCATGAAGATGACAGAGGCCACCACGACCCAGGTCATGGCGAACCCGTGCGTTGCCCCAACTTTGGAACTGGTCAGAATGCTCCCCGGTCCAATCACAACACAAGCCGTGACCAATCCCGGCCCGATCGATCGCAGCCATCGGTAGGGACCTTTTGTGTTTCCATCTCCCATGAACGTCACCACCTAATGCTGATCAGATCGGGATTCGAGAGGACGCAGTATGACCTGATGGACATCGGCAGGTCAAACAGGCCTTGATGGACGTGAGACAGGCAATGAAATCAATCCACGAAGCGCAATGAAAAGCCGCCCGAAAGGACAAGCCTTCCGGGCGGCTGGTATATGCAATGGCTGGTGACCTGTCAGAGAGCCGGAATGAATGTTAACCGGCTGATTCGGTGGTCGCTGAATGTTGCTAATGAAAGCTCGATTCAGCTGCTGAGACCGTCAATGACGGTCTGTCGTATTCCTTAGAAAGGAGGTGATCCAGCCGCAGGTTCCCCTACGGCTACCTTGTTACGACTTAGTCCCAATCAGGGAGTTCATCTTAGGCGCCTGCCTCCCGAAGGTTAGCACAGCGACTTAGGATGCCCCCCCCTTTCGTGGCTTGACGGGCGGTGTGTACAAGGCTCAGGAACACATTCACCGCAGTATAGCTGACCTGCGATTACTA
>JAGQQG010000018.1 GCA_020426325.1 Planctomycetaceae bacterium | reverse complement strand
GGCAACATCGATCGGAGGAATCAAAGGCAGGGCGATGGTCCCATCCTCACGGATTGGCACCGGATAGCCGATGGCCGGCTCCTGCTCACCATCATCCGGAAAGTGGACCGGAGGAACATCGCCTGCGTTCCCGAGGATTGTTTCAATGTAAACGCCGAGGATGTCGTTCGGCCCCAGTTCATAGACTCCTGTGGGTGAACGACGAAGCCGTGAGAGCGATATCTCCTGCATATCGGATTTGGATGGCCCCAGCAGCGTTTGGGGGACTCGATGAGCTGGAACTGCGTCCAGATGGTCGAACGTAGGAAGACTCCCGCAGCCTGACATCAAGAGTGCCAGGAAGCTGAGTGAGGCTAACGATTTGTTCCGCAGGAGTAACATCCTTGTCTCCTTGGGAGTCCTATTCATGCGCACCGTGCTGTGCTTCTGTGACCGTCAACACCGTTCGATGTCTCATGTTTTCAATCGATGGATTGTTGGGCAAATGCCTGTAGTGAACGGGGCTGGGAATTGAAAATCAGAAAAACTTTCGCCAGAGCGCATTGATTCGTGAACCGAGCTGTTCTCCGGCTTCTTGTTCGGGGGACAGAAAGCCAGTGGGAACGAGCCCTTTGGGTCTCCCGTCGGGCTCAGCGTCCACGTGGAAATCGATGTTTGGAATCGGAGGCCCCTTGGGAGGAGGGGGGAGTTTTGATTCGTCGAGGGGAGGGAGAGGGACCGGAGCAGACGTCGGTTGCTCATCGCCATTCTGAAATTGCCATTCAGTCTCGTCTTCTTCGATTGCCTTGGGCGGATTCACGATTGGTGGATAGTCGTGTGGGGCAACCTCAGGTACCGGGGGAAGGCCAAAGGCGGGAGACCGTTCTCTCCAGTCATCGTAAGAGGGCCCGATTGGGGGAGAACCGAGTGGAGCTGCTTCTTCGGGGGAGTAAGGTGTCGACTGCTCGGCGTTGAAGTGATATTCCGTTTCCAGTCGACATCCCTGACCGTTGATTTCCTGGGACGTCACAATCTCGTGATGACGGTCACGTCCGTCCATTTGTGCGACCAAGGCCCCCTCTGAGAAGCCGTTGAACCATTCCACAGATTGAGTCCGACCAGCTTCAGATTGATGGCAGACCGACCAGTATTCTCGAGGTGGTAATGTTGGAGGGCAGCCTGCTCCGCCGAGACAGACACTCTGATACCCCGCACGAAATCCCTTGCCGAAGTGATGAGGATAGCAAACGTCCAAGTATTCCTGGCGGTTCCGGTGCCAAGCCATCTTGGCACTCATACAGCTTTGTAACGACAGCAGTGCTTCGTCGACCGGATCGTAGAAATGCGCGCAGCCGGAAACGAGACCTGCCAGCAGGGCCACTCCGATCCATTGATATGTCGGTCTCGTAAGCGGGGTCATCTTCCGTGACATCCCAGTCTGTTCATCAAAGTGATGAGAATCTCTCTCGTTACTTGCTCACACAGGTTTCGTGTTTCGAGATGGCCAATCTCCGCTCTTCGTGAGTTTTTTGACGTATGACACAGGTTGATCCTTCAGTTTCATATCTTCAACGTAAGCCCCCGTAGGGCATCCCGGTCGGGTCGGCGAGCATCGGGTGCCGGTAGGAGGAGGGCGTGGCTTGCATCACGGATGGTGTGTATTCCGTTGTGAATCCACCGAATGGACTCTCCTCAGTTTCCGGCATCCCTAATGTGACGGGCTGATCACCCACATGACCGGTTGACACGTTTCGGTAGTCCACGACGCGCGTTGTGGACTGCCGTTGTTGGTTGTTCGCAATCGGACCGTCCTCGATCTCAGCGGGCTCAGATGTTTTTGGTCGGAGTTTTTCGTAAATGCTGCGGACGCTGAACGGTGACAGGTGATCCGGTTCTCCAACGTCATGAACCTGATTCTCTTGAGGTGGGACAGGACCGTTCTTCAGTCGCACAGCTTCTTCTAAGAGCGGAGACGGTGGTTCTGACCCAGGGATATCGGGGTTCCCACGAGGAGAGAGCTCATCGGCACGTGGCATGGGGGCCGGAGCAGGCGGAGCCGGGTACATTGGCTCTGCAGTCGGCGTCGGTGCGTACTCTTCAGGTGAGTCGATGGAATGCCCGGGGTGAATTCCATAATCGTTCAACGGCTGAGGAGGAGTCGTATTCTCGAAGGAATAATCCGGTTGAGCGGCCGCATATTGTGGGCGGCACTGACAGTCGGGAGTTCGTCGAAGTCCGGGGAGATGCCAATGAGCACTTCTGTCCGACTGGCAGCCGACAGCCAACGAGGCCAGCACCGCAATGGCAGCAAGTTTTAATGATGAGTGATTGAGTTTCATGTGAGCGACCCCTTTCGCAGGTTTGTGCATCCGGCGCAGTTGGCTGGTTGAGTGAGCCCTTGTAGGCCCGAGTTCACATCCCTGTTGGAGACGGTACGCTGATTGAGGTACGCGACGTCATCGTCGACAAGCCTCATAACCGAATCGCTCTACCTCAATGCAGAACGACAGCGACAAACGGAATGTCGCCAATCAAAGCATCGGACGGGCCTCCGACGGACACCCACCCCTTCGACCGCAAACCGGATTCGGTGGAACCAGTGCGCGATGGTCTTGCTGGAGGTGACGATTACTCAGTGTGTCACTTCACTGGACAGGCAAAAATGTCCGGTTCTAACGGTTCTTTGGATCGCTCGTCTCTTGCCCTGCACAGATGACCAAGAGATGGTCCTCCGGCAGGATCTGCGCGAAAGCACCGGTTACTCGTATGACCGTTTCAGTCGTTGAGATCGAAATAATCAGAAAAGTTTATCTCAACACCTCCGAATGGTCGATGAGGAGAACACTATCACATCATTCGATCGCCTCCGGGCCGGTGTCCTCTCAAACCGACGACCACTGGCAGCCGCCTCAACGAAGAGGAACCCGGAATGCACGACTTAAAGGAGTGAGTCCATGCTGCGTCTGCCGAAGAAAGTGGTCATGTTGGCCGGACTGCTGGCAGCAGTACCCAGTGTTACGCTGGCCGGCCCGTTTGACTTCCTCAAACCCAAATCCAACACGGTTGTTGCCGCTCAATCCGAGCGAACGAACCAACAGGTCGCCAACGAAATCGCCGGTGCTCTCAAGCAGGCAAACTTGAAGGGATTCGATATCAACATCGAATACTCCGACGGAGTTGCCACGCTGCACGGCAAGATCAGCGATGCCTCGCAGAAGGCCGCAGCGACCAAAGCCGCCAACTCGATTGACGGTGTCGTCACGGTCAACAACCAGCTCGAACTGGTTGCTGCACCAGCAAAAACACCATCCGGACGACCAGCCCCTCAACGCAATGCTCGTCCGCAGGGGAATGTTCAGCAGGTCGCTCATCAGCGTGCCAGCCGCAATAACCAGCAGGTGGCTCAGCAGATCGCCGACTCACTTGTCGCGGCCGGTCTGGGCGACAGCGGCATTGAGGTCCGATACAAGGATGGCGGTTGCAGCCTCTCTGGAGACCTCTCCAATCCGCAACATGCCATGACTGCCTATCAGCTGGCCAGCCGAGTTCCTGAAGTTCAGCAAGTGCTGACGGATCACCTGACTGTTTCAGGACAGCCGTTCCGGGCACCTGCGATTCAGCCGGCCGGATACAACCAGCAGGCCATGCTTCAGCAGATGCAGGGGCCAGGTTTTCCTCAGCCCGTGCAGCCAGCTGCTGGGCAGTATGCTCCGCAGCAGGGTGTGACCCCGGCCGGATTTGGCCCGGAACACAGCTATCATTCACCCTTCGGTGGTGCCTTGAATCCGCACGAAGTCTATAACAGCCCGAACCTTCCGGCACACGCCTGGCCTGCCCAGGCGGCGTATGACAACTATGCAGCTGTGAGCTACCCCTCACAGTACGACGCCAGTGCCTGGCCGTACATCGGTCCGTTTTATCCGTACCCACAGGTGCCCCTCGGCTGGCGTGATGCCCAGTTGAGCTGGGACGACGGGTACTGGAACCTGAAATTCAATAGCCGCACGGACCGCTGGTGGTGGTTCCTCAACCCCGAGAACTGGCACTAAGCCATCCCGGCCGCGACTCCTATCGAATGATGAGACGGACGTCTCCGAAGGATCCCAACCTTCGGAGACGTTTCTTTTGCGCTCCGGCAACGGATGACCTCGCAAAACCGACTCTTGTAAGGCCGTCAGATGAGGCACAGACATTTCTGTCCGTACCGAATGACTGTGAGTTGCTCTCTCCTCCACCAGACAGGAATGTCTGGTCCACCTGAGGCCAATTCGGTTGCGTGGTTCAACGAAAGCCCGATGGGTTTTTCTGGTCCAGTGGATATGCCAATGGACGTCAGTCCCGAGCGAACGACGACGGAGTCTCGCCCTTTCTCGCGATGAGTGGGTGAGTTGTGCAATGCGCCCAGGCAGATTCTCCCGACGGCTGGGCCTCCCGCAAACCAGACATCTTCGGCAAACACTGCCGAATCATTGAATTCGACAAAATCGGAAAAAGTTCCCAAGTCTGCCTATGTGGATGGCCGATGTAGAGATTAGCGGCAATCGTTTTTGTCGCACACAATGCTCTGCCCAATCAATTCACAGTAATCATTCAGCCCCTGGAGGCGTAGAAATGCCTAAGCTGCGAGGCCACCTCAGGGATTCCTCCTCCCTTAACGGACAGGCGTCTACGACGCCCTCGAAGCCATCGGGAAGACATCCCATGTTGAACCCAACATTCAAGAAACTGCTGATCCTCGCGGTCCTGGTTTGCGGAACTCTGCCAAACAGCGGCTGTAAGTTGCTCTTCGGTTTCACCAAAGATGCATTCATCTTCGCTGACTTCTGGTACACGACGCCGCTCATTCCAGTGACCCCGTACTTCAGTCAGCAGGTCGAAGACACCTACTGGGAAGAGGAGCGCTACGGGAAGGTGCCGATCCTCGATCCGGTTGAAGGCGAGAATGCCCCTTTGTTCTGTCTGGATCCACCGTCGGCAGATGAGATCCGACGTGCACTTCCAGATCCTCGACCGGGTGGCGTGCCCTTCCTGGCCGAGACCAAATGGAACAACATGCGGATGGTCACGGAGCTGATTGTCGATCGACTCGATGAATGCCGGTTCTATCCAATGGCCGGTCCGGCTCGGATGCACCACTGCCACTGGTGTTGCACCGTCTGGTATGAAGAAACCAAGCAATCCTGGTGGCCGATCCCCTTCACCTTCACCGAGGAACGGCAGGAAAAAGTCTACATCGACCACGACCACCTGATTCGGTGTGCTGGTCCTCCTTCCGGATGCAATCCCGAAGGCGGCGTCGGCTGTGCTGACTGCCAGTAACTGAAAAATAACGTCAAAACCTGAATCACCTGATCCGCTGTGCGGGACCTGTGGTGGAGTAGCCTACGGCTCCACCCCGCGTAATTGACTGGGCAGCAGTCTCTTTTCCAGGTGAATTTTGAAGCTCGGCCCCGCAGCAGGCCGAGCTTCTTTCATGCGCCGAAACAGAACTTGACCTTTTTTCCAAAACTCACCTATAAAACCTCCCCTCGACGACGCTTGGATGAACGCACGATGCGCCTCATCCGTGCCTGCTGAGGGGCTGGCGAACTTCTTCGCTGCTCCCTCGGTCCGTCCCTGTCCCTCGACCGATCGTACGGAGACTATGAATCATGAGTGAACGGAATCACTCGCAATCGGCGAATCATGAAGTCCCTGCATCTGCTGCCCCAAACCGGAAGCTCATTCATCTGGTGGCAGGCACCGCCTGCGTAGGCCTGCTGGCTGCAGTGACCTTCCAGTTCATGCGTGCAGAATCTGCGACGTCTCAGACAGAACCCGCCAGCCAGCAGACAACAGAAGGCCGCGCCTCTGTCTCATCAAAAGAGCAATACCTCGGTCGCGTCAACAAGCAGCCCATCTCCTACGATGAAGTGGCTCGGGAGTGTGTCTCCCGTTACGGAGCAGAGGTTCTCGACAAGATCATCAACCGCATGATCATTCAGCAGGAATGTGAGAAGCGAGGGGTCGTTGTTACTGAAGCAGAAGTCTTGCAGGAAGTTCAGAAGATCTGCAAGAACTTCAAGCTGCCCGTTGATGCATGGTATCAGCTTCTGCAAACTGAGCAGAACATCAGTCCGCAGCAGTATCACAGACATGTGATATGGCCGATGCTTGCTTTGAAGAAACTCGCAGGTACCGAGATCACGGTGAGTGAGGAAGACATGCGAAAGGCTTTTGAGCGAGACTACGGCCCACGAGTCGAGGTCCGGGTCATTATGGTCGACGGTAACATCCGACGAGCCGGCGAAATCTGGGACAAGTGTCGAGCGAATCCACAGGACTTTGACAAGCTCGCGAAAGAGCATTCTGATGACCCAAACAGCCGACCGCTTGGTGGCGTCGTTCCACCAATTCGCAAGCATGCAGGCCTCACGCAAGTCGAGGAAGAGGCCTTTAAGCTCCAGCCGGGAGACATCTCCAGCGTAATTCAGATCGACAAGAACCGCCACGTCATCATGAAATGTGAAGGGTTCACCAAACCCGTTGTCGCTGACATCAAGGACGTCTGGACTGAGCTTCACCAAACACTGATCGAAGAGAAGACTCAGCTTGCTGTTGCAGAAGTCTTTAAGAAGATCAGCGACGAGGCGGAAGTGATTAACTACCTGACCAGAAAGTCCACGGTCGGCAAAGCTCCGACAGAGCTTTCCCCCGGGAACATTCGTCAAACGAGCGGCACACAGACCAGCGAACGTGTGACTCCCGCTGTCGCACGTTGAGATCGCGACAAAACAACAGGTGTGGGCCAAACTTGCGGCTTCCGCAAACCACTCCAACAAGGCCCGGCTTCACGACGAAGCTGGGCCTTTTTTCGTTTCTGTTGACCTTGAGGTGGTCCTCAGGCCAGAGGACATAGCAATTGCATGTCAGATGTCGCTGAATCGCCAGAATTCAGTCAATTCGTCGCTACTCCGCCCACAGTCTGAACTCTGGCGAGATCAGCTACAGAATCGAAATCACTGTTTCTTAAGGGATTTGGACGTCTTGAACATGCGATTGCCGTGGGCGAGAGGAGGACCACTGCAACTGGATATGCGAGCAGCCAATTGACGAGCACGTTGAGTTGGTGTACGATCCCATCATCTCATTTTATGACCTGCCGGTCATTCCATCTGGTCTGCTAATTGTCTTGGTCTCATGCTGCTCCGAAACGCGGAGATTTTCTGTGATATCGTTGCCTTCCGCAGCTTCTCGAAAGCCGCGGAAGTCAGGAGTATTTCGCAACCTGCGATCAGTCAGGCGCTCCAGCAACTTGAGGAATATCTCGGTTGTACTCTGATTGATCGCTCCAAGCGCCCCTTCGACCTCACGTCGGCAGGGGAGCTTTATTACGAGGGCTGTCGTCGCTTGTTCGACGAGTATCGACGGGTTGAGAACGACGTTCAGCAAATCGGAGATCGTGTCACTGGACGTCTCCGCATCGCCTCAATCTACTCTGTCGGTCTCCTCCAGATGGCTGGGTACATTTCGCAGTTCTGCGAGGTGTATCCTGATGTCGACCTGTCCATCGATTATCTGCACCCGGATGAGGTCTACGACCGCCTTGCACGTGACGAAGTCGACCTGGGGATTGTTTCCTTTCCCAAGGATGGAGGCGACTTCAGCAGCCTCCCATGGCAGGAACAGGAAATGGGACTGGTCGTTGGGCCGAACCATCCCTTCGCCGTCAGAGATGACATCGCGTGGGAAGAGATCGATGGCGAGTGTTTCGTCGGCTTTACAACAGAACTGAAAATCCGTCGAGAAATCGACCGTCAGTTGAAGCGCGCCAAGGTTTCGGTCACAGTAGTGCATTCATTCGACAACATCGAAAACATCAAGCGGGCTGTCGAGATCGGGGCTGGAGTCTCCATCCTGCCTCTCCCGACCGTTCGTCGCGAAGTCGACCACGGCTTTCTGAAGGCCCTGACCTTTCAGGATCGTCGCCTTTATCGACCTCTCGGCATCATCCATCGACGCCACAAACACATTTCCAATGCCGCAGAAAAGTTTGTCGAGCTGCTGCACGATGAACCTCCGGCAGATGATTTGATTCTGACCTCCACCGGAGTCAGCAGCAAAGCCTAACTGCATGAGGCAGTTCGTCACTCTTGGACGAGGAACCGTCCCTTGAGAGGAATTGCTCACGAGGAGCACCGCACAGAGACATCGTACGTCGAAAGAAAATCAACGGACAGAAGCCATGCCCCAGATGACCGGATTCACACAGTTCCCCGAAGCCCATGGCCTCTACAATCCCGACTTCGAGCACGATTCGTGCGGAGTTGGTTTTGTGGCTCACATCAAGGGTCAGGCGTCGCATGAGATCATTCAGGACGCAGACCATATCCTGAGGCACATGACGCATCGGGGAGCGTGTGGCTGCGAAGAGAACACGGGTGATGGTGCGGGTATCCTGGTTGCCATGCCGCACAAGTTTCTGCGTAAGGTCACGCGGGATCAGCTGAATGTCGATCTGCCGGAGCCGGGCCTGTACGGCGCGGGGATCATCTTCCTGCCGACAGACAAGGCAGCACGCGATGAATTCAAGGAGGCGGTCAAGCAGATTGTTACCGAACAGGGACAGCAACTGCTGGGATGGCGAAATGTTCCTCAACATTCAGACGCAGCTGACATCGGCCCCTCGGCACGTCGTGCTGAGCCTCGAATGGAGATGCTCCTGATCGGTGCAGCCAGTGGTCTCGACCAGGAGGCCTTCGAGCGGCAACTGTTCGTGATTCGAAAGCTGGCATCGCATCGCATTCGAGCCAGCGAACATCCGTTTGCGACCCAGTTCTATTCCTGTTCTCTGTCGACGAAAGTCCTCATCTACAAGGGCATGCTCACGCCGGCGCAGATCATGCCCTATTTCCCGGACCTCGCTGATGAGGATTTCGAGTCCCATCTCGCGATGGTACACAGCCGGTTCAGCACCAACACGTTTCCCTCCTGGGATCGAGCGCAGCCGTTGCGGTTTATGGCTCACAACGGTGAGATCAACACCGTGAAAGGGAACGCAAACTGGGTCCGTGCGCGACAGGGAGTCATGCAGTCGGATCTGTTCGGGGACGATCTCAAGAAACTGTTCCCGATCATCGAGAGGCATTGCAGCGACTCCGGAAACTTCGATAACGCGATGGAATTCCTGTACCACAGCGGTCGCACGCTCCAGGAAGTCGCCATGATGATGATTCCCGAAGCCTGGCAGAATCATCAGGACATGTCGGAAGACAAGCGAGCGTTCTACGAGTATTTCTCGGCCCTGCAGGAGCCTTGGGATGGCCCTGCGAGCGTCTCGTTCACCGATGGTCAGTACATTGGGGCCTGTCTCGATCGCAACGGGCTCCGACCCTCCCGGTACTATGTGACCCATGACGACAAAGTCATCATGGCAAGTGAAGTGGGTGTGCTCGACATCGATCCGGCCAACGTCAAGCACAAGGGGCGTCTGCAACCGGGGAAGATGTTCCTCGTTGATTTCAAGCAGGGCAAGCTCATCCGTGACGAAGACCTCAAACAGGAGGTCGCTGGTCGTCGCCCCTACAACGCTTGGCTGAAGTCACAGCGACTCGAACTCGCAGAGTTGTGTGAACACCATTCGATCGATCACCCACGCGTGACGGGCGAAGCCTTGCTCGAACAAATGCAGGCGTTCGGTTACACGACCGAAACGATGCAGTTCATGCTCATTCCGCTACTCAACGCGAAGAAGGACCCCATCTACTCGATGGGAGATGACACCTCGCTCGCCTGTCTTTCTGACAAGCCGCGAATGCTTTACGACTACTTCAAACAACTCTTCGCACAGGTGACAAATCCGCCGATCGATTCGATCCGCGAAGAAGTCATCATGTCGCTGGAGTGTTACATCGGACCGGAGGGGAATCTTCTGGACACGACGGAAAGGCAGGCCAATCGCCTCCGTGTCCCGCACCCCATTCTGACCGATGAAGAGACAGCTGCGATCAAGAACCTTGACGGCTATCGCAACTGGAAGACGCAGACAATCGACATCACCTGGGATCGATCCGAAGGGACCGCCGGTCTTCTCGGTGCACTCGAACGCATTTGTGCCGAGGCCGAGCAGGCGATCGAAAACGGGGATTCGCTGATCGTCCTGTCCGACAGAGCTACGAGCCAAAATCGCGTCCCCGTGAGCATGCTACTGGCCTGCGGAGCCGTGCACCATTACCTGGTTCGCCATCAGCTTCGCACCCGAATTGGCATCATCCTCGAAACGGGTGAAGCTCGCGAAGTGCATCACTTCTGCCTCCTCGTTGGATACGGGGCCGATGCCATCAACCCGTATCTTGCCTTTGAGGCAATTCGTGATGCCAAGAATCACGGCCATCTCAAGGATGATTACACCGAAGAGAAGATCGTCCAGACCTACCGTGAGGGGATCCGTAAAGGCATGCTCAAGGTCATGGGCAAGATGGGGATCTCGACACTCGCCTCGTATAAGGGCGCGCAGATTTTTGAGGCACTCGGTCTCTCCAGTGACATCATCGACAAGTGTTTCACTGGCACCGCAAGTCGAATTAAAGGCATCGATTTCGAGATCCTCGCTGAGGAACATCTCCGTCGTCACGAGCAGGGTTTCCCCGCTCGCCACGAAAGCCATCGTTTGCCCGTCCTGCAAAATGACGGGATTGTTCACTGGCGACACGGCGGTGAGAAACACGGCTGGAACCCGTTCACGATTGCCGAGATTCAGCAGGCAGCTCGCGCGGGCGATAAGTCTGCCTATGATCGCTTTGCCAAGCTGATGAATGAGAGCGATCACCGACAAGGTACGCTCCGCGGCTTGATGCAGTTCAAGACGGGAACAACACCGGTCCCGCTCGATGAAGTTGAGACGGCGGAGAAGATCGTCAAGCGGTTCTGCACCGGTGCCATGAGTTACGGCTCCATCTCGGCCGAAGCTCACGAGTCGCTGGCTGTCGCGATGAATCAGATCGGCGGCAAGTCCAACACGGGAGAGGGGGGCGAGAATTACGAACGCTTCGCGGACAATCGCCGCTCTGCGATCAAGCAGGTCGCCAGCGGTCGGTTCGGCGTCTCCTCGTGGTATCTCACGAATGCGGATGAGTTGCAGATCAAGATCGCCCAGGGAGCGAAGCCCGGCGAGGGGGGGGAATTGCCCGGTCACAAGGTCGACAAGATCATCGCCGCGACTCGCAACTCGACTCCCGGCGTCGGACTCATCAGCCCACCGCCGCATCACGACATCTACTCCATCGAAGACCTGGCACAGCTGATCTTCGACCTCAAGAATGCCAATCCGTCAGCAGGCATCAGCGTCAAGCTTGTGTCGGAAGTCGGAGTCGGCACGATCGCAGCCGGAGTTGCCAAAGGACACGCAGACAAGATCCTGATCTCGGGTGATGGCGGCGGAACCGGCGCTTCCCCGCTGACGTCCATCAAGCATGCCGGCCTCCCGTGGGAACTGGGCATTGCGGAGACGCATCAGACGCTCGTCAAGAACGATCTTCGAAGCCGCGTAAAACTGGAAACCGATGGTCAGATTCGCACCGGTCGTGACGTGGCGATTGCGTGTCTGCTCGGAGCTGAGGAGTTCGGCTTAGCAACCGCACCTCTGATCACGCTCGGTTGTATCATGATGCGGAAATGCCATCTCAACACCTGCCCTGTGGGAGTCGCCACGCAGGATCCCGAACTTCGCGCGAAGTTCAAGGGGCAACCGGAGCATGTCATCAACTACCTCTTCATGGTTGCAGAGGACTTGCGCACGATCATGGCTCAGCTCGGCTTCCGCAAGATCAACGAAATGGTCGGGCGTGCTGACCTGCTGGAGTGGAACTCCTCGATCGATCACTGGAAGGCCCGACACCTCGACCTGTCGCTCGTCCTGACGCGTGCGATCAGCAGTTACACCGATGCTGGCACTTACTGTCAGCAGGCTCAGAATCATGGTCTCGATCAGACGCTCGATCAGACATTTCTCATCCCGCAAGCCCGTGAGGCGATCGAGAAGGGGGAGAAAATCAAACTGGAAATCGACATCCAGAACATCGACCGCGCCTTCGGGACGACTCTGTCTCACGAAGTCAGCAAGAAGTGGGGTCCGCAAGGCCTCCCGGAGGACACGATCCGCATCGTCACCCGTGGTTCCGCCGGACAGTCGGTCGCGGCATGGGCAGTTAATGGCGTAACGATCGAAGTCATCGGCGACGCCAATGACTACGCGGGGAAAGGTCTGTCGGGGGGCAAACTGATCGTCCATCCGCACGAGTCAAGCACGTTTGTTCCTCGTGAGAACATCCTGATTGGCAACGTGGCCCTGTATGGTGCCACATCCGGGGAAGCATACTTCCGTGGTCGGGCCGCAGAGCGGTTCTGCGTGCGGAACAGCGGTGCCAAGGCAGTCGTGGAAGGGGTCGGCGATCACGGCTGCGAGTACATGACCGGTGGTCGGGTCGTGATTCTTGGCCCGACAGGCCGAAACTTTGCGGCAGGTATGTCTGGCGGAGTCGCCTACGTCTACACCGACAGTCTCGATCAGCTTCGTGTGAACTGTAATCTTGAACTTGTTGACCTCATCCCGCTCGCCAAAGTCGATGATCCGGACTACGTCGCAGAATTGAAGGAACTGGTCGAGAAGCATCACATCTATACCGGCTCTGCGATTGCCAAATCCATCATCGAAGACTGGGATGTCGAGTCGGCCAAGTTCGTCCAGGTTATGCCCCGCGAATACAAGAAGTCGCTGGACGAACTCAAAGCCGCAGCGATGGCCGAGGCCGCTGGCGAGGAGTCACCAGAAATGGCGGAGAGCCGGTGAGAAAATGATTGACAACCGCGAATGGTGCGAATGGTGCGAATAGGTTGTGGCGCCAAATCTTTCAATTCGCCTCATTCGTGAAACTCGCGGTTCATGAGAATCTGAGTTGTGACGATGACCGAGATTCTATTCCCCGATGAGAGCTATGCAATTATGGGAGCATGTTTCGAGGTTCATAATCAACTTGGATCAGGATTTGTTGAACCGGTCTATCAGGAAGCCTTGGAGATTGAGTTTCGATTGCGCGGTATCCGATTCGTCTCTCAACAGGAACTCGTCATCGAATACAAAAGCCATCGACTCGAACAAACCTACAAGCCGGACTTTGTCTGTTTTGAGAGAATCATCGTCGAGATTAAAGCCGTCAACGAGTTTCACGATCGACACCGGGCACAACTTCACAACTATCTCAAAGCGACCGGAATCCAACTCGGCCTGCTCGTGAACTTTTCAGGGCATCCGAAACTTGAGTATGAACGAATTGCAAGAACTGTAGAGAGGAACCGTGAACAGCGCGTGAATTGCGAATGAAGTGGTGGCGTATCCACCTAATCCATTCGCACCATTCGCGGTATTCGCGGTTGTAAAAAACTAACATGGGTAAACCAACAGGATTCAAAGAGTTCCCCCGGCAGACGGCGATCATGCGTGATGCGCACAAGCGAATCGGCGATTGGGACGAGTTCATCCAGCCGTCTGATATACTATCGTCACAACACACCTACCGCTTCGTACGATTACTCAGACCGGCGACGATGGAGCAGTGCTAGACATGTCTCGTTGGTGTCGTCATCCACATGAGTTTGAAGAGTATTTGGGAGAACTTGAATTTCGTTGTGAGAAGAAGCGAGGACTAAAGAGGCTACTTACGTTCATTCTTCCAAACGCAATTCCAGTTCTGTTTTTCGCACTCATGATAAGTGGTGTTGTGATCTTGTTTTTGGACATTCGGGGTGGCTGGCGAAACTATCAATTTTGGCTGGTTTACATCCCATCACTGATCGCAATTATCCAAGGATACCGATGGATTCTCCGACGCAAGTTACCATCTGAACTTGATGTGTACGAGAAAGGAATTCGCTATGGGTTCCGTGCACTTCGATTCGAGGAGATTGATTACTGGTACGTTGGCACACCTGTAAGTCGCGTTCAAAGGGCACTTCCAACGATTACGGCCGTTGCCCAACACAGTGGGGCGGCTAGTACGATAAACGAGTTAAGCAGAACGAATTTCACTTTGCACACCAAGTGTGATCAAGAGATCACCGTAGCCGGGCTTGGCTGGCTGTTTGACGAAGAAGATTCGCTAAGATTCATGAATCGCTTTACAGTAGAAGTTGCACAAGTTCCTCACCCAGGCTGAAGCTCGGCGAATTACGAAAAACTAGAAACAGACAACACTTATGGGTAAGCCAACAGGATTCAAAGAGTTCCCTCGTCAGACAGCCGTTGATCGTGATCCGGTCGAGCGCATCAAGGACTGGGATGAGTTCATTCAGCCAATTGAACTGGAGGTGCTCCAGCATCAAGGGGCGCGTTGTATGGACTGCGGGATTCCCTTCTGTCACACGGGGGACATTCTTGCTGGGGCGGCAGCCGGCTGTCCGGTGCATAACCTGATTCCCGAGTGGAATGATCTCGTCTATCACGACGACTGGCGCGAAGCCCTCGATCGATTACACAAGACGAACAATTTTCCGGAGTTCACCGGTCGTGTCTGTCCTGCTCCGTGTGAAGGCTCGTGTACGCTGGGGATCAATGATCCGCCGGTTGCCATCAAGACGATCGAACGGAACATCATCGATCGCGGCTTCGAGGAAGGCTGGGTTGTTGCGGAACCACCGAATGAGCGTACCGGGAAAAAGGTTGCCATCGTCGGCAGCGGGCCGGCCGGACTCGCTGCTGCCGCGCAGCTCAACTCCGCAGGGCACGAAGTGACTGTCTTCGAGCGTGCCGATCGGATCGGCGGACTGTTGATGTACGGCATCCCCAACATGAAGCTGGAGAAAGAGCGCGTCGTCGAACGCCGTGTCAATCTCATGAAAGAGGAAGGCATCAGGTTCGTCACGAATTGTGAGATCGGCAAGGACAAGCCGGCGGATGAGCTGAAGGATGAGTTCGATGCGGTCATTCTCGCGACCGGCTCCACCCGGCCTCGGGATCTGACCATCCCCGGCCGTGAATTCAAGGGCATTCACTTTGCCATGGAGTTTCTCACGGCCAACACCAAGAGCCTGCTCGACTCGCGTCACGAAGATGGCAACTACATCAATGCTGCCGGCAAGGACGTGATCGTTATCGGTGGAGGGGATACGGGGACCGACTGCCTGGGAACCAGCATGCGGCACGGCTGCAAGAGCCTCGTCAACTTCGAGATCGTCCCGCAACCGCCTGCGGAGCGTGCAGAGAACAACCCTTGGCCCCAATGGCCCCGCATCTTCCGCACTGACTATGGACATGCCGAACGGAAGGCCGTGTTTGGCGAAGACCCACGAGAGTTCTCAATCGAAACGGTCGAGTTCACCGGGGACACTGATGGAAACGTGACCGGACTCACCACAGTGCAGGTCGACTGGTCGAAGCCTGTCGAAAACGGCCCTCCATTCTGCCGAGTTGAGGGCTCGGAGAAGCATTGGCCCTGTGATCTCGTGTTTCTTGCCTTGGGCTTTCTGGGGCCGGAATCTCCTGCTGCCGAGCAACTGGGGGTCGACATTCGCGAAGGCCGGGGTGGCATGAGTTGGTACACAGGCGAATACGGCAAATACACGACCAACGTCGAAGGGGTCTTCGTCGCGGGAGACTGCCGACGCGGCCAGTCCCTCGTCGTCTGGGCCATCAACGAAGGCCGCGAAGCCGCAAGAGAATGCGACCGCTACCTGATGGGCGTGACGCAGTTACCGTAACGGACGACCGACCGAAACGACTGGGGGAAGTGTCCTGACTGACACTTTGGTGTTAGTCTTCGTTATAGAACCAACTGACGGGCAGAGATCGAAAGCGAGAGGCGTATCTTCCCGCTTCTGTCGTGACCCAGTAGCTCATGACCACCCGGCCCTGCACGAAGGTCAGACTGGTGTAGGAGAAGGTCTGATCCGGATTCGTCTCCAGATTGCGGATGTGATTCCAGGTCTGTCCTTCATCTTGAGAGAGTGCTGCGGTCAATGGGGTCCGACGTCCGCCGTGACCGGTCCCTGCATCGTAGGTGTTATTCCAGACAAGCAACAGATCGCCCGTTGCGGGAACACGCCTCAGCGTCGCGGGGGCCTCGGGAGCCGTCACGCCGAGTGATTCCATCTTGCTCCAGGTGTCTCCGCCGTCCTCGGAGAAACTTTTTCCTATGATGCCGAGCTGTGTGCGAACGATCATCATGACCCGACCGTCATTCAATTCGATCACTTCGGGTTCCATCGCTCCCCGTTTGTCGGCATCAACATGTCCGATCCCGGGACGCCATGACGCTCCGCTGTCGTCAGACAGGTAACAGCGAGAGGTGAAGTGATTGTCTGTGTTGACGTCCGGTGTCGAAGCGGCCGGAGCGAGCAGGCGACCCGTGGAGAGTTGTGTGATGCGGTCGTTATTGACGACATGATATCCGTCATCGCTCGTCACCAGGACTGGCGGACCAAATGTCTCTGTTTCGTCATCGGAGAATCGCACGAACAGGTCAAGGTCGTTGAAGCTGTTCTTTTGCAGGTAGAACAAGGCGATGCGATCCGGAGTCAGACGGCGAAGGGTGACGCTCATCACATTGAGGCCGCCTGTGTTCTTCTGCAGAACCCGTGAGTCTCCCCAGGTGACTCCACCATCTGTCGATGAACGTGCAATGACTTGTGCCTGGGCGAAGTCGCTGTCACTTTCCTGAAATTCCGTCACCGCGAACAACAGCGACCCATCCTTGAGTTCGAGGATTGAACCTTCCGTGTAGCGGGGATTCTGAGCAGTCGGAGAGAAGACGATCTGCGAGATGTCTGCGTTCCGGTTGGGAGGTGCAGGACGACTCATCGCCAGTAGCGATTGTGCAGCACGGATCTGAGCATCCGGGTGAGAGTCCTGCAGCATCTCCTTGAGTCGATCTGCAACACCCAGGGCGCGGGCATCACCGGAAAACGTCGCCGCAAATGTACGGACGACCGGATCTTCACTCGTGAGATTTTTTGCCAGCGATGCGAGGCCTTCTGGATCACCCAGAGCAGCGAGGGCGTTCTCAAAATACACGCGGGTGAGATCATTCTGACATTTGGGAAGTTCCTGTTTGAGGCGCGCGATATCGCTGTCATCACCGATGCGACCGAGCACCCATGCCGTGATGCGAAAGTGCTCTGCCTCATCATCTGTCGAGATTTCACGAGTCAGCATCTCGCGGAGATAGTTCAAGGCATCCGGGTTCCCGCAACGTCCCAGTGCACCAGCCGACATCAGCTTGAGTCTCACGTTCTCGGGCTGAGTAAATGCCTTTCGCATTGCGACGCCATCGCCGATTTCAGACACCTTGTACAAACTCTCAGCCGCATGAACATGACCGAATGGGGCGTCTCCTTTCAAGATTCCCAGCATCACCTGCACGAATTCGTGATTCCCGGCCCGGACCAACTCACGAGCGATCCCGCAGCGGTGCTGATCGTCCGTTTCCTTTGGGAGAAGAGGCGTCAAGAACTCGATGACCTCATCACCATGACCGCCAAGCGTGAGCCCTTCCGCAGCATGGATGGACGGCCAGAAGTCGTCGCCTCGCAATCCCTGTCGCAGGACATCAAGACAAGCTGCCGTCGTCGGCTCATCGAGAGCAAGGACCGATGAATCATCGGCTGCCCGCGCGATCCCGGCTGACAGCAATGCGAAAACGATGAGACACTTCGTGCATAAATGGTACATCGGGATCAGTCCTGTTGAGCGACAACGTGATTGCGAAGGACACCGACTCCTTCAATTTCGACCTCGACGACATCCCCCGGTTGGATGGCTGCTGTCTTGCCGGAGGTGCCGGTGAAGATCAGATCGCCCGGGTGCAGTGTGACGTGCTGAGAGATAAAGCTGACGGTGTGGGCGACATCATTGATCATATGACTCGTACTCTCCTCCTGCATCACCTTGCCGTTAAGCTTGAGTTTGGTGAGCAGGTTGTCGTAGTTGAGGCCCGTCGCGATGTAGGGACCGCACGGGCCGAACGTGTCAGCTCCTTTCGCCCGCCACCATTGGACGTCATTCCGCTGCCAGACACGGGCACTTACATCGTTCCCACAAGTCACTCCGAACACGTAGTCCATCGCATCGGCCAGGGAAACGTTCTTCGCCTCACGACCAATGACAAGCACCAACTCCGCCTCGAAGTGCACCGTGTCGGCCTCCTTAGGGATCACAATATTGGAATCTTGAGGCGTCAGACATGAAGGGCTTTTGAAGAACGGCTGTGGCATCCGGAACTTCTCCGGCACTTCATCGCTCGATCGTTGTTCAGTCTGGGATGTCGTGTTGGAAGTTGTTTTGCCGGTGACCAGATCGGTCGAAGTCGTGGTCGTGGTGGTGACGATCGTGGTCACGGTTTTTTCGCCGGTCGCAATATGACTGTGGTAGTTGCCTGCCAGGGCGATGACTTGAGTTGGCGTCGTCGGAACCAGCAGCGTGACGTCATCAAGGGCGAAAGTCTTGTCGGTCTTCGACCAGTCTCCAAACAGATCTCCCTTGATCAGTCGAACGCGATCCCCTTCAACGATGCCATAGCTGACGGTGTCTCCCGACTGAAACCTCGCGAACTTATTCACTCCCTCGTCTGCATGACTCGTGGTTGAAACAGCCAGCACGGCTAATGCGAGCGTGAGGGAGGTGACTGGTACCGGTCGGAGTGACATATTGGACCTCGCTGAGATGTCTGATGTGGTTCGTTCAGAAGTTGAATTCCAAAAGTCGCCTGAGTTCGAGGATTCTCGATCGATCAGTCAATGATCTTCAAGTCTGCCAAGTAGATGGCTGTGATCGGTTGCCCCTGATCGTCCTTTTCGTGTGTCGAATACCATGACATGACAGCATCCGTCGGGCTGAGCTGGATGAAGCCGGGGTAAGAATTGTCGCCCGCGCTGGGGAGCTCCGCGAACTCGTGCAGTTCGTCGTCGACGAGCCAGCACATGGAAGTCCGGGCGCTTCCACTCAATGTGCTTCGTCCACCGACAACCCACCGGTTCCCCCAACGGACCAGTAGCGGCCCGCCAATGTAGCGGTAGAGATCAGCTCGGTTCCACTTCGTGTAGGGAGGCTTAGAGCGAAGGATCTGTGCCGGGTCTCCGCCCCGCCGGCCGATCGCCAGAATGCTCCCGTCATCCTCAAACTGAAAGGCCGTCTCGTCGCCTTTGACTTCCTGAAACAGTCCGCGAGTCTTCCAGATCAAGCCGTCATCGCTCTCCAGAAGAGCCGACTCGACTTCCGGCCCTTCGCCGCGCGGTCGCACATCGAACTCGTGCTTTCGCCGCCCGCACAGGTAAGCCTTGCCGTCATAGGAATTGGCTCGCCAGATATAGTGCCCGAAGGTACCTTCGAGCATGATCGGGCTGTGCCACGTCACCCCGTCATCAGACCAGGCCGCATATCCGAGGTGCAGATTGAGGTCATACTCATCGCGAGGCAGTGTTGTTTCGCCGCTGTACCACGTCCCAGTGTAGACGAACAGTTTGTCCTGAAAGACGAGAAAGTGTGGATCGCGTGTGTCCCGGTGCTTGACGCTGAAGCGATGCACCTGCCTCCAGTCTTTCAGGTCGTCGCTCACCAGAATGATGATGGACGCCGTCGGATGAACCATGTGACCGTCCGGACAACTCCGAAACGTCAGATAGTAGCGATCGTGAAATCGAGTGAGATCCGTGAACGCATTGTGTTCGCCGTTATGGAACACACGTCGAATGTTACTCACTTCAACCCTTGGCAACTCTGCAGCCGTGGCCCAGGAAACCGTCAGAGCAAGAGCCGCAGTGACTCGGAGGAGTGGTTTCATCGATTCCTGCCAGCGGAGACGAAGTGGTGAAAGTCTGAACGCGAACCGGCACCGTAGAAGAACGGATTACTCCATCTTCTCCGGGTCCCAGATGGTGCAGGCGATGTACCTCTGGGGAACTTCGGAGTTGTGATAGTAGTACACTGTCACACACTTGCCGTCCGCGCGTTGTACGGTGCGGGGGTAGCCGATGTCCCAACTGGAGCCATCACTGCGGATGCTTGTCACACGGCTCCAGGATTGGCCGTCGTTATCAGAGAGTTGCACACGGATCCCGTACGGCGAGCGACGCATCCCATAGGCCAACGCGAGGGAACCGTTCTCAAGTCGCGTGAGCGTTGCGGGATTTCCGGAGTTCTCGATGACGGGTTCATCCAGCAGATACCATGACTTGCCATCATCCGGCGACAGATAAGGTTCTACCCACCACCGCCTTTGACCGTCAAACACGCCGCCGCGACGGATCATACTCAGGTAGCCGGCCTCACCCACACGCACAGTCGCAGGCATGATGGCGTATCCATAGTCCTTTGGAGGCTCGGGCCCAATCCAACCAACAAGATCCCACGTCAGGCCGCCATCCGTCGTGCGGATGCAGAGCGGCTGGCCTTCTTGCGGAGTCTCTGTTTTTGAGGCCGCGATGAATGCCGTCACGCGACTCGGACCTTCGACAAGATAGTCGGTCCTCGCTTGCAGGTTGGGACGATCGAATGTCGGCAACTCAAATGGACCTTCCCACGTATGACAACGATCAAGCGAGTAATGCCAGTGGCCCCCCTTGAACCTCAACGCCAGGTTCGGATCGCTAAAGTCGACAGCTTGCTGCAATTCGGTTGGCTCAGCCTCATTTCCGTCCTCATCGAGATAATCGGGGATCTCGACAGTCCACGTCTCGCCTCCGTCCAGGCTTCGTGCCTGTCGGGGGACCGATGGCTTGTCACGATCAATGTCATGTCCCCCTTTGGGATTTGTCTTGTGATAACCGACGACAAAGCCCACCACGATCTCATCGCCCCAATTCCAGATTCCATAGTTGGCAGGCCACCCTGCGAATTCTCCTTCCTGCTGATACACGACCGTGTGATGGATGGCCTCTTCCTGGGCTTGTGCAATGACTGATAAGAGCAAAAACAAAATCAGTGACAGTGAACAAACACGCATCAGAAACCTTTCTTGGAGGGGCTTTGGGCGGGTTGATGAATGGAGACTTGCAGTGTACCGAAGTGAACGATGAAACGAAATCACCGAGTTCTTTGTATCTTTTCATCGAACTGTAGGCCGAACGACTTCACTTGCTTGAGCCATGCCCTAATCCAATTCGTTCGAGCACCCAATCGAACTCGCGGCGTTCGATCTGGCTCATGGGTGCACACGCTCGCGGGGCGATCACATCCGGATGATCGATGATGCCGCGACGATGGAGCATGGACTTCAATAGCTCTTCGGAATAGTCGAGATAGAATCCCAAATAGGGGAGAATCTTGTCGAAATAAATGTCGGCAGCCCGTTCCTCATCGCCGTCAAGGTAGGCATGAACAGTGCTGCCGTGCAGATCGAGTGCTTCCGTCCCCGTCATGAATGAGGTCACACCCAGCCGCAGCATGTGAATGAGATGCCGTCCGCCGGCTCCTCCGATCACGGACATGTGACCATCGCTTTGTTTCAAAAGTTCCGCAGTCTTTTCGAGGAAACCCTTCCCCTCACCTTTGACGTGTTGAACCCCATCAATCGTCTCCCACAGGCGTGTCAGTAACTCGGCAGTCAGCACACCAGAACTGGCAGGTGTGTCCTGGATGATGATCGGCAGTGATGTTGAATCCGACAGGCTGCGATAATACGCCTCAGCCCCCGCGGCATTGGGCATATCGACATAGGGGAGTGCCGCCATGATCAGGTCAGCCCCCTGCTCTTCAGCCAGTTGAGCGTACCCGACCGCCGTCCGGACTCCGAGCGCCGTCACACCGATGAACACAGGTACGCGACCGGCCACTTCATCGACGATGATTTCAGTCAAGTTCTTTCGATCGGAATCACAGATCTTGTGAAACTCGGATGCGATTCCGAAGTGACCGATCGCCACAGCTCCATGATCGAGGCAGTATCGCACAAGTCGACGTTGGCTTGTTTCGTCGATCGCTCCCGATGGCTTAATAGCGGTCGGCAAGATGGGCATCATGCCTCGAAAGTGCGAGGGCGGATGTGATTTATCGGATGAAGCAGACATCTGTTTCTCGGGACTTGATTTGGATTCGATCAGCTCTCGGTGAACTTCGTCCACAGGGACGACACCGAGTCGGACATGATACAGTGCAAGAGAACGCTCGACGAATGAGATGAGGTTACGATGCCACTTCTGACACACTCCCTTCAATGCGATGTCCTGGTCGCCGG
Organism: Planctomycetaceae bacterium; assembly: GCA_020426325.1. Taxonomy (GTDB): domain Bacteria; phylum Planctomycetota; class Planctomycetia; order Planctomycetales; family Planctomycetaceae; genus JAHBXU01. The sequence goes on along the minus strand of JAGQQG010000018.1, from coordinate 52,230 downwards.
TGGGGGCGCTGCGGGTGTTCCCTGTGCGCTCGCCGCTGCCCGATGCGGTGCCAAAGTGATTCTGTGTCAGGACCGCTCCGTGCTTGGTGGCAATGCCTCCAGTGAGGTCCGCATGCACATTGTCGGTGCGAATGGCACGGGGCGATTCGACCGCGGAAGAGAGTTGGAGACCGAGGCTCGCGAGGGAGGCATTATTGAAGAAATCCGACTGGAGAACGCGGTCCGGAATCCGCAACGGTCTGCATCAATGTTTGACCTGATCCTGTATGACCTCTGTCGCCGTGAACCGAATCTCACACTGCTCCTCAACACGACCGTCACAGGTGCCAGCGTATCGGAACGAAGGATCGTTTCCGCCATCGCAGCACGGCAGAGTACGGAAGACCGGTTCGAGATTCAGGCCAAGGTGTTCATTGACTGCACGGGAGATGGACGCTTGGGGGCAGAGGCAGGAGCCTCGTTCATGGAAGGCCGGGAGTCCCGTGAGCAATTTCAGGAATCCCTGGCTGTTAAGATCGCTGATCGGAAGCGTCTGGGTTCGACGATTCTCCTCCAGGCCCGCAAGCACGCTCAGCCGATGCCATTCGTCGCTCCGCATTGGGCAAGACAATTCTCGCAGGATGGCCTCAAACTTCGTCTGTATGCAACGCCCGGTGAAGAGGAACCGACTCATGAGTACGGCTACTGGTGGGCCGAATGGGGCGGGACACTCGATACGATCAAGGACAACGAAACGATCCGGGATGAGTTGCTGTCGATTGCCCTTGGCATCTGGGATCACGTCAAGAACGGTCCGCCTGAGGGATGCTCCACAATCGATCCCTTTGATGCTTCGCATTGGGCTCTGGACTGGATTGGGTTTCTCCCTGGCAAACGGGAGAGCCGACGATTTGTCGGACAGCATGTCCTCACAGAGCAGGACATCATGACGTCACGTAAGTTCGATGATGCGATTGCGTATGGAGGCTGGTCGCTCGATCTGCATCCGCCCGAGGGGGTTGATCTCGCAGATGAGGAACCGTGTGTGCAGACATCGGTCCCCTTTCTGTATGACATTCCCCTGCGTTGCTGTGTTTCCGGGGACGTCTCCAATTTGATGTTTGCAGGCCGCAACATCTCTGCGACGCATGTTGCGTTCTCATCAACTCGGGTGATGGCAACCTGTGCTGTCGTTGGTCAGGGTATAGGCACGGCAGCAGCGTATGCAGTTGCTCATGGTGTGCCAGTGGATGAACTCACACACATTTCAGCCGCGATCAACGCAATACAGCAGCGCCTGCTGCGCGATGATGCCTTCCTGATTGGCCGACTCTCCGAGGGTCAGAATGATGCAGCAAGGACAGCCCGCATCACGGCCTTCAGTCATCTTCCCGGAGGTGAACCTGCCCACGTGATCACGGGCATCACGCGGAGCGTTCACGGACCGCATGGTGTGCCTGTCACCAGAAGAACTCCGGGTCTGCACCGCTGGATGTCAGATCCTGCACAGGGACTGCCTGCCTGGATCAAACTGGAGTGGCCACAGCCGATCGCTGTGCATGAAGTTCAACTCGTGTTCGATACGGGACTCCACCGACATCTCACACTCAGCCACCACGATGGATATACCAGCCGCATGCAATGGGGGCAGCCTCAGCCAGAAACCGTCAGCGACTACACACTGGACGTTCGGATTGACGGTGAATGGACCACGGCGATCGAAGTCACGAGCAACTATCAGCGCCTCCGAAGGCATACTCTCGAACTGGACAATCCGATCGATGGTCTGCGAGTTCAAGTCACAAAAACAAACGGAGTCGACCATGCACGCATTGTTGAAATTCGCGTGCTGACGGTCGACTCCGTCTGGTGAAGATCGTACTCATCGATCTCCGATGATGCCATTATTGACCGGCAGCAGCGATCGGAACTGCGGCTGCTTCTGCCGGGGGAGCATCCGGAGGCGGAGCGGTCGTTGTCGGGATGCCCGGCGGCGGCGGGTCACCCGGGCCCTGTCCAACACCCGATGCGGGTGGATTCACGACCGCGGGGGGAGTCTCCGGCGGAGTTCCCGGAGCACCTGCAGCCGCGGGTGGAACTACCGGAGTATTGTCCGGTGCGAGATCCAGCGTCGTGTTATCTGTGGCACCCGGGATCGTCGGCAGAGCCCCTGGAGCCGGGAATTGATTCTGCGGGATCTGACTCAACACTCCCTGACGGTGTACTGGACGAAGCAGCGAATACAGCGGCTCGCCGTGGCACTGTGACGGGCACCGACCCCAGTACGTCTGCGTCTCCGGATTGTAGTAGTAGCCGTGCTGCTGGTCGTTTTGCGGATAGATCACATAGTGATGCTTGTACCCTGCGTACGACTCCGTGGGCTTGAAGTAATACGTTCGATAGCCATACCCGTGACTCGGGACGTAGGTATAGTCTGAGTAATACTGCCGCGGGGTTCCGTAAGGATTGTCTGCCCGAACGTCTGCAGCAGACAGCCCAAAGACTCCGGCCAGAAGGGCCATAGAAATTCCAAGTCTCATCGTTTTCCTCCTCGAAATAGGAACGGGGGGACGAACTAGGTCTTCGACGAGATCTATCCGACCTACTGCGGGGAGGCGCTCACGATCGACGCGTGCCCGTCATGAACCTGAAGCTCAGATGCTACCAGACGTGGACAGGACAAACCAGCACGAAGTGATGAAGAATCATCATTACGTGATTGATTCAATCCTCCCCGAACCAGTCCTTGTCGATCTGGATTGACCAGACATCATTGTCCAGCGGACGAGCGTGGCCCCCGACGACCCAGAGTTTGTCCTGAAACACGAACACCGAATGTTCGTGCCGTTCTTTCCATTGAACCTTCGATTCGAACTGCTTCCAGGACTTGCCGTCTTTGGAGTACCACACGTCCCCCAGGTTGGTGGAGGGATTGTTCGACCAGCCGCCGATGACCCAGATATGGTCCCGATAGACGGCTGAAGAGAACCACAGGCGTGGACTCCACGGAGCCGCTTCGGTTTCGAGTCGCCAGGTCACACCATCGGCCGAGCTCCAGACGTCATTCAAAGCCTGATACTCGGGCACGTAATTGCCTCCGCCGAACACATAGATTCGACCATTGAGTACCGCTGCCTGATGATAGGCCCGAGGCGCCCACGCAGCAGAGTCGGTCACAAGCGTCCACTCTTTGCCATTGGTTGAAGACCAGACATCATTCCTGAGACTGCTGTCATCTCCGAAGTAGTAGTTCTCAGTGCCGCCAAGAATCCACATCTTGTCTTCATGGACGACAAGGGCAGACGCGAGTCGCGGAGACCAGCCTGCGTTATCCGTCTCCTGATCCCACTTCACTCCATCGTTTGAAGACCAGACCATGTTACTCGCGGAATGACCGGGCAGCCGACCGTTGTACCAGCCACCCATGAACCACATGCGATCATGGAACGTCACCGACATCGACAGATCGCTGTGCTTCCAGGGAGCGGATTTCTCGACCAGCTGCCAGGACTTGCCATCCGCAGAACTCCAGACGTCGCGCGGCGGTGCTTCGTAGGAGTCGAACCACCCGCCGAAGATCCAAAGCTTTCCGTCGTAGACCAGTTCCCCCTGTGAATCACGCGGCTGCCATTCTGCCTCGTCCGTGACCCGCACCCAATCGGGCGTTGGTTTCTCAGCCAACAGTGCTTGACCGTGCACAAAGTTCAGACAAAGAGCAGCGACAATGAGTTTCAGTCGAAGTGGGCGATGGAGCAACATGGAACGGTCGATCGTTGGGAGAATCTCGAAATGACCGACATTCGAGATGTCGGCTCGGGGAAGTCGTACAGAGGGTACTACCTGTCGTGAGTTTCAAAACGATATGAGTAAAGGTCTCCGTCCTTGAGGACAAACCGCAGACGCACCGGTTGTCCTGAGAGACCGCTGAGGTTACTCCCGCTGGACCATTGTGCGATCTGCTGGGTCGAGTCGCCGAACATCTCGGCCGAATCGTTAAGGGTGAAGCCTTCGATCGGCTGACCCTCCGCGTCCTGAATCTCGATACGCAGACTGCCGGCGGCGGATGTCGTGTAGTTCAGCGACAACTGATTCCCGTTGAATGTCAGCAGTTTCGTCGTCACCTCACCCCCCGCGTACGGAGCATGCAGCGAGACGAACCCATCCAGCCGGATGGAGTAGCGACGGACGCGTCTCGAATCACGCCAGGCTCCCTCGTCAAAGTGCAGAGAGATCTCATTGGGGAGCCCCGGCTGATCGGCCTGCGTCTCGAAGAGTCCATAGCTTTGATAGTTGTCCCCATAAATCCAGCGACCCTCGGCTTCCGGCCCAGGGCGAAGAAACGCTTCGTCCCAGCGGTGGAACGTCAGTCCGTCACGACTCGACATGAACAAGCCGTCGGTCAGGTCCGTCCCCACGCGCTCGTCAGCGGCGATGAGGGTCGTACGAAGTTCAACCGGCGGAAGCGTCTGCACGAAGTCAGTGAGTGGCTTTGCAACATACCGGGTTGGGAATCCGAACAGTACATGCGGGGCGCGATAGTATGGAGCGATCTGATTCGTATACATCTGCTGAGGTGGCGAATCCGGATACTCCAATCCGACCGGCTCGGACCAGTGTTCAAAGTCATCCGAGTGACACATCCCAATCGATCGCAACCCTTTGAACTGGTCTTCACTGAAGTACCGCACGTACATCGAGTAGCGGTGATGATCAGGGTCCCAGAAGGCCGTATTGTGAGAATCGAAGGCCCCCTTGGTCACGACCGGTCCATCACTCAGAGGTTTCCAGTGGATGCCGTCCGCCGATTGAAACGTCAGCAATCCCTTACTCGTAATAGTACCTCCGATGGCTTTGAATCGCTGCGCGGGAGGGCAGCCGGGGTTGGTGTCGATGAAAGGAGCGAAGTTGTGTGTCTCTGGGCCTCCGCGCCAGATGATGTTGTTCTCGGGTGACCCGGGCCAATCGAACAGACCCAGATTGGGCTTCGTCCAGTGAATACCATCGCTGCTTTCGGCATAGCAGACAACCTCCGACTGCGCCTGCTTCAATGGCGGGTCGTCAATGATGTAGGCATGCCCACGGTAGTACATCCGGTAAAGGTCGCCATCCTGAATGACCGTGGGATAGCCGCTCGCATTTCCTTCCCAGGGCTGATCAAACTGAATCGCGATCTCTCGCGGTGTGGGATGATGCAGCCTGAGTTCGGCCTGCCCATTCATCTGGTCGATCAATGCGGAATCAACAAACAACTCCCGACGTGAGCCGATGTCGATCGGTTCATTTGCAGAGAGTTCAGCAGTCGAGGTGAACGGAAGTAGAGCAAGCAAGAGCAGACCGATGCGCATCAGCGATGACTCCAACAGGGGATGCAATTCAAGACGAGGATATCGCTGCATCCCCATAAGAACTACCCAAAGGCCAGTGGATGGCAGCAATCGTGCCGAGGCATGGCAAGACACCGATCTGGAATCGTCGGCTAATCGCAGATATACCCCACGTTTAGCGAGCGTTCGTAGATCGCCAGGTGCACGACGAGACCTCAGATGATCTCGTGGATCAGTTCCCGTTCCTCGAGCAGGTAACGGGGACGCCCGGAGAAGTCGGGAAATGACATTGATGGATCAATGCCCAGATGGCGGTACAACATGGCCAGGACGTTCTCTGGTCGATACTCCATCTCGACGGGGACTTCCCCCTTGGAGTTGGATGCTCCGAAGATGCCGGGCTTCAGTCCGCCGCCGGACAGCAGGACGCTCATCAGAGAGCCCCAATGGTCGCGACCTTTGTTCTTGTTGAATCGAGGAGTCCGGCCGAACTCGCCCATCGCGATGATCAGCACGTCGTCCTGCATGCTGCGTTCATGCAGGTCCTCGACCAGAGCGGCAAGTCCCTGATCATATTGAGCGGCCCGCGGTCGGAGTCTTTTGACGAGGCTGGTGTGGTCATCCCACCCGGTCACTCGTACCGTCACACACGTGACACCACTCTCAACCAGTCGCCGGGCCAACAGCATACTTTGTCCAACAGTACTGCGACCGTAGCGATCTCGGCATTGGTCACTCTCCTGCGAGATGTCAAAGGCATTGCGGGCCTGTGGGCTGGTGACGAGATCAAAGGCCTGTCGTTTGAATTCATCAAGGGCCACGGCCGACCCGTCCAGGTCGACAAGCTGACGCTGTCGATCGAGTGCAGTTTGGAGCGAGCGGCGGTCGTCAAGCCGATCGAATGTCACGCTTTCAGAGAGAGAAAGGTTCTTGACCTGAAACTTCGGATCATTCGGATCTCCAGCTGTCTGAAACGGTTCATAGCCCCGTCCCAGATGGGCGGCCCCTCCGTTCCGCATGATCGTCGGCACCGCGACGTATGGCGGCATGGAAGGAGCATTCGGGCCCCGAGTCTTACCGATCACCGAACCGAAGCAGGGCATCTGGCTCGGTCCCCCCTTCTGCCCAGTCTTGTAGTAGCCAGTCTGGGTCAGATGACTGGATGGGTCATGTGAACTCTTGCTGTGCCGAATCGATCGAATGACCGTCAGCTTATCGAGCATGACCGCCTGTCGTGGCAGGGTTTCACAGAATTGCTCTCCCGGCAGACTCGTTGCGATTGCAGACATGGGGCCGCGGTATTCGACCGGAGCACGTGGCTTGGGATCGTACGTCTCGAATTGGGATGGACCTCCAGCCAGTTCGATAAAGATCACCGAGGTCCCGGAGGTTGAAGCTGATGTGTCTGCCTGAGCTTTCAGTCGCAGGAGGTCAGCGAGCGAGAGCCCCCCGAGTCCGAGTGCTCCCGTGCGGAGGAAGCTGCGTCGTGATGTCCCGTCGCATAGTCGACCTTGCCGGTCGCCCCACAGAGTCAGCATCGAATCACCTCCCAGCGATCAGCAGTTCTGCTTGATGGTGTCGTTGACACAGTATGAACGATTCATCCACGAATGAAAACCGCAACTCCTGTGTCAGCGTCATTTCCCGAGATGAGTTTGGGCGTCAGCCTTGATCCTGACGACGGTTCAGATCAGGATCGGGGTCTGATCTGAACCGCGTTGCACTTCTCTTCTTCCGCCTCGAACACGGACAACTCACGAGTGATGAAAACTCTCTGCTCCGCCTTGTGCTTGATGTTGCTCATCCTGGGAATGGTGTCAGGCGCTGTCGCTGGCGAGTTCCTGATCGATTCGGTCGAAATCGGAGGCAGTCTCTTCGACGAACAACTCCGTTCGTATTCACATGATGTCGATCTCGGTGAGAATGGTCCGCACGGTACGACTTCTCACGTTGCAAAGTTCAATGGCGTCACGTCCCAGATCGAGATTCCGTCCGGCGTCTCTCCAGCTCTTGGAACGGATGACTTCACGATCGCAGTCTGGGTGAACGTGGACGATGCCACGGGCGACCTGCCGGGAGAAATTCTCAGCCAGTATGACGCGTCGACCCGGACAGGCTTCCGTCTGGGGATTGACAGCCGACCGGGGGTGACGTCCAGTCAGGCGAATTGGCGGAATGTTCACTTCGGCATCGACAACGGGAGCACGCCCGGCGATTGGACCGATCACGGGCGCCTGGGGAACGCCATTCTGATTTTCGGGATGGCGGTCTTCGACGGGCAGCTGTTCGCTGGAACTTGTGAAGCAGGTGAGAACGAGGCCGGCCGCGTCTTCCGCTTTGACGGCGACGAGTGGACCGATTGTGGTGCCCCGGACCGCTGCAACTCGGTTTCGTCACTCGTGGTGTATGACGGTCATCTCTACGTGGGTGTCAGCAAATACAGGCTGCGAGGTTCTGCACTCGCGGAGTCCGAGAACCCACATCTTGGGGGGACCGTCTATCGATACGACGGCGACCATCAATGGACCAGCTGTGGTCAACTCCCTGAGACCGAGGGCATCAATGGGATGGTGGTGTACAACGGCAAGCTGTACGCTGGTTCGCTGTATGCCCCCGCCGGATTCTTCCGTTACGAGAGAGGCACCGAGTGGACATCCTGCGGGGTTCCCGATGGCAAGCGGGTCGAATCCCTCACGGTCTATAACGGACACATCTACGCATCGGGTTATGATCAGGGGGCCGTCTATCGTTACGACGGCGAATTCTGGGAGCATCTGGGAGTCATCGAAGGGGCGTCACAAACCTACGGCTTCGCGACTTATCGTGACGATCTTTACGTGAGCGAGTGGCCGAATGCCAAAGTCTTTCGATCTGGCGGCGACACGGTCTGGAACGACGTTGGTCAACTCGGCGACGAAAAAGAGACGATGCCCCTGGTTGTCTACAACGGCAAGATGTACGGAGGTACGTTACCTACGGCGGAGGTCTACCGCTTTGATGAGGCGACAGGCGGACAGACTCCACCATCGTGGACAAAAGTTGCTCGCCTCGATTGGACTCCCGACGTGCAATATCGACGTGTGTGGACGATGTCAGTCTTTCAGGGGCGGCTGTTTGCGGGAGTGCTCCCTTCCGGGCATGTGCACTCGGTCGAAGTCGGTCGCAACGTAACCTGTGACCGTGCACTGCCATCTGGCTGGCATCACATCGCAGCCGTCCGGGAGAAAGATCGACTTAAGCTCTACATCGACGGCGACTTCGTTTCGACATCGACCACTTTCGCTCCGGACGATTTCAATCTCACCAACTCACAACCGCTTCGGATCGGATTCGGGACGACAGATCACTTCTACGGCCAACTCTGCGACCTTCGCATCGAACAAGTCGCAAAGAATGCCGACCAGATTCGTCAACTGATGGCAGCACCATAGAAGAGCGGGCAGTCAACGAGCGGGATTCTCCTCCCGCGTTTCGCTTTCCGCCTCACCGGGAGGAAGATCATCAAGCGTAGATGGATTATTCTGAGAGGCACCGTCAGCCTGTTCGTACAGTCTGGCAAGTTCAACGAGGAGCAACTCCAGCGAAGAGTAATACGCGTCTTCTTCCATCTCTGACTTCCGATCGCGCAGCAGTGCGATCTCCAGTTCCAGTTCATCACGGCGCGGGCGTAACTCGTCAGGGAAACGGCGTTCCTCGTCGCTGGGGATCAGATGCCATTGATGAGCCACATGCCCGTCGAGTGTCTCGCCCCGTTCCGGAATCTTCACCGGCCTGATTCCCTCGAAGAAGTCGGCCGTCGTGCCACGGGCATCGCCAGTGTCGTCGAGCAGGGCGTGCTCGGTGACCAGTTGTCCAAGCCCTTCGTAGTCTGCGGTCGTCTGTCGCGACGCAGTCAGAAACGCTTCCAGCAGCGACACCTGTCCGTCCTTGTCGAGATCAGACGAGATATCGCCAATTGCGTTCGCAATGAAGCCTCCGAAACGAGTGAAGTTGACTTCGCTGCCACTTCGCGTTGCCGTGATGACCACTCGTCCTGTTAGCGAGAGTTGGTCGACAAAGGGGGAACTGGCTGAGGCACAATTGACAATCGCCAGCGGTCGCCGGGTCTGTTCCAGCCACTCAGCAAGTTCCTTAGCAGAGACGTCCGGACCCGTCAGATTGAACTTGGCAGCTCTCCCATCAAAGGTGCCATGTCCGATGAGGACAATCCACAGCGGACGCTCGTGCTCTTGAGATGCCTCAACGATGACCTGCTGCAGGACGTCTTTGGGTGAAGGTTCCACGTCGCTGCCGATGTCATGAACCGTGACGTCTCCCAGTTCGGCTGCGGCTTTCCATTGCTGTGACCACTCGTCAAACATGCGGGCATACTGATCGGTTCCCGGTGCTCCCTGAACGAGAATCAACGTGGCCCGCGAAGCGGTCTCCGGAGTGTCCGAGGCGGAGGCCTGCCCGATCGCCAACAGCAACAGGCTCATTGCGGCAACACGGATTCTGTCACGGAACCTCATGGCAAACCCCGCAGTCGTCGGATGCCCCATTCTCCGATGAGGCAGAGGAGCACGAGTCCGAACATCCACGAACGATGCCACAGTGGAGACGACAACGTCTCAGTGACGATCGCATGTCTCGTAGGGAGCGTGTTGACGAAGGAGTCCAACTCTTCAGCCGCAACGACCTCGCCCCCCGTTCGTTTGGCGAGTTCCTCCATCCTCTCGCGGTCGATGTCGATCTCTCGAAACTCGTCCGCTGCCGGATCGCTGGTCCAGCCGACGGTCGTGGTCAGCGGAGTTACTTCTTCGGCGTCACTCAGCGTCACCGTGGCCCGATGACTTCCCGGCTGTTGTGGGACGAATGTTGATTCAAACAACCCGGTCTCATTCAACGAAGGGGTGGATTCCAGTTGGATCGAACTTCCATCCGGCTGCGTCACATTGATTCGAAGATCCGCATTCTCCTGCGACTGAAACTCAGCATCGCGGACCCGCATTGTCAGTTTGACTCCCTCTTCGTGTGACTGTTGGGGTGTGACCACCTCTGCCGTTAATCGCTGGGGGACATCGGAAACAAGCCAACGCACACTTTGACGCCACGTCCTACCCAGGTCATCCTCCGCTCCTGATTCCCGGTGAAGGCTCCATCGCCACAGATCTCCCACGAGTACCGCCAGTGAACGCCCTGCCCCGTACCGTTGGGCGACGATCGCAGGATATGACTCGCCTCTGGGGCCTTCGAGCACAGCCATCACACGTGCTCCGGGCTTCACTGATTCAATCCGGTTGACGGTCCCGAATGCGGGCATGTCCGCCAGTCGTTTCTGTTCGTCGGTCTCATTGCGTCGGAGTCGCATCCACGGTTGCAGCCATCCGTCACGACTCAGCGAGAGGCGGTATCCGACCGACGGACCCATCTCGTCACCGCGATCGAGGTAGACGGGCAGCAGGTCCGCCACCGGAGTGTGGGCGTAATCACCCTGCTGAAACGTATCGACACCGCCGAGCATCAGCAGTCCGCCCCCTCGTTCGGACACGAACTGTCCCATCAGGGCCAGCTGGTCATGCGTGAAGAACTCTGCCTCAACATCATCGAGCAGGAGGGCATCATACTGGTAGAGCTGTGCCTTCTCTTTCGGAAAGCCATCACGAAGTTCGGCTTCATCCTTCGTCCCCAAGCGGATGAGCACCGCTTCATCGTACGACTCCGTCTCTTCATCGCCTTCTTTGACAAACCCGCGAAACAGAGGATTGCTCGACTCGTCGTCTCGGCCGCGAAAGTCAAATTTGGCTTCCTTGCGGGCGATGCGAATCAGGCTGACCAGTTCGACCTGTGGATCGGCATCCAAGGCCCGATGCAGGTAGCGATACTCCCAGTTGGGACGGCCTGCCACATAGAGCACACGATACGGCCGCCCTTCCCGGTTCACCGCGACTGTCCGGCTGTTGTTCTCCAGCGTCGCCTCTGTCGTCACTCCGTCCTCAGCCGGTGTCACTTGCACCGAGTAGAACGTCAGCCCCGGCTTGCTGGGACGTGTCTCAAACCGGACCGAAACCGGTTCTGAACCTGACAGGGTGAGTCGTGACTCATCAACTACCGTTCCGGTTTCATCCAGAAGTTCCACAACGACGTTCTGTCCATCGAGTCCATGTGCAGTCAATTGGGCCTGCACCGTGATCGGTGAGTCCTCAAACACGGTCTCGCTGACTGAGATTTGTGTCACGGACAAATCGGGAGGCGTCTGGCCTGCAGGAGGCAGCACGGGATACACCGGCGGCAGCGTCTGCACATCTTGAAGCTGATCAATAGCATCTGTCGAGTTCCCATCCGTGAACAGCAGGACACCGGCGAGCGGCCTTCCTTGGTAACGATCAGCGATCGTGGACAAGGCCGATTCGATCGAACTTGATGTTCCTGTGAAGTTCAGATCGTTGAAGTCCGGAACATTTGTCAGTCGGGTGTCGAATGTGTAACGGCGTACGTCGAAGTCCTGCGAGAGTCTGGTCTGCCAGGCAGATTCCGAATCTGTCAGGACCGCGGACAGGATCTGACCGCGAGTGCTCTCCGGGCCGGATTGAATTGTGAGACTGGCGCTGTTGTCTGCCAGGATCACAAACTGGTTCTCGCCGGGCTTGGCACGAGTGCTCGTCCAGAGCGGGTCGATCAGGCAGGCGGAGAGCAGGACGAACGCAAGGAGCTTTGGAAGCAATGCCCAGATACGAGTCCGACGTGCAGCACGAGTCTGTGCATAGGCAATCACGAGCAACAGCGTGGCGACGATCAACGTCAACACCGCCGGCGCAAACCAACTGCGGTCCCCGATGACGAGCGTTGCAACCGGGAGCACGATCACCGACCACTCCCCAGCCGTTCGTAGTACCGCTCTACTAATTCGGAATAGCGTTCAGGGACCGGGTCACGATCAATTGGTACGATGCCGTCGGACGAATCTCGGCGGGCAATCTCCTCAGCGAGCAGCGTTCGCAACTCCAGCATGGGGCCATAGATGTTCGTGTTGACCAGGTCCCAATTGGGCGACTGAGAGTGGCGTTTGACATCGATGCGCATCTGCCTGGCCCGATCACGAATCTGTGCAATCTGCGATCTCAAATCCGGATCACTCACCATCTCCTCGACGTCACGCATGCCGTCCGACCATTGAACGAAGTCCGCTCCGGTCAACGGTCGATGCGGTCCAACCGCACCAGTCGCTCCGCCCTGTTGATCTTCGTTGGGTTCAGTAAGAAAACTGGAAAGAGGATTCGAGCGAGATTCACCTGCTGGCGACTGATTTGAAGGCGTTGTCGCTAATGAAGCAGTTGCCTGTTGTGTGAGTGTTGGTTCCTCACCACCTGCATGTCGTTCGGTCGACTGAGAAGAGTCAAGCGGATTGGAGGATGCCTCGCTTTCTGAAGGTGAGGTTTCACCCGATGACGCTGCCTGTTGGTTAACCTCGGTTTCGACTTTCGATTGAGCGAGTTCTTCCCCGATAGCTTGAGTCAGCTTGTCCAATTCGGCTTGTGCCCGTCGGAGCGAGTCGACCTCGTTGCCGAGAACGCTTTCGGCAGCCTTCTCGACCCCGTCACGCAGATTTTCGATCCCCTGCCGCGCCTGTTCTTCCGCATGTCGGGCTTCGCGGGTCATGCTGTACCGGAGAAACCGGCGGGTCATTTCCAGTGACTCCTCAGGCTGATCTGCACGCGTCTTGCGAATGGCTTCATACAACGTTTTCGACAGCAGCGGCTCGTTGAGTTCGGATTGCTCGACGATCTTCTTGAGTTCGTTCATCAGCTGACTGAGTGCTTCGCGTTGATCGGTCAGCTGTTCCTCCAAATCGTTGTCCGAGGTGTCTTTCAGTTGGGGAGGTCCGGCTGGTTCGGGTTGAGGCTGCTCCGACAGAGCGTCTCCCAGTTGCTGTTGTTGCTGAGCAAGCTCGCGAGTCTGTTCACGGAGCTCGCGCATGGCATCTGTGAACTGGCCTGCGGTCTGCTCACGCAGTTCATCCTTCATTCGCTCGAGTTCTCGTTCCGCCCGGGTGCCTGATGCGAGCGCCCGTGACATCTGCCCCTCTTTCAGTGCTTCGGACGTTCGACGCAGGTTCTCCCGGACGTTTTGCGCCTGTTCACGGGCATCGGCCATTTGTCGGCGGTTCTGCTCGCTGTTCATCCGTTCCTGCAGTTCGTCGAGGTCTCGCAACAACTCCTGTTGCTCTTCCTGCAATCGCCTGAGCTGACGTTCGATCTCACTCCGCTCTTCTTCGGTCTCGGCTGCGCGGAGAGCATTTTCGAGTTCCTGAATCTTCTCGTTGAGTCCACTCTGACGACGGGCCAACTCACGAAGGCGGTTGAGCACCTGGAGCTGTTCACGATCGGCGGACGGCTGTTCCTGCTGCTCGTTCTCGTAACGGTTCCGATCGTTTTTGAGTTCCAGATTCTGGAGTTGCTGATCAAGGTCCTGTCGACTCGACTGCGATTGCGAAGAGCTGTTCGACTGGGATTGCGAGACGAAATGTTCCCGTGCCTGAAGTTTCAGCAGTGCCTGATAGGCGTTGTAGGCGAATGTGCGTGCCTTCGGTAACGGTTCCGCCGTCAATGAGTCAGCCGCCACTTGAAGCGATTCGAGTGCCGAGGTCATCTGTTCAACGGCATCCGCTCCGTGCTGACGTGAGAGGGCGTCCTCCAACGACGCTGTCATTTCGTGTGCCAGATCGAGTGCTTGAGACTGGGAATCGGTGATGGTTTGAGAATCAGCAGGGAAATCAGCGGTCGGCTCGTCTGCGGTCTCGCGTCGAATGAGCTTCCAGATGGCATTGACGATATCCCGTTGGAGTTCGAGCAGTTTGTCAGCCGGAGTTCCTCCCTGTTGAGCCCCTTGCCCTTGCGGAGACTGCGCCTCTCGATATTCCTCATCGAAGTGACGTACCTCAGCAAAGTACAGATCGCTGAACGTTCTGCGAGTCTGTCCGTCAGGTCCGACGTCGTCTGCATAGAGGTAATAGGCGACCAGCTCATTCGGCTGAGCGGCAATGTCTTCCATTGCCAATTCATGAGCGACCTTGACGGCCGCATCACTCTGGTTACCGTCGCCCAGTTTGAGCGTCTGTTCTTCGGCTCCCGGCAACTGGTAGATGAGTCCCACCTCCTGCAGGCCGAAATCGTCCGTTGCGTTCGCTTCGATGGACATCTCCTGCAACGGCGAGATGCGAATGTCTTTGCCGGGAAATTCAATCGCCAGATCTGGCGGAAGATTGGGAATGAGATCGATGACGAACTCCGGTGGTTCCTGATTCGCTCGCCCTTCACGGTCCAGGAGTTCGAGCCGGAGTGTCATTTTTTTCTGCGGGATGAGTGTTGTCGACCAGAGGAGTGCATTCTGTTCACCATCGCCGGGCGACAGTTCGATCAACTGCTCGTCGCCGCGGAGGACCGCCTGGTGGACAGGCTTGTTCAGACGACATGTGAGAGTGAGTCGTGAACCTTCCAGCATGCTCAGACGGCGGACGTCTTCGATGGTTTTCTCCTCAAGACCAGCGTACTCCGGTGGCGAGACCGTTGCATCGGCCCGTTCCAGTTCCGGGAATTCGAAGACAGTGATCTGGTAGGTGTCAGAGTCTTGTCCATCATAGGTGACATGGTACGAGAGATCCGTGTCGATCGGTGCGAGGTGACATCCAAACAAGGGGTCGTCGAGACTCTTCGACAGTGGCTGAGCTGTCTCCTGCCCCCAGGCATCGACGGTTTGAAGAGAGACATCTCCCGGAAGTCTCTCTTCAAACCGGGCTGTCACGATTAGACCGGTCCCCCGTTCGATCTCAACGTTCCCCGGATCGATCGTCACGTCAAAGGGAGTGCCGGCTGCGACGGTGTCCGAATCCACCAGATTTGAAGTTCCGTTGTCCCTGGTCAGACCGGCGTGGATCGCGGCAGCAAAGGCGGCGATGCACAATATCTGGCACACAACATGCCTGAACCTTGCTCGGGCCATCCTCGCGGGTGAGATCACGGTCATCCAGTCGTTGCGATGGCTGTGGAGGAGTGTTTCCGTGATGACTTCGTGCTGCAGGAAGCTGAAACCTCCCGCACCTTGTTCGGGGCGTTGGTCGATGGCTGTCACCAGTCGCGAGTCCAGTTCGGGCCATCGCTGTTCGATCGCGATCGCCGCATCATGCAGACTGCGTTCCGGTCGACGCGATACTTGCCAGCCTGCAAGGACCAGCAGCAGGGCGATTCCTGCGGTGATGAACACGGGAATCGGCGGAAAGAGCGACCAGTGATTGGCCACGTGCAGGATTAGAGCGAGCGTTGCCCCGAGGAGCCACAGGACCGAGCGGCTGTTCAGCGACTGAAACCGGTCCAGCCGGTCTGCGACCTCACTGACACGCCTTGCCAGCCGATACTCCGCCATCGAGTCGCCTCCCTTGTCTCATCCACCGCGAGCCTTGGCGTGAGATGCCCGTGTTGACGTTCCAGTGTTGCGGCAGCTACGTCCCTGAATTGTACCACGGCACTCACGCGGGGCCATAGTCTGATCACAATTCGCAGAGTCCAACGATGATTGCGATCAGCAAGGTTGACACCGTGATGTTGCTTTGTCGAAATGGGGTCTTCCCTGTCTCGCAATCAACTGGATTTCTTCACACCTTGGAATTCTGATGAAACTTTCGCTCTCTGTTCGGATCGCTGAAGAGTTCCTGTCGAAGGAGCACGCTCGAATCCCGCTTGACGAGTTGGCTGTCCTCGCGAAACAGGCGGGCTACGACGCACTCTGTCTGCGAGCCTCGCAGGTGGGCGTGCAGTCAACTCCCGAGGCTCAGCGTGAAGCGGCGCGGATCATTCGTGAGCAGGGACTCTCGGTCACGATGGTCACGGGGGATTTTGATGTCGTCTACAACAATGACAACGGGCCTGCGTGCCTGCGAAACATCGGCCCCTTCCTGGATCTGGCCCGCACACTGGAGGCACCGCTCATCCGGGTCGCCCTCAAGACCGAAGATGACATTCCCTTCGCACAGCAGGCAGCCGATCAGGCAGCGGACGTCGGCATCCAGTTGGTACACCAGTGTCACACGCTGAGTTTGTTCGAAACGGTCGAGGGGATCGAACAGACGCTGACGAAGATCGATCGGCCCAACTTCGGGCTGATTTACGAGCCGGCCAACCTTGAGATTTGTGGTCAGGATTACGGTCTCGAAACGCTCGAACGTCTCGCACCATGGATCGTGAATGTCTACCTCCAGAATCAAATCCTCAAGCCGGACGGCGATGTGACGCTCAACACGTGGTGTCTCGGCCCCGTGTCGTTTGATTTGGTTCCGATCCACGAGCCGGGGGGCATTGATTTTCCTCAGGTGTTTCAGGGGTTACGATCCATGGGCTACGACGGCCCCGTGACTGCCCATCAGTCGGGCATTCCCTCGGAGCCACCTGAGCAAACAGCTGCTGCAACCGCCCAGTTTCTGGTAGGTTTGATGTATGCAGGGTAAGATTCTCATGCCCATCGGTGATGCCACCGAGACGCTGGACACGATGTACGCCTACTATCGGCTGCCCGAAGAGGGGCTGGAGGTCGTTGTGGCTGGACCCGAGGCGAGGCTGTATCACATGGTCCTGCATGAGATCCCGCCAAACCCCGACGTTCCCTGGGACATCACTCAGGAACGTCCCGGATATCATCTGCAGGCAGAGGTCGCCTTTGCTGATCTGCGAGCCGAGGATTTTGTGGGGATGTTTATCTCCGGTGGGCGGGCACCGGAATACCTCCGCTATGACCAGAATCTCTTGCGAGTGACACGCGAGATCGCAGAGGCAGGCAAGCCGATCGCCTGTTTGTGTCACGGCATCGAGATCCTGACTGCGGCCGACTGCATACAAGGGAAGCGGGTCACGACCGTCCCGAAGTGTGCCCTGGATGCTGAGCAGGGAGGGGCGACTTATGTCAATGAACCGATCGTCCTCGATGGACAACTCGTGACCGGCCGTGGATATCAGGACAATACCGAACTCTTGCGAGAGTTCATCCGCATGCTGCGAGAGACACACTGATGCGTGTGACAGAGCCGGTCATGACTTTGACCCGGTGACGGTCCACGAACGTCCTTCTGCATCCAAAAAAAGCAGCCACCGAATTGCGTCGGTGGCTGCTTTAACATCAGCGGTCGCGGCCGTGCAGTTGGATGTTGAGATCCGACTACCGCCTGAAGCCGCCGAAGATGATTTCGTTTTTTCGCCGCTCCAATTCCAGTAATCGGTCGAAGACACCGCCTCGCCACACTCGATATGAGCGTGTTTGGGAACCGGAGGAAAATAATCCGCTGCGGTTAGCCGCTTCCACAGGTGAAAAACTGACGAAGGCAATGGCGAGAGCGGCTGCAACAATCAACAATTTACGCATGGCGGGGTCCTGAAGCTGTGTGAGAGGAGAGAAACGCGACGCACCGTTTCTCAACAAGACTCGACATTGATGCTTCGACCATTCCTGCATATTCTGCCGAGAATTTCTTCACTCTTCTGCTGCTTGCCATTCGTTCTCTGGATGAAGAAATGGTCAGAGCAGACGTCCGAGTCCTCGCGATCCGTCTGATCTGGCGAAGTGGGCCGGCCATCCGCATCAACCGGGTGAGTCCGTTTCGTTGATCGAATCGGTGACTGCCTGCAGGACAAACTGGGTTGCCTCGTGCTGTCGTAAGTCTCGTAACGATTGTCCGACAACAACGTCAGCTTCCAAGGCTGTCAGTTGGTGACGAAATGTGTGGTGGACGTGAATCTCAGGAGTGTGAGCATTGCGATGTGCGATGCTGACCACAATGAGTCCGTCAAGGTCAGCAGGGGCGTCAGGCCCCAGATGACCCGTGATCGAGGCAGCGATGTCTGCCTCCGGGGTCATCTTGAGCACGCCCGTCGCCATCGCAAACGCCACTTCCTCGCTGACAGGTCCGATCGATTCATTGGCCAGATCATCGGCTGAAACGTGAAGCCAAGCCGTCTTCGTTTCGTTTCGATAGACGACTGCTGATCCACACAAATGCGAGGAAATTCCCGGGACTCTGGCCATCGTGGCCGCGACGAGACCTGCGGTACAGCTTTCCGCAAACACGATGCGCAGATCCGCCTGCTGCAGAACATCCGCAAGTCGGCGTGCATTGGACAGAAGTCGATCTTCCATGGAGCTGTCTTTATTGTTTGCGAGGAGACTGAGAATGGAAGTCGAACCGTTCGTATGCTGCTTCACCGGTGCGGATTCATGTAGCTCGAAGACACTTGGTATTGAACTTTCATTCTGCACGACGCTACAACTGGACGCATGATCACCGTCGAAAGCTGAGGCAGCACGGATTGTCGAGTCGTTCAAGACGTAGGGAATGGTCGTAATGCGACATGGTTCGATGATGGATCCGCCGAATCGGTTTGAAGTCAATCGATGCGAGCCGGACTTCGATCATGTGCAGGATGACGAGGAGTACCTGAGTCAGTTGTATCGACGACAGATTGAATATCTGCCGGATCAAACCCGCAGCATCGTCGCGACAAATGATTCCCCGGATATTCCATTTCGTTACAGCGTCAATCTCTATCGGGGATGTGCTCATGGATGCTCTTACTGCTATGCCAGGAACACTCACGAGTATCTGGGATTGAATGCAGGCCTCGACTTTGAAACACGCATTCTGGTCAAGCATGAAGCACCACAGTTGCTCAGAGAATGGCTGTCTCGCGACAACTGGAGTCCCGAGCCGATCATGTTCTCCGGCGTCACGGATTGTTATCAGCCTGCTGAACGCCGATTTCAATTGATGCGGAGCTGCCTGGAGGTTGCGGTCGAATGTGGTCAGCCCGTCGGGATCATCACGAAAAACGCATTGATTCTCCGTGATCTTGACTTGCTTTCGAGTTTGGCCAAACGCCGACTCGTCAACGCTTTCATTTCGATCACATCGCTGGACGACAAGCTGGCACGCGAGATGGAGCCACGGACAAGTACACCCGCAGCCAGGTTGAGAGCCGTCGAAACACTTTCAAACGCCGGAGTTCCCGTCGGCGTGATGGTGGCACCGGTCATCCCCGGCCTCAACGACGTAGAGATTCCCCGCATTCTCGAAGCAGCGAAGCAGGCAGGGGCCCAATCGGCCTCGTGGGTGCTGTTGCGACTTCCGCTGACCGTCGAACCCGTTTTTCAGGAGTGGCTGCAGCGCACACAGCCGTCAACGGCAGAAAAGGTTCTCGCTCTCATCCGTCAAACACGCGACGGACAGATGTACGATTCAGAATGGGGGCAGCGGCAGCGCGGCTCAGGGCCAATCGCTGAGCAGATCCGAAGTGTCTTTCAAATCTTCTCGCGAAAAAACGGACTGGAGGGATGTCTTCCGTCTCTCGATACAGCTCAGTTTGTCCGTCCGCTTCCGAAGACTGGACAGTTACGACTCTTCTGATTGAGTCGTGGACACTTCGCTATCGATGTTCTTGATCATTAAGATCCAGCGATCCAAATGCATTCCAGAAAGAAGCCGATGTCCGATCGATTTGTCAGCCGACGTGAGAAGCTTTTACGTGTGATCAAACAGGCAGGCGTGAATGCCCTGCTGGTCTCGGGTGAGACAAACGTGTCCTGGCTGACAGGCTTCTCCGGAGACAGCACATGGCTTTTGTTGGGACCGAAAGTCTGCGTGCTCGTCAGTGATGGTCGTTACGAGACTCAGATCTCGGAGGAATGTCCCGGTTTAGATGTGGTGATTCGTAAGCCGGAAACCAAGTTGCATGAGGCAATTGCCAAGGTGGTTCAGTCCGCAGGGATCGGATGTCTGGGGTTTGAGTCACACCTGCTGACGTGGGCGATGGCCGGGGATTTACAGTCAGTCCTCCCAAACGTCGAATTCAAACCGGTCGCTGGAAAGGTTGAAGAACTGCGGGCTGTCAAAGACGCGGAAGAAATCGCAAAGATTCGAACCGCCGTGGACATCGCCATTCGAGGATTCCAGGTGATTCGAGCAATGCTGACCTCCGAAATGACCGAGGTGAGCGTTGCCCACGAGCTTGAACAGACCATGCGTCGATTTGGTGCCGCGGGAACAAGCTTTGAGACCATTGTCGCAGCGAATGACAGGGCAGCTCTCGCCCATTACCGTCCCGGTCGCGAACCGATTGGGGACTGCTCGATGTTGCTGATTGATTGGGGGGCCAATCTGACAGGCAATTACAAATCAGACCTGACGCGAGTCTTGCTGTTCGGAAAGGTCACCCAAAAGCTGGCAAAGGTCTACCAAACGGTCCTCGAAGCACAACAACGGGCCATTCGGTCGATACGACCCGGAATCAAGTGCGAAGAGGTTGATAAGGTTGCTCGGGAATACATTCGGCAGCAGGGATACGGTCGACGATTCGGGCACGGCCTGGGACATGGCATCGGGCTCGACATTCATGAAATGCCCCGACTTGCGCCGAATTCACAGACCGTCTTACAGCCGGGGATGGTCGTCACGGTCGAGCCGGGGATCTATCTTCCACGCTGGGGAGGAGTTAGAATCGAGGACGATATTCTCGTCACTCGTGACGGGGCGGAGGTTCTTTCACAGAGTTTGCCGAAGGACATGGAATCAATGCTGGTTGACTGATGGGCCAAACGTGCGTTAGCCTCCTCACGATGAGCCAATCGGCCCTGGAGATATAACCGGGCTGATGGACATTGCTCATCTCCTGCAAAGGTCATCGACAGTCGTGATCGGCGCAGGCTCCAAACAACTGGATCGACAGAAAATAATCGGATGCCGCACAGTGGTCGTCCATGAGGAATGGGCAGTCACAAGTCGACTGAGACCGGGAAGGTAAAACACAGATGGCAGATAAGGGGCAACCGGCTGAGGATTCTTTTGACCTCGAACAGCTGAAACAGCTGATTCGCCTCATGGAGAAGCACGACCTGACGGAGGTGAAACTCAAAGGGGGCGACCAGAAGTGGGTTCTGAGACGCGGTCCGCAGTTTGCCGCTGGAGGGGCCATGCCTTTAGGGTTACCGCCAATGGTTCACGCTCCTATGTCGGCTGTGCCGTCTTCCGCCCCGGTGAGTACTGGTCCTGCTGAACCAGCTGCCGGAACTACAGATGCGGGTCTCATTGAGATTACCAGCCCGACCGTCGGGACGTTTTATGGGGCACCACAGCCGGGAGATCCGCCGTTTGTCAGCGTCGGCGATCGTGTCACACCCGAGAAGGTTGTCTGTATTGTTGAAGCCATGAAAGTTTTCAATCAAATCCCGGCGGAGGTCAGCGGAACGGTCCGCCAGATCCTGATTCAGGATGGCGACGCTGTCGAGTTTGGTCAGGCATTGTTCCGCGTCAAGCCGGATTGAGACCGAACGACCATGACGTGATACGCGGATGAGATTCAATATCCACGCAATTCCCATTTCAGTCAGACGAGCTGCAGTCGGGAAACGACAGCTGAGAAGGCGACATGTTTCAACGGATTTTAATTGCGAACCGTGGTGAGATTGCGCTGCGAGTCATCCGTGCCTGCAGGGAACTGGGCGTGGAAACTGTCGCCGTGTTCAGTGAGGCCGACAGAGGGGCTCACTACCTGGATCTGGCTGATGAAGCCTTCTGTATTGGTCCGGCCCAGGCCAGCGAAAGCTATCTGAAGATCGACCGCGTCATCAGTGCTGCGGAAGTCGGGAACGTGCAGGCGATTCATCCCGGTTACGGCTTCCTTGCAGAGAATGCCCATTTTGCTGAAGTGTGTCGCGATTCCCAGATCGAGTTCATCGGTCCGCCGCACGAGGCGATGGCCAAGTTGGGAGACAAAGTCGAGGCACGTCGGATTGCTGCTGCTGCCAATGTCCCCTGTGTCCCCGGTAGCGAGGGACTCATCACCAGCGAGGCGGAGGCACTCAAGGTCGCTGAGCAGATCGGTTATCCGGTGTTGATCAAGGCCACAGCAGGCGGAGGAGGAAAGGGGATCCGGCCCGCACGAAATGACATCACGCTGAGGTCCGAACTCAAAGCCGCCGCTGCTGAAGCCGAGAAAGCCTTCAAGAATGCGGGAGTCTACATCGAGAAGCTGATCGAGAAGCCGCGGCATGTTGAGGTGCAGGTTCTTGCAGATCAACACGGGCACATCGTGCATCTCTGGGAACGCGATTGCACAATGCAGCGGCGTCATCAGAAGCTGATCGAGGAGAGTCCGGCGACCAACCTGCCGCAGTCGATCCGGGACGAGATCTGTGAGTCTGCAGTCAGGCTAACCGCGGAAGCGGGATATACCAACGCCGGCACAGTTGAGTTCATCGTTGATCCCGATAACAACTTCTACTTCATTGAAGTGAACGCTCGTATTCAGGTCGAACATCCGGTCACGGAGATGGTGACTGGAATTGACCTTATCCAGCAGCAGATCCGAGTCGCTGCCGGAGAAAATCTGGCCTTCCAGCAGGCGGACATTCCCTGTCATGGGGCAGCTCTCGAAGTCAGAATCAACGCGGAAGACCCGGAGAATGACTTTCGGGGAAGTCCGGGAACGATTACAAAATTACGTATCCCTGGTGGACCCGGAGTGAGGTTCGACTCGCACGTCTACGAGGGGTATCGAATCAGCCCGTACTATGATTCGATGATTGGCAAGTTGATCGTACACCGACCAACTCGTCTGGAAGCAATCGCCTGTGCGCGAAGGGCGCTCGCCGAGTTTGTGATTGAAGGGGTCAAGTCGACCATTCCATTGGCCATGAAGATCCTGGATCACACCACGTTCATCGATGGAAAAGGGGATACAAAGTTTGTCGAACGAACCTGGTAGTGAAACGACAGGCAGATCCTTCAACGAGCATCGGTCAATCACAAATCATCAAACAAAGCCACGACCAGTGGCTGGGAGTTGACCTCACCCGAACGCGGTCACTCCACGTATAGACCTACCTTTTTGGAACAGATTAGAACAGAATAGGAGCGAGACACATGAAAGCTGCCGTACTGACTGGCGGAGGAGACTGCCCGGGCCTGAATGCCGTGATTCGAGCCGTGGTACGAACGATTCACAACGCAGGAGGAACAACCGTCGGCATGCTCGAGGGCTGGCGCGGTGCGATTGAGGGGAACATCATCGAACTCAATCCTCAAGAAACAGACGAGATTCTCCCCAAAGGCGGAACGATTCTCGGATCGTCGAGAACCAATCCCTATAAGTCGACGGACACCGTTGCTCAGGTCATCGAGACATTCCACAAACTGGAGCTGGATGCCCTGATCGCAATCGGCGGCGATGATACGCTGGGCGTGGCCAGCAAGCTGTATCACGATCACCAGTTGCCCACGATTGGCTGTCCCAAGACGATCGATAACGACCTCAGCAGCACCGACTTCACCTTCGGTTTCGATACGTGCCTGAACACGGTCATGGACGCTGTCGACAAACTCCGCACGACGGCGGAGTCACACCGTCGCATCATGGTCGTCGAATGCATGGGACGGCATGCCGGCTGGATCACATGCTTTGCCGGGATCGCAGTCGCAGCAGATGCGATCCTCGTGCCCGAAGAGGAGTGCGACATGGACGAATTGTGCACTCGCTTGTCTCGTCGTAAGGCGGATGGCAAGAACTATGGGATCGTCATGGTCAGCGAAGGTGCCAAGCTCAAAGGCCAGACCGTGACTCAAGGGGGGAAGACCGACGAGTTTGGCCACGAGCAACTGGGGGGCATCGGCAAACGAGTGGCCGAAATGATTGGCAAGGCGACGGGAATTGAGACCCGTGAGGTCACACTGGGCCATCTTCAGCGAGGTGGCTCCCCCAGCGCTTATGACCGGGTGCTCGGTACTCGTCTGGGCATTCACGCTGCTCGCGAAGCGATCGCCGGGAACTTCGGCAAGATGGTCGCCCTTCGCGGATTGCAGATTGTTGCTGTCCCATTGGCGGAAGCAGTTGGCCAGATGCGCACGTTGTATCCGGAGTTCATGGACGAGGCTCGCGAATTCCTCAAGTGATCTTCGTGAAGCGAACTGAGGTGGTTGCAATGGAAAAGTCACAGAATCCTCTGCATGATGATCCTGTGACTCCCAAGAGTTCGTTCACAACCAGCCTTTCGGCCAATTGAGGCGTGACGATGGATTTCCGTACGGCGATCAGTCTCGTCGTTGGCTATCTCGTGACGTTGCTTTTGATTCGCTGGGTGATTCTCAGTCGAAGGCGGCAGCCCGCTGCAACCATCGCCTGGATTCTGGCGATCGTCATGCTCCCCTACGTGGGGGGCGTGTTATATCTCGTCTTCGGAATCAATCGTGTCGATCGACGCGCACGGAAGATTGAAGCCGCCTCACGGGATATCCACGAGCATCTGCCCGAGCTTGATCGCTATCGACTCGAAACGGAGAAGAAGCTCAACGATCAACAGATCCGGTTGATGAAGCTCGCTTCCGAAGGATGTCACACCATCCCGACGGACGGGAATCAGATCCGTCTCCTCATCGACACCAACGTGACGTTTCGTCGCATTGAAGAAGCCGTAATGGCAGCGGAGGAGTCGCTGCACCTGGAGTACTACATCTGGCGGGCGGACAAGTCGGGGACTCGTCTTCGTGATCTGCTGATCGAGAAGGCGAACTCGGGTGTGAAGGTGAGGTTCCTCTACGACGGCATTGGCTCGTTGTTCCTCAGCCGCGGATTCTTGCGGCCGATGCTGGATGCGGGCATTACCGTTGCCCCCTTTCACTCCGGTCATTCGCTGCGGGCCAAGTGGTCCATCAACCTGCGTAGCCATCGTAAAATCGTCATCGTGGATGGCAAAGTCGGTTTCACAGGAGGGATGAACATTGGCGATGAGTACCTCGGCCGAAACAAGGCATTGGGCTACTGGCGCGACACCCATCTGCAATTACAGGGGCCGACGGTCCTGCAGCTTCAGCAGGTGTTCGCCGAGGACTGGTACTATGCCACTGGCGAGGAACTGACTTCACCCGAGAAATTCCCGCAGCCTGCGATCGAGGGGGATGTGATCGCTCAGGTGGTGAGTGGCGGCCCCATCGGCAACATTCGGACTTTTCATGCATTGATGTTCACCGCGATCAATGAAGCGCGGCATCGAGTGACCCTGGCGACATCCTACTTCGTACCGACCGAGCCACTGGTGATGGCGCTCGAGACGGCCGCTCGTCGCGGAGTCGAGGTGAGGCTACTGCTTGCTGGCAGGTCTGCTCATCGTGCTGTCGTCCTCGCGGGGCGGTCGTACTACGAGTCGCTGCTGAGTTCCGGTGTGACCATTCATGAATACAAACGGGGCATCCTGCACTCGAAGACACTGACGATTGACGGTAACTGGTCGCTGATCGGCTCTCCGAATTTCGATGCGAGGAGTTTGCTGCTGAACTTTGAAGTCGGGGTCGCGATCTATGATCAGGAACTCGCCCGGCAACTGGAGGAGCACTACGAGAAAGACCTTCAGCACGCACGGATGATCCGTGAAGACATTTGGCGGCGAAGACCCGCACGTCACGTCCTGGCGGAGAACGTCTGTCGGCTCTTCGCTCCCATCATGTGACAATCCCAATCAAAGTGGATAGCCCACTTCGTTCGAGAGCAGCGTGGCTGCCATCTCACCCATGAATACCAGGATGACACCCGCAAACCAGACGCCTGTTGCAGATTGCGTGTTGCGGTACTTGAGAATCCTCCAGATCAGCAGCGACATGACGAACGGACCAAGGATGCCGCTCAGCCATCTCAACAATAGCCAGATCAGATGAGTGGTGTCCGACAATGATGACGGACAGGTCGCAAGCCCCACACCCACCACAACGGCTCGCAAGACTGAAGCCGAGAGAAAAAACTGGTTCAGTCGAATCAAAGGCGTCAGCGACATGGATGTTGCGGTGAGGTACCAGTGTCCAAGCAACATCCCGGTGACTGCAGTTCCGATCAGCCATGCTGAGGTGAATTCACTGACCACAACCAGAGTTCGTGTGAGCTCTGCTGAAGTTGTGAATAATGGCTGACTTCCCAGAACGGCCAGGCAGGAAAGTCCCAGAATCAGCAAGATCGAACCGAGTCCAAGTCGTCTTCGCCCGAGGGTCCAGATGACGGACCCCACGTAAGCGACGACCGCGATCGTAATGAGGACACCCCGAGTCACGCCGCTGGGAATCAACGTCTCAGCTTCTGGACCGTACCCAGCCGAAAGCGTCATGGTAGCCAGAACGCTCAGGCCAAGCACAACGAGATGCTGAATTCGGAAGAACCCAGCGGTTACCAGTTGTCGAGGCATCAAGGCCCAGCACATGGCCGCACCGCAGATCAATCGGCAGCAGAACAGCGAAATCATGAGCGGTTGATGAGCGAGAAGACTTCGGCGCGGCTCGATTGATTTGTCTTGAACAGGCCCCGGACCGCACTCGTGACCGTCAGGCTTCCGGGCTTCCGCACGCCACGGATCGTCATGCAGGTGTGCTCCGCTTCGATGACGACGACGACTCCCTTGGCATCCAGTTCCGCGTTCATGAGGTCAGCAATCTGATGAGTCATCCGTTCCTGCACCTGCGGACGCCGGGAGATCTCATCGACGATGCGGGCCAGTTTGCTCAGTCCGACCACTTTGCCGCGTGGCAGATAGCCAACGTGTGCGACCCCCATGAATGGGAGCAAATGGTGCTCACACATGCTGTTGAAACTGATGTCCCGCACGAGCACGAGTTCATCGTACGTCTCCTCGAACACGCGGTGCAGATGCCGGGCCGGGTCGCTGTGTAATCCGGAGAATAACTCCGCATACATCCGCGCCACACGAGCGGGTGTCTCCCGCAAACTCGAACGGTCCGGATCTTCGCCGATCGCTTCGAGGATCTCTCGCACCGCTCGTTCGATACGGTCGGTATCAACAGGTCGTTGTTCTTCTGACACTGGTGTAATCTAGATGGAGGAGTCTCACTGGAGAACGTGGCTTCTTTGGAACCTCGAACTCCAAAGGATGTCAATGGTGTCCCTGGGCTGCGAGCCAGCGTTCGGCATCGAGGGCCGCCATGCAGCCGCTGCCGGCAGCTGTGATCGCCTGGCGATAGTTGTCATCGGCCACGTCCCCCGCAGCGAAGACCCCTTCGACGCTGGTGTTTGTGCGGAAGGGAACGGTCCAAGTTACGTAACCCTTCTCGTTCATTTCCAGTTGGCCGTCGAGGAAGTTCGTATTGGGTGTGTGACCGATGGCAGCGAAGTAACCGGAGACTTTCAGTTCTTCGGTTTGCGATTCGTCCTTGGTGCTCCTCAGGCGGACAGCTGTCACTCCCTGCTCATCGTCTCCCAGAATCTCGTCAACGACCGTGCTCCACTTCACGTCGATCTTGGGGTTATCAAGCACACGGTCGGCCATGATCTTGCTGGCACGGAACTCGTCTCGACGATGCACGACGTACACCTTGCTCGCGAATTTGGAGAGATAATCGCTCTCTTCCATCGCACTGTCGCCTCCACCGACGACGACCAAGGGCTGTTCGCGAAAGCGAGGCAATGCCCCATCGCAGACCGCACAGGCGGAGACCCCCTTGTTCTTGAAACGATTCTCCGATTCGAGCCCGAGGTAATTGGCCCGTGCTCCGGTGGCGACGATCACCGCATGTGCTTCGATGACCTCGCCCCCTTCCGTGGTGAGCTTGAACGGACGGGACGAGAAATCAACCGTGGTGATGTCTTCCGTTCGTGTTCGTGTCCCAAAGTTGATTGCCTGCTGCTTCATGAGCAGCATCAGGTTCGGACCACTGATCCCGTGACCTGCGTCCTCATTCATGAGGTATTGCAGCTTCTTGTCAATACTTCCCGTGAGGTATTGCTGGAGCGGGCCAGCGGGGAAACCGGGGTAGTTCTCAACTTCGGTGGTGATCGCCAACTGCCCGAGCGGGGGGCGACCGATGTTGTAGTTCTCCTGAGTCGCGGCCCCTTCGAAGAGCAGCGGTTCGAGATTCGCGCGGGACGTGTAGATCGCCGCAGCCCACCCAGCCGGTCCTGATCCAATAATGACTACCTTTTCCGCCACAGTACGACTCCGTCTGGGGTTGCAGAACATCAATTAAGGTTTCCCGCGAGTTCAGCGGGACGAGCCACGATAGTGAAGTCCCGTGGGGCTGACAACTGACGTTCGTTCGGTCTCCTTCAGTAAACACGAGGCCCGTCGGGGAACCATCCGAGTGCGTGACGGTTCTCGTAATACATCGCGCCCAGTCGATGCATGATTGCTGTATTGCCGGTGAAGACAAGGAACCAGACCAGAAAGACGCCCAAAACCGGGATGTAATTCGCCAGAAACTGGAGAAAGACAGTCAGTCCGGCCACCCCGATGACGAGCACCAGAGTCTCCAGATAAGCCCAGGGCATGCGGACCATCGCAGGGATCACGTACCACGGGAAAGCAGCACGGACCGACTGATGCAGCACGCTCGCCATCAGGGCCATCGGCAGATACAGACACGGGAGGGCGATGAGTGCTGCCAGAATCAAGTGAATCACCAGACTTAACGGGCTGGACGTGGCACTCTCAACCATCGCCGGCACCCAGATGTAGGCCGTCGAGACCGCCTGAATCATGGCCATGGGGAGGTAGAGGAGACCAATTCCAATCAGGAGCGTCGCAATGAATGGATGATCGGCAATGAACTGAAAGCAGAAGAGAAATACCCCGGCGATCAGAGGGAAGAAGGACACCAGCGTGGCCCCCGCAGCAATCACCAGGTCATAGAAAATGTTCTCCGGCTCCCAGGCGGCAGACATCGGCAGGTCCTGTTCGTTGTACGCTGCCATGCGGAGTACCTCGAACAGAAAGTGCCAAAAGTATCCCTGAATGAGCATCATCACGAACAGCACGCCCACAATCATGCGGGGCGACATCATCATCATGGGGAGATGCAGGAACTGCATCGGCACCATGATGCACGTGTAAAGAAACGTCATCACACAGATCGTCAGCATCGCTTCCGTACGGAACGGGAACATCAGGCTCGTGATGAATCCCAAGTCAGACGAGTCTGCAGCCGGCTTCATTGGTTTCTTCTTGCGTCGCTTCTCGGGGACTGAGATCGCACGTTCTTCAGTCGGGCGAAAGACATTCGGGCCCCGTGTTGGGGCCTGTTTGGGAGGCAGCGATTTCGGTACGTCTGAGGTGTGGGACTCCTGACGTCGTTTCCGCTGCTTCGGCGTACGTCGAGGACGTTTTGACGTTGAATGATCAAGATCAGCATCGGGCTGAGGGGATGGTGTCCGACCTGAGCGGCGTCTCCGAGTCGGTTCGGGCACGCTGACCGGTTCTCGACAGACCGGACATCGGACCTTGTGGCCTGCAGCCTCTGCGGGCGCATCGAGCAGTTGACCGCACTGACAACGGACCTGAATCGACATCGAGGGAGACTCAGTCGCAGAGGGACGGGAAAACACTGTTTGGTCAGATTGACAACGGACTTTCCGCATCAAAGATCAACAGATTCTGCCCGAAAACGGTCACTCAACGCAACTTGAGAACACTCACAATCATCGGCTCCGTTCGAACTGCTTGTGATTCACGGTCCTGATGAGTTCCGGGGCCGTCAAAAGTGGGCTTCAACTCTCGCTGTCGCTGGATTCGCCAGAATTCAGTCACATGAAATCTCCTTGTCGATCTGAACTCTGGCGAGTTCAGCGACATCCGTAAAGGTACGGACCCAACCTCGTGTCATCACACCGACGCAGAAGCAAGCTGTTCAGCGTCAGAGATGTGGTCCGAGGTGGCTGCTCCCTTAGCCGTCATCGGATTGATCGGTGCGTTCGAGTCTTCGGGTATGCGTTGCAGCAGCACGTCGGCATTCTTCAGACAATTGCTGCGAATGAGCCACAGGAGCAGTCCGTAGATCAGCAGCAGCCCGGACAGCACAAGATACGTGATGTAGCCTCGGTTAACGAAAAACAGCCGGTTGTCCCGGATGAATCGGAATCGACCCTCGGCTTCGATCCCCTGGATGATCCTGACTGGGCTGACATTGCTGATGATCTGTGGGATCGATAATTCATCCAGCACAGAAATTCGTCCCAGCAGCGACTCGAGTACGAGCGGCACTGCACAGACAAGAACGACAGCGATCATCGATGTCAGCACGGCCTTCATCGGGGAGTTGAGCCGCAGACCGATCC
Organism: Planctomycetaceae bacterium; assembly: GCA_020426325.1. Classification (GTDB taxonomy): domain Bacteria; phylum Planctomycetota; class Planctomycetia; order Planctomycetales; family Planctomycetaceae; genus JAHBXU01. Next base: position 21,821 of record JAGQQG010000018.1, on the reverse strand, counting down.
ACAAGGCCCCCCAGGCAATCAGCCAGAGAAAGATGACAGCACTGGCGAACGACACCAACGCGTAACCGAAGTCGAAACCCTGAAACCAGGTCTGAAACCCATAGATCGATGCAAACGAGATGAGCAGCACGAAGATGAGACGTCGGACGCCGGCCAGCTTCTGCAGGAGGATATCGGCGCCGGTTAATGGGGTCGTCAGCAGCGGGTCCAACGTCTGATGGGAGCGTTCCGATGCGATCACTCCCGATGCATGCACGCACAGCATCGTGGCACTGACAACCCACAGGATAAATAACAGCTGAGACATTTCATTCCTCTGACTGACCGTATTCAGATTGACCCATGCAGCCACGCACAGAATGGACACTTCCAGCACCGTCAGCACGCGGAACAGGTAACGGACCGTGCCGAGCGACTTCTTGGATGTTTCCCGCCACGCGATCGGCTTCTCTTCCGGAAGTTCGTTGCCGTCGTTCACGAGCACAATGCCGCCGGTGACCTGATTCATCCCCTCGTAAAACCGGTCGAGTCGCCGGAACAATTGCAGAAGCAGGTTTCTAGGAGGGAGGAAGGCCCGACGCTCCAACAGCAAAGATCCAAGCAGGAGGCAGATGGCACTTGCTCCCAGCGTCATCAGGATGCGGATTCTGGCTCTTGCAAGGGCGATGCCGATCGCTCCCGAGGAAAGAGTTGCAAATTGGGTCATTGGCCAGATGTCGAACGCTGCCATTCCGGCGAGAACCAGATAGGTCGAGATGAACGCCTCACCTGTTGTTCTGCTGAAAACCGAACAGAAAACCGCAACGGCTGCGACCTGCACAGCGAACAGCATCAGCAGGCCGATCGCGGCCAGCAACTCGGTAGTCCCCACTCCTCCGTAGCTGTAGGCCACCGCCAGGAGTGGAAATCCGAGCAGCAGGAACGACAACATCGGCAGCAGTCGGCTGAGAAACTTCTGCAGTACGATTGACCACGGAGGGATCGTGGTGATCAGCAGCAGCGAAAGCGTGTCCCGCTCCTTCTCGATCGTCAGGGCACCGCTCGCCGTCGCCGGGAGGAAGATCAGGATCAACCAGAACTGCAGTTGCACGAGATTGTGAAAGATCTCCTGCCCCGCACCGAGCCGCACGTTCCCACTGGCATCACCGGAAATCGCCAGAACGCCCAGTGCGAACAGCACTGCTGCATATAGGAACCGCACGACATACGTCCGCCTGCGATTTGCCTGCTCCGTCAGCTCCTTCACCAGCAGCGGAAAGCTCAGGTGACGCCACCAGGGGATGCGTTCAGTGATGGGGTGTGATGATGTCAAAGGTGGTCAGTTGTCAGTGGGCCGATTATTTCTGTTCCCTGTTCGCTTCCCTCCCCTACGCTGTCTTCCCTTCCGTCAGTTTCATAAACGCCGTCTCCATGTCCATGGCTTCCGGTTGAAACATGCGGATGCGGGCACCGTGGGAGTGGATCGTGTCGAGCAAATCTTCTGCGGTCAGTTCGCCGGCTCGCATCTGGATTGAGACGCGATCGACCTGTGTGTCGACTCGGGCGACGCCGGGCGTTGCTCGCAGTTTGGTAAGGAGTTCATCTGACAGGTTCAGGATCTGCGTATGCACGACCTGTAAAAGGCCGAGGCTTGCGTAGATCTCTTCGAGTGACCCCGCGGTCACGAGCTGCCCCGCCTCAATGATGCCGATGCGTGTGCAGAGTTGTGCGAGCTCATGCAGGATGTGCGAGGAGATCAGAATGGTTTTTCCCATCCCCTGCAGGGCCTTCAGCAGTTCGCGGACTTCGATCCGAGCACGAGGATCGAGGCCGGATGCAGGCTCGTCGAGCAACAACAGGTCCGGGTCGTGAAGGAGTACACGGGCCAAAGCGAGTCGTTGCTTCATCCCCCGGGACAGGCTGTCAACAGGTGCCTGTGCTTTCTCGGTCAGGTCCGTCAGTGCCAGCACGTCGCCGATGGTCGAGTCCCGGCGGCTGCGAGGAATTTGAAACGCCGCTGCATAGAAGTGCAGGTATTCGGCTGCCGTGAGGTCCTCATAGACGCCGAAGAAGTCGGGCATGTATCCGATGCGACGGCGGATAGCCATCGGGTATTTCGGGACATCAATGCCGTCGATGGAAACATGGCCGGAGTCCGGTTTGAGCAACGTCGCGAGCACCTTGATGGTTGTCGATTTGCCCGCTCCGTTCGGACCGATGAACCCGAACACCTCCCCCTGCGGAATCTCGAACGAGATGCCACGCACGGCGTGCACTTTGCCGTAACTCACACTCAAGCCTTCAATCTGTACGAACGACATCACTCTCCCTTTGTCAGGAGTTTGCGGTACACGACAAAATGCCCTTCACGCGGTTCCGTGATCGCGAGGAAGACTCGTTGCTTTCCTCCCCAATCCATGAGTGCCAGGTCATCCCAGTGACCGGCCGCTGTCGGAGAGACCTGTGACAACAGATCAAACAGGTGAGAGTCGCCGACGTAAGTGATGAACTGCACAAAGTTGAAAACGCGCTCCTGGATGGAAAGTCTTTGATCCAGTCGGGCATTGAGCCTGTCTCCCAGGACCGTCACGTCCGCATGAGGATCGAGGGACTGAAACGATCGACGCAGTGCATCCACATTCTGCTCATCAGTCGACTGCTCCCACGTGACATTCCTCCAGTTGAAGTTGACCAACGGGGAGGTCTCGACCAGCGATGTCTCACCGAGCGTCGTGGTTCGCGACAACCGCGGAGACCACTGACGCACGTCCCGCTGCACGACGTGTCGGCCGGGAAGCGAACCCGTGTATTCCCACGGAGGTTCATACTTGGGCATGTCCTCCAGCATGCCTCGAAAGGCGTTGCATTCCTGCGTGTCCGGATCGATGGGCACCATCCAGGCCGACTCCTGCTCGTCGCTCACCTCACGACTGAAGGCCGGGTACAGCAGCTCGATCTTTGTTGATCGCAGCGGGCGCCCCTGCGACGAGAGATCAACGATCGTGATCGAACGCTCCAGATTGGCCGACCCCAGCCGAGCTTCTGCGAGCTTGATCATCAGTAGTGTGAACAACAGCGACATGACAGGAAAGACCACCCAGGTCCATCGCCGTCGTCTCAACCAGCCGAGCAGAAAGTAATCTCCCGGCGCAATGATCAGCAGAAATAGCGTCAGAATGCTGCAGACCGTGACCAGCGGAATCCCCTGGATCGTTTGCGGCAGCATCAACTCGGTCATCCACGGGTTCGCGAGTTCCCTGTTGGGCTGAAAGGTCAATTCCTGGACCTGATCGTAATGATCGGGCGGAAAGGCGACCTTCCACTCCTCACCTTGTTCCCATTCATCAATTCTGTGCTGCCTCACTTTCCACAGAAACAACATGGCCCGCTCCCATGCCTCACGGGAGTAGTCGACCGGTCCACGGGCAACAACCAGTCGCCCCAACTCGCAATGGTGCTGGTCAATCCCCGTCGCTTCCCCGACCACAGGCAGCAATCGTCCCTCGCCCGTCCGCAGGTAGGCCCCATTCACGTATGAGTTCCCGGTCAAGTGATTGAGGAAATCGACAACCTCCTGCTTCACCGGAGTATCCACGAAGACGCACAGGCTGCCCCCTGCTCTGACCCACATCGTCGCTGCGCTCAAGAATCTGTTCGACAGGATGTCGACGTTCTCCGCAGGAATCATCAGCAGATCGAAACCCATGAACTCCAGAGGATTCGTAGGAAGATCCGGCGGAGCAACTTCGACCACCATGGTGCTCAACTCGCGGTGGGTCATCGGCTCTTCAATGAACCGCTCCAATCGCAGTGTTTCCGTAAACGTGGCAGAAGCAACATCTCGGTCGCTGCTTTCGGTCGCTTCCATTTGCAGAGGCGGCTGACGTCCGATGGCAGCCACGAACGTTCGCCGCCAGTCCAACGGGATGAACACGTCGTGCACGTCGAGATCGTAAATCTGAGAGTCCGTGACGAACTCCCCCTGTACGGTGAAGAAGGCGTTCTCGAAAGGCATGATCACGGGAGGCAGTAACACGTTTCGCGTCACACTCCCGCTGGATAAGGCCACTTCTGGAGCCGTGTAGGTTCCCAGCTGCGTCTGGTTCACAAACCATTTCAGGCGCAGGTGTCCTTCCAGCAACTGTGGCTCGGACCAGTTCAGCGAGTACCTCAGCGGCACCGGTGCCTGCCCTCGGATCGCTCCGAATCGCGGGACGACCACCAGCTTCAGCCGTTTGTCGATCACTCCCCCCGCTGTCGCTGACTGAGCAACCGAGCACACGATCAGGAGCAGAAGCAGGAGTCTCGCGTTCACGATGGGAGCATCTGTCCACTGGGGGGGGAAGAAGTCGAGCCAAGTCACGCAATCATTCTCGAAGCGAAGCAGGCATGCAAGTCGGCCCACCAGTGTGCCACGACGCTCCGTGTCGGGAACCAAGGCAGCATGAACTCAATCAACCACATCCTCTCTACGTAACATCGGACGAACCCGTGGGATGCATTCTCGCCAAACACGCGAGACAATCCGGGCAGACCCGTCGATCGTCCGATGTGTCACAGCAGGCCCACCCGGAGAATCCGGAATCCTGTCCCCCACACCCCAGATTTTCGTGATCCTTCTGGTCCGCCCCCCGTTATCCTCACGAGCAGACGAGAATTCGTGTTGCATATTGGCAACGTGATCCAAGAGGCAAGCTATGGTTGAGTTCCTCACAGATTGTTTTCAGGGTCCCGCACTCGTGGCTTCGACCCTGGTCTGCTGCGTGATGGCCTATTGGGCTATGGTCATCCTCGGAGCAGTCGACCTCGATACTTTTGATTTTCATTTCGATCTGCACTCGGATGTGCATCTTCCCGATGTTCACGGACCGGATGTTCACAGTCCCGACGTGCATCTGGACGGAGGGCAGCATTCGCCGCTGAGTGTCGGGATGATGGGGTTGAAGTTCTTCAACCTCGGTGAGGTGCCGTTAATGGTGTGGCTGACGTTTTTTGCCATCTGCACCTGGGCATTGACCATGCTCTTTGACCGGGGTTTGAGCAATGTAGAAACAGTGGAAGGAGTCACAGCTCTCGCACGCAATGGCGGGATCTCGCTGTTTCTCGCCAAGTTCATGACACAACCACTCAAAGGATTCTTCGTCACGCCGGAAATCAACAAATCGGAAGACCTGCTGGGGCAGACGTGCATCGTCACGACCTCCGAGGTCACCACCAGACATGGACAGGCGAGTTACGCCACAGATGCCTCGCCGCTCGTCATCAACGTCCGCACGGAGGACGAACAATATATTCCTCATAAGGGCGAGACAGTCCGAATCGTCGACTTCGAACCCGAACGAAACACCTTCATCATCCAACGCGTCCCACAGGAGACCTGACCGTGTCTCAGCTCATTGATCTTTCCAGCTTCGTGATGTTCGCCCAGATCTTCGAGGTCGGTGCGGGTGTTTTGGTGATATTTGGAGCCTTCGTTTTGGCTGCGGGTGTCATGTTCTCCCGTTTCTACCGCAAGGTTGGCCCTGAAGAAGCCATCGTCAGATCCGGCTACAAGGGGTTGCACGCAGCCAGTGGTGACGGTATCTGGATTCTCCCCATTTTCCACCGCGCTGAGATGATGGACCTCTCGGTCAAACGGATCGAGATCAAACGTCAAGGCTCCTCAGGACTCATCTGCAAAGACAACGTCCGGGCCGATATCGAAGTTGCGTTCTTCGTTCGAGTGAATAACAAGAAAGAGGATATCCTGCAGGTCGCACAATCACTCGGATGCGCCCGCGCTTCCGAGAAAGCGGCACTCGTTGAACTGTTCGATGCGAAGTTCTCTGAAGCTCTCAAGACTGTTGGTAAGCGATTCGATTTTGTTGAGCTCTATGAAGAGCGAGACAAGTTCAAGGACGAGATTCTCAAAGTGATTGGCAAGGACCTTGATGGCTATACCCTGAACGACTGTGCAATTGATTTACTTGAGCAAACTCCCATCGAGATGCTCTCGCAGATGAATATCCTCGATGCTGAGGGTATCAAGAAGATCACAGACCTTACTGCTCGCGAGCACGTGCAGGCCAACGAGATCACGCGGGAAAAAGAGAAGACCATCAAAAAGCAGGACGTCGAGGCTCAGGAGGCGATCCTGGAACTTGAGAAACAGCGGGTCGAGGCGGTTGAGAAACAGAAGCGGGAGATCGCTGAGATCGCAGCCCGTGAACAGGCCGAAGCCGCAAAAGTGGGTCAGGAAGAACGACTCAAGGCAGAGTCCGCACGCATCAAGACGGAAGAGGAATTGTCCGTCGCTGAAGAAAACAAGTTGCGGCAGTTCATTGTCGCCCAGCGAAACAAAGAGCGGACTGACGCCGTCGAACGCGAGCGGGTCGAGAAGGACCGCATGCTCGAAGTCACCGAGCGGGAACGCATTGTCGGTCTCGCGACGATCGACAAGGAAAAGGCGATCGAAGTCGAAAAGCGGAACATCCAGGATGTCATCCGCGAACGCGTCGCCGTCGAACGGTCAGTCGTCGAGGAACAACAGCGGATTCTCGACACCGAAGAATTCGCGACCGCCGATCGGTCCAAACAAGTCGCCGTGACCAAGGCCGAAGAGGAAGCCGAGTCTCGTCTTGTTGCTGAGATCAAAGCAGCCGAGGCTCAGAAACAGGCAGCCGAACATGCTGCCAAACAGCGGGTCATCGAAGCCGAGGCCTTGGAGGCAGCTGCTCAGAAGGAGATGGCCGCCAAGAAGATGCTGGCCGAAGCGGCTCAGGCCGAACACGCTGCCAAGGGACTGGCCGATGCTCAGGTGTTGATCGCTCGAGCCGATGCAGTTGAGAAAGAAGGAACTGCCCAGGCCAACGTCACGCAGAAGAAACTTGTCGCCGAAGCCGAGGGTCTCAAAGCCAAGGCCGATGCGATCGAGAAGGAAGGCCTCGCCGAAGCGGCTGTCATCGAGCAGAAGTTCTATGCAGAAGCCCGTGGCATCGAGCAGAAGGCCGAAGCGATGAAGATCTTCGATGGCGTGGGTCGCGAGCACGAAGAGTTCAAACTCAAGCTCAACAAGGACCGCGACATCGAGATCGCAGCCATCGACGCTCAGACGAAGATCGCTGCCGAGCAGTCTGAGATCGTCGGAGCGGCCCTCAAAACGGCCCGTATCGACATCGTTGGTGGCGAGACCGAGTTCTTCGACAAGATCGTCGACTCGATCAAAGCCGGCAAGTCCGTCGACCGCTGGGTCAACAACTCTCACGTCCTCACCGACGTCAAGGAGACGTTCTTCGCAGGCAACGGCAACGGCGATTTCCGCGCGAACCTCAAGCACTTCACCGATCACTTCGGCCTGAGCTTCGAGGACGTCAAGGACCTGTCGGTCGCAGCCTTGCTCGGCAAGATGCTTTTGGACTCGGACGACGACGTGATCACCGCCGGGTTGAAGAAACTGCAGAGAACCGTCACATCGATGGGCCTGTCCGACAAGAAAGTCGCCGCGCTTGGGTTAGCCGCTGCGACTGAGGACAAGGCGTAGGTTTGTTTCACCACGGAGGCGCGGAGACACGGAGGATTACATGCAAGATATCGACGCGATTATTCAACCAGTAGGTATGTTGCTCGCATTCGTCGTGGGAGCTCTCGTCCCACTCTACGTCTCAAGCAAGCAAATCAAAGCCACTACGACCTCCGCTTTTCGACAGCATTGGATTGATGCACTTCGAGATGACCTTTCGGAATATCTTGGTAACCTCGCCGTGTTGTCTGGAGAGCTCTCACTGGAGAACGCAACTCCCTCAACTGTCATCCTGGAAAACAAAGGCGATCTCCATCGTTCCTTGGCAACTACCCTGTCGAGGATACTTCTCAGGCTGAATCCATCCGAAGAAGACCATGCACAACTTAGAGCGTTGTTGGAGAGAGCAAGCCGCTCAGCAATGGCGAATCCAGAATCAAAGTACGAACAACCTGAAAATGACTTGATTTCACTAGGGAACAGAATAGTTGACTTAGCACAGGCAATACTCAAACGCGAATGGAATCGAGTGAAAAACCTTGACTAATCCCATCAGTGTTCTCCGTGCCTCTGTGGTGAACTAAACCCAACCAATGGCAGAAACTCCCCAACAACTCGAAGCCGCGCCGCAGTTGGAGAGCGGGACGTATGAGATTCTGCGCAATCGGTTGAAGGGGCATGGGGACGAGCTGCGAAAGCGGCTGGGGACGCTCAACACAGCACGTAAGGATGTGTTCGGGTCGATCGACCTCAAGCTCCTGTCGACTGAGCGGATTACGACTGAGAACAATTGCGTACCGCGCGACATGGTGTCGATCGGGAACCGCTTCCTGTTTGGCTACAACGTGCAGTTTGGCCTCAAGGTTGAACGCAGCATCGCAGACGTCTTTGCTGTCTACGAGTTCGCGCGAAACGATGAATCCGCACAAGCCCACGGGTTACAACCCGTGGGACTCGACCTCATCAGCGACCCTCAATTTCAGAAAGATTTCCAGGACATCTACCGCTACTACAAATCGGCGACGTTTGCCAAGTTCTTCGTGCGGGGCGTCTACCTCTACATGGTCTTTCAGGTCGGCAAAGCAGCGACCGACATCAAGAGCTTCAAATGGCTGATCGAGGACGACTCGCTGCGCTATTTGGACAACCGTTCCGATCATGAGGTCCGCTTCCCATCGCAGCACGAATTCGACTGGACCCGCTCCACACGTGACATGCACCGTCACGGCACCTATCCTCACATCTCGATCGACGACCGTGTGTTCGTCGAAACAGTCGGCGGTGATCTCACGATCAAGATCGAGGACAACACGGACTCCGGTCGCGGGCTGTATGCGGAGGAAGTTGACGACCCGGACCAAACGCTCGACGATGCCGAGATCTACTACGCCATCGTCGGCAACCTGATCCTGCTCAAGATCCGGCCGTACCAGGAAACGAAGTGGCGGTATATCGTCTACAACGAGAAGATCCAGCAGGCGATGCGGGTCGACTCGATCGAGCATGCGTGTGTGCTGTTGCCGGACGACCACGGGCTCATCTTCTCCAACGGCTATTACCTGCAAAGCGGCGAGGCGAAGACGTTCGACTCGGATGTGCAGGGCCTCAAGTTCGAACGCCGCGTCGCCTCCCCCAACGGTGAGGACACGTTGTACGTGTTCTATCAGCCGGAGTCCGGACAGTACGTACTGCTCGGATACAACCTCATCGCACAGACAGTCGACACGCCTGTTGTGTGCAGCGGGTTTACGATGTTTCACGCGGGTGAGATGCTGTTGTTCAAGGCTCACAGTCAGCCACAGAAACATCACCAGATCCAGGTCTGGCAAACACCGTACGTCGGGGAAGACTTCGTCCCCCACCAAAGCACGGACTCGTACCTCTACAAGATCGGCAACCGCGACATCGTCCGCGGCATGGCCGAGTGTCACTTCATTCTGGGGTTGATCGAGAAGGAAGACACCTATGCGGGGCTGTACGTCGATCTCGTGAAGGAAGCGACCGACGTTCTCGACAGCTACTTCTGGATCAACCACCAGGACGCGGCCAATCTCGGCGAGCCGCTGTCGCAGATCAAGGCCGCCGCCACATCGGCCGTCGAAGAATTCGAGAAAGTCGTCCGCGTCCGCAAGAACACGAGCGAGCAGACGCAGCGGGTCACCGGTCAGACACGCGAGCTGTTGAACTCGGTCGGTCGAAAACGGTTCGAGACGATCGACGAGTTTGTGGAATCTCTCGCATCACTGCGCCGAGTCCGCGGCGACATCATTGGTCTGCGCGACCTTCGATATATCGACGCAGAGTTGGTCGAGGGACTTGAACAGGAAGTCACACAGGCAACAGAGGAGTTATCCAAACGTTGCGTTGAGTTTCTGCTGCGTGATGATGCGCTCGCGCCCTATGAACAGCACATTCAGCAGGAACAGGCGGGAATTGAGCATCTGAGCAAGGTCGCTGATGCCAAGGCCGTCGACGAAAAGGTCGCCGCATCTGCCGCAGAGTTGGAGATGCTGATCGAGATTGTCTCCAATCTCAAGATCGACGACGCGACCCAGCGCACCACGATCATCGACAACATCTCGGCCATCTTCTCGCAGGTGAACGCGGCCCGGGCGGGCCTGAAACGGAAGATGCAGGAGCTCGCCTCCGTCGAGGGGGCAGCTGAGTTCTCCTCGCAACTCAAGCTCCTCAATCAGTCGGTCGTCAACTATCTCGATGTTTGCGACACGCCGGAGAAATGTGAAGAGTATCTCACCAAACTGCTGGTGCAGGTTGAGGAACTGGAAGGCAAATTTGCAGAGTTTGATGAGTTTGTCGTCCAGCTGGCTGACAAGCGCGAGGAGATTGCCTCCGCCTTCGAATCGCGACGGATGCAACTTGTCGAGAAGCGGAACAAACGGGCGAGCGCACTCGCCCAGGCTGCCGACCGCATCCTCAAGGGGGTCAAGACGCGTGTCGAGTCGTTTGACAACATCAACGACATCCACGGGTATTTCGCCTCGGACCTGATGATCGAAAAGGTCCGCGACATCATTGCCCAACTCGGTGAACTGGGGGACTCGGTCAAAGTCGACGACGTGCAGTCACGTCTGAAGACGATCCGTGAGGACGCCGTGCGGCAACTCAAGGACCGGCAGGAGCTCTACGAGGACGGCGAAGGGGTCATCCGCTTTGGAAATCACCGTTTCAGCGTCAACACGCAAGTGCTCGACCTGACGACCGTCCTGCGGAATGACCGCCTGCACCTGCATCTCACCGGTACCGATTTCTTCGAAGTCATCGAGTCCGAGATCCTCAACGCCACCCGCGACGTGTGGTCCATGGAGGTCATCAGCGAAAACCGCGAGGTGTATCGGGCCGAATATCTCGCCTATCAGATGCTCAAGGCGAGCGGGGGACGTCAGTCCCCTGTCGGGGGAGATTCGCTGACGCGAGACGGACTTGAGTCGTCACCAAGCAGCGACCGCGAGAACCAGGGGGTTGACACCCCCCGCTCGCCATTGTTGACACTTGTCCAGAAGTTCATGGGGCCTCGCTATTCCGAGGGTTACACCAAGGGGGTCCACGATCACGATGCGGCGATCATCCTGCGGGCTTTGCTTGATATCGATGCGACTTGCGGATTGTTGCGGTACTCGTCCCGTGCCCGGGCGATTGCGAATGTCTACTGGCATCACTTCGGACGGGTCGCTGACAAGAAACTGATGGCTTCCAAGCTTTCGGGCTTCGGTCAAATCGCCACGCTGTTCCCCGGTACAGCTCAGCAGTTGGAGTACACCCGCGAACTGCGAGAGATGCTGGGCGAGTTCATCGCCACGTCCGGTCTCTTCGAGGACGCGGACGAGTCTCTGCTCGACGAGGCGGCGACGTACTTGTTCCATGAACTGAGCACTGCGGGAGACATCTTCGTTATTGCCAGGACGGCTATTCAACTGCACGACGGTTTTCATCAACATCTCAGTTCTCTCAGTGCCAGTGAACGATTCTCAGAATCATTGAAGGCCGTGCAGCGAAATCAGGATGCAGCCTTCGAACTGGCCCGTGACTGGGTGAGCGCGTATGTCACCATGGCGAGCGGAGGACGTCAGTCCCCTGTCGCGGAAGACGGACAGACGTCAGAAGAACCGGGATTGAACGAAGGCAATCAGGTCAACAGACAGGGGGTTAACACCCCCCGCTCGCCTGCGCGAGATCATGTTGACGAGGTTGCGGCCTTGTTGATCTCCGGTGACATCAACCGTGATGCCGTCATCGGGACCGACATGTCGTGCACATTGAAGAATCTCGTCGGCACTCATCCGATCATTGATAGCGGTACGTACAACTTGCAGTTCAACCGTTTCATGGAGCGGCTGGAACGCTTTGAGCGGCTGACAGTGCCAGCGTATCGTTCGTATCACGAGCTCAAGACCCGTGTCGTCGACGAGGCTCGCGAGGAGATGAAGCTGACGGAGTTTCAGCCACGCGTGCTCACATCCTTCGTGCGGAACCGTCTCATCGATCAGGTTTATCTGCCACTGATCGGCGACAACCTCGCGAAACAAATCGGCACAGCCGGCGCCGACAAGCGGACCGATCGTCAGGGGCTGCTGCTGCTCATCTCGCCGCCCGGTTATGGCAAAACGACGCTGATGGAGTACATCGCCAATCGGCTGGGCATCATCTTCATGAAGATCAACGGGCCGGCCATTGGACATGAGGTGACTTCGCTCGACCCGGCTGCTGCCCCTAATGCGGGAGCCCGTGAGGAGATCGAGAAGCTCAACCTCGCCTTCGAGATGGGCGACAACGTGATGATCTATCTCGACGACATTCAGCATTGCAACACCGAGTTGTTACAGAAGTTCATCAGCCTGTGTGATGCCCAACGCAAGGTCGAGGGGGTCTACAAGGGGAAGGCGAAGACATACGACTTCCGAGGTCGCAAGGTAGCCGTCGTGATGGCGGGTAACCCGTACACGGAGAGCGGCGAGAAGTTCCAGATCCCCGACATGCTGGCCAACCGGGCTGACATCTACAACCTCGGCGAGATCATTGGCGACTCCACCGACGCGTTCGAGATGAGTTACCTCGAAAACTCGCTCACCTCGAATCCGATCCTTGCCAAACTCGCGGCACGGTCGCAAAAAGACGTCTACGCGGTCATCAAGATTGCCCAAAGGGCATTGCGGGGAGAACAGGCGACCGGTGAGGGAATCGATCTTGAAGGCTCCTATGCGCTCGAAGAACTCAACGAGTTCGTCGCTGTTATGCAGAAACTCATGAGGGTGCGTGATGTCGTTCTCAAGGTCAACCGGGCGTACATCGAATCAGCCGCTCAGCACGATGACTACCGGACCGAGCCGCCGTTTCTGTTGCAGGGGTCGTACCGTAACATGAATCGCATCGCGGAGAAGGTGCTGCCGGTGATGAACGACGAAGAGTTACAAACGCTCATCGTCAGCAGCTATCAGAACGATGCGCAGACGCTCACCTCGGGTACCGAAGCGAACATGCTCAAGTTCAAAGAGCTGATGGGCATTCAATCGCAGAGCGATCGAGAGCGTTGGGATGACATCAAGCGAACGTACAAGCAGAACGTGAAACTGCGGGGCATCGGCAGTGATGACAAGACGGGACAGGTCATCGCCACGCTGACGACCTTCGCGGACGGACTCGAATCCATCCGCAAGACGCTGGCTCACGGTGTCGTCGAACTCACCACGAAGGATGGTGCCAGCGCGCGTGAAGAGCGGATGCTCGAAGAGGCCGAGCGGTTGAATACCCATCTTGCGGAGTTGTCACATCGGCTCACCGATGGCGTTGAGAAGATTAGTCATCTGGCGGACCGCCCCATCAACATGCCGCCGCTGGAGGTGCCGCCGATCGAGATGAAGTGGCCGGACGGGTTGCCCGCGCTCGCTGGTTCCGCTCAGCCGCCAGCGTCGCCCATGATTCCTACTGATGATCCGGCCGTCTTCGCCCAGCGAACGCCGCTCGAACCGATGAGCAGCGATCCTGAGACGAAACGAATCACTGTCGTCAATCGCATTCCACGCACGGTTCTCAACGTGTTGGAGCATCAGTTTGAACTCATGGAAGGCTGGCTGCGACCGCTCCTGGATCGCTCAGACGAACAACGCGCCGAACTGCACAACCTGGGCAAGCAGATTGAGCAATGTCTCAAAGACTACGGCAAACTTCTGCGGCGCCTGGAAGATGCCGAGAAGAAGGAAGATGTCGAGTCGACCGTGGAATGAACCACGAATCTTGCGAATTCAGCGAATGCAGAGCTTGATCATTTTGTGGTATTCGCCTGATTCTCAGATCAACTTGAAAGTACCCCGTCGATCCAAGCCATCAACGACTCCCGAACGCGATCCATCTTTGTCGACGTCGACACCTTGCAAGCCATCAACTGCTCGGCACCGGATACGTCTGACTTGGCGAACATGTAGAACTTGATCTTCGGTTCGGTGCCTGAGGGGCGGACGGCGATGTGGATGGTGATGCCGTCGGTCGGCGCGGTCTCGAAGAACAACAGGTTGCCCTGCGGCTCGGGCAGATCATCGGCCTTGACGTTGGCAGGGAGTGAGCGGACCTCGTGGGTGCCGAAGTCGCGGACCGATGCCAGTGGCAGACCGGCCAACTCCTGCGGGGGGCCAGAGCGGAAGGCCTCGATGATCTGTCCGATCTGCTTGCTCCCCTCAGCTCCTTCACAGACCTTGGAGGTTTGCCCTTCCCAGAAGTAGCCGTGCTCGACGTAGAGTTCGTCCAGCCGGTCAAGCAGCGTTTTGCCACCCTGACGCAGTTCGGCTGCACACTCGGACAGGTAGAGTGCAGCGATGCCCGCGTCCTTGTCGCGGGCATAGGTGCCTGCGAGATAGCCGAGCGACTCTTCCGCTCCGAAGACAAACTTGTCCGGTCCTTCGGCGTCCATCGTCTGGCCGATGTACTTGAAGCCGACGAGCAGATCGTCGATGACACGGACCCCATGTGATTTGGCGACTGCTCCGATGAGTGGAGTGGTCACAAGCGTTTCGACGACGAAGTGCTCTGGCGTCAGTTCCCCGGCCGCATCGCGCTTCCGCAGGATGTAGTCAGCGATCAGGCTGCCGATCTGATTGCCTGTCAGATGGACATATTCACCATTGCTCCCCTTCACGCAGACTCCAAGCCGATCCGCATCGGGGTCGGAGGCGAGAATCACGTCCTGTCCGTGTTGTTTGGCGTGAGCGATCAACGGCTCGAAGATGACCGTCCGTTCGGGATTGGGAAAGTGATCGGCGACGTTCGGGAAGTTGCCGTTTGGCTGTCGATGTGGCTCGTAAATGGCAATGCCCTCGAAACCCGCTCGCTGCAACACCTCGTAACAGACGGTCTCTCCGACACCGTGCAGAGGGGAGTAGAGCCCCTGTAAGTTACGCATGTTGGACAGACTCATGTCAACGACTGTGCTGAGATAGGCATCGTCGACCGCCGCGCCGATGAGAGAGATGCGACCACTCGATACGGCCTCGTCGAAGTCGATCGTCGGAATCTCTCCGGCCTGGTAAACGCAGTCGATGATGCCCTTATCGTGCGGCGGCAGCACTTGCCCGCCGGTCGACCAGTAGGCCTTGAAACCGTTGTCGCTGGGCGGGTTGTGGGAGGCGGTGATCATCACTCCCGCGTGACAGTTGAGATGTCGCACTGCGAACGACAGCTCAGGAGTCGACCGGTACTCCCCGAAGAGGAAGACGTGAAACCCGTGAGCGGCAATCGTGGTCGCGGTCAGCCGGGCGAACTCCTGTGAGCGATTGCGAGTGTCGTATGCAATGACGACGTTGCCGTCGGTGATGTCCTGTGATTTGAGGTAGGCAGCCAATCCATGTGCTGATTCGGCGATGGTCCGTCGGTTGATGGTCGCTGACCCGAACTCGGCCATGAGCCCGCGTCGCCCTCCCGTGCCGAAGGGGATGACTTCCCAGAAGAGTCGATCCAGTGTGCCCCATTCGTCAGCGTCAATCAGTTTCACGATGGAGGAGACATAATCCGAATATTGCGGCTCTGTCAGCCAGCGTGTGAGGTTTTCCTGTGCTCCTGATGAAAGTGCACCCTGCTCTGTGGCGACTTTGATGCGGTCGAGAACTGCACCATCAGCTGACATTTTCACTCCCTTTCACAATCACAAGTTTGAATGCGGCGCTGATTGAATCGTAGTGAGTGACGATCCCCTTGAACACGGTCCAACGAGGATCACGAATCGTCTGAAGGAACTTCGGCTTTGTCGATGTGTTCCTGCAACGCAACGAGGAGTGGATTGATGGTCTGCTCCTGAATGTCATGCGGAGGATGCCACGTAAACCACTCGTAATCGAGGTGTTCGGTGACTTGAATCTCGACGTCGTGCAACAGTCTTGCGAGGAAAATAATCAGGTCTTTGCGTTGTCCCGGATGACGACGATCGGTCGTCGGCAGGGTGTATCGCGACCAGTAGCGAAAGCTTGCATCCATCTCGAGATCGCCGTACTGAATTCCGGTCTCTTCTTCGAGTTCCCGCAGCGCACATTCGACTTCACTTTCGCCCGGGTCCATGTGTCCTTTGGGGAGATCCCAGCGATCTGCGTGCTTCATGAGGAGAAACTCTTTGATCGGGTTGCCTCGAACCACCAGCACGCCACAGGACTTCACAACGGCCATTGATTTCACTTCCTCAGTTATCGATCAACGGAAAGAACGGCCCAGTCAGGCAGACTTTCCAGTGAGATGCCCATGATGGGAACCAGCACCCAGAATGTCAGGGCTGTGACGAAACTCACCCCCAGTAGATTCAGAATCAGGCCGTGCCGCATCATCTGCCCCATCGTGACCTGTCCACTGGCGAAGACGATCGCGTTGGGAGGAGTTGCGATGGGCAGCATGAACGCACAACTGGCCGTGACTGTCGCGGGGATCATGAGCAAACGTGGATCGACCCCCAGCGTGACAGCTGTGCCTGCAAGAATCGGCAGGAAGGTGCTCACGGTCGCAACGTTCGAGGTGAACTCCGTTAGAAACGTCATCATCAGGCAGATACAGCACACAAGCACCGGCAGCGGGACTCCCGTGAGTGACCGGGCAAGCGACTCACCCAGCCATGCGGACAGGCCTGTCTCGTTAAATGCAGCTGCGATCGCGAATCCGCCCCCTAACAGGAGGACGATTCCCCATGGCATTTTGTGCTCAACGGTCTCCCAGTCAATGAGTCGTTCGCGGCCCCCCTTGGACGTCCTGACCGAGAGGAAAAAAAGCAGCAGAGCCATCGTCATTGCGACGGTGGCATCATGAACAGCCCCTTTGGCGATGGCTGTGTCAGCATGGAAATGGTTGACCAGAAACGATTCGTACCACGGCCCCCATCCCGGAAGAAGTGTCCAGTTCTCTCCGGTGGTGCTGTCGTGAAACTGGAGAGGCGTCCGGAAGACCCACAACAGAGCGGTCACAACGAACACGATGAGCATCGCCCTTTCTCCGTGAGATGGTTTCCCCAACTCTCGTAGCCGGGCACTGAAAAAACTTCTCCCGGGATTATGTTCCCCCAGATGCTTCGGGAGTTTCCACGTCAGCACGAGGTAAGACGAGAACAGCATCATGCACGTCAACGGCAGAAACACGGGCATCCATTCACCCATCGACACGCTCGGAGCATCGGGGAAAAGTTGCCCCCATTGACCAAGAAATGTGACATTCGTCGGTGTGCCGATCAAAGTCGCCAGTCCGCCGCAACTTGCAGAGTAGGCGATCCCCAGCATCAGCCCGGTCCCCAGCCGGGACAGTACCCTCTGTATCTCTTGACGACCGGAAGCCAACGTTTCGGTCGCTGCGTACACCTCGCCCAGAGTCTGCAGCAATGCGAGTGCGATCGGCAGCATAAGCATGGTCGTGGCTGTGTTACTGATCCACATCGACAGGAAAGCGGTCGCGATCATGAAGCCGAGCACGATCCGTGAAGGACTGCCTCCAAGGACGTACACAACATGTAATGCAATTCGTCGATGCAGTCCCCATTTCTCGATGCCGAGCGCAAAGATGAACCCGCCGAAAAAGAGAAAGATGTTTGCGTTGACGTAGGCCTGCGAAACATCTCCGGCCGATTGAATCCCCAAGAGCGGATAGATCGCGAGCGGGATGAGTGCAGTGGCCGCGATGGGAATTGCCTGTGAGACCCAGAGAATGGCCATCAGCATTGTGGCTGCTGCCAGTCGCTGTGCCGCAGGGGAAAGCCCGTCGGGGGCCGGCAGCACCATCACGAAGACAAACGCTGCGAGTCCCGACCACAGCCCGATGCGCTGCCAGACAGGATTTCCGCGATCGAAATCATCCCGCAGTCGCGCATGAGGTGATGAGTCTGACATCTCACACGTGATACCGCTTCGGATGCTTAAAAAACAACCGAACGGGAGTCAACAAAAAGACAAATCACGATGTTCCGAACAACAGTCGAAGCAATCTCGAGATTGGCTGGAGAGACATCACCACTCCAAAACGGCCCAACCCTGTGCAAGGTTGGTTGGCTTACTCTCCATGCAGATCCCGGCGGCGGGGAGGACGATGATGTCTCCCTGTTGCGCTGGAGGCTGACCCTGCTCGGCCAGCACTTCGTCCAGATGTGCAAGCACGGTCGGGATGGTTGAGGAGATGCTGTTCGCGTACCGTTCCAGGTTGTTCAGATAAACAGCGTCAGGAAACTCGTCTTTCAGCACTGCGAACAGCGCCTTGAGCATCTTGCCGCTGGGTTGATGCGGGACAACGAGGACCCGTCTGTTGGTTGTATCAACGCAGGACATGGCTCTCCGGGCTGCGTCGATCATCAGTTCGACACCATTCCGGAACACAGCTTCGCCGTTCATCCGCATGACCGTCCGAGTGCTGTAACCTCCGGCAAACTCTGGATAGTCGCCCGTCTCCGTGTGGAACAGCGTCTCCCAGTTTCGATCCTCTTCTGGAATCGACACGGATTGAATGGCTGATTGTCTCAGGGCGTGCTTGCCGCTGCGGGAGAGAACGCTTCCGGTTGCTCCCGCGGAGATGATTCCGCAGAAAGCACGGTCGGCCGCGTCATGCCATTGCTGGGGTGTCTCAATCGTGAGCAAGGGGATCGGTGCATCACCTTCGATCTGGCTGAAGGCTTCTGCACCGAAACTCAGGAGTTTGAGATAGCCAGTGCAGCCGAAGTTGATCACGAATGGCTTGGGTTTGGTGATGTCCAAAGCCGCAAACATCTCATCAACCAGTTCCTGCGAAGCGTGCGGCTCGGTATGGGAGTGACAGATGCCGATGGCAGGGCAATCGTTCCAGTCGAAACCGATCTCGAACTGGAGACGGTCCGCAATGGCCAAGGCCACATCGAGCGATGAAATGCCCAGCCGCATGATGCGACGTTCCTTGACTCCCGTCGACTTCACGATCGCGGCTTCATTGCGAAAGCCTGTCCCAGGGCCCAAGTGAGACAGTGCCAGCACGCGTTCGTTGTCGAGGATTTCAAAAAGATCTTCATCGTCTGCAACGTCCACGACGTCAGACAAAGCGAGGCCTTCCGGCCGCAACAGAGTCATCTTTTCTCCTTCGAGCGGGCGTCGACCCACCACGACCCCAGCCGTGTCGTAGTCGTTCGGATTCGATCCGTGCCCTGCGTTTGCGGTGCGGAGATTCTAGGCAGATTCAATGAGAGATGCCATCAAATTGCAGGAAATCATGAACCCCCTCCCCAGCCATGCCCATAAAGTCTACCCAAATCCGCTCGTCAGCGGAATCTTAAGGACGCAGTCAACTCGACGTAAGTGCTTACGTGGTGATACCTCCCGCCAATTGGACGAGTCCATCCTCAGTCAGAATCGGAATCCCTAACTGCTCTGCCTTCTCAAGTTTGCTACCAGCCTTCTCTCCTGCGACAAGATAGTCTGTCTTCTTGGACACACTGCCGGATGCTTTGCCGCCATGCTGATGAATGAACTCCTTGATCTCATCACGCGTGAAACGTGAGAGAGTTCCCGTGACGACAAACGACTTTCCAGCGAGTGGTCGCTCGTCGGTCTCACCTTCGCTCAGAGGCACCGGATCGCCAAAGTTAAGACCACAATCTCGCAACTCTTCGATGATGCGTAGCCCAAAGTCGGAGTGAAAGTAACTGTGCACAGACTCAGCGATGACGGGACCGATCTCATCAACCTCACCGAGCGACTCGACCGTTTGCTGCCGGATCTGATCGATCGTGCCGAATCGGTCAGAGAGCACGCGTGCATTGCTGGTGCCGACATGCCGAATGTTGAGGGCCGTCAGTAACCGCCACAAAGGCTGTGATTTTGACTGTTCGATGGCTGCCAACAGATTGTCGACCGACTTCTGTCCGACCCTTTCCAGCGAAAGCAACTCCTCCTCTCGATCTTTAAGCCGAAAGATATCTGCGAAACTCGTCAGCAGGCCGGCAGCGACCAACTGCTCAATCAGCTTGATCCCCAACCCTTCGATGTCCATCGCCGATCGTGATGCAAAGAAGCGCAGACTCTCTCGCAATTTTGCAGGGCAGGCCGGGTTGAGACAGCGGATGTAGACACCACCCTCATCCTGCGCGACCTCGGAACCGCACTCCGGGCACTTGCTGGGGAATCGGTACGCCTTCTCGTCCCCATTCCGTCTGTGCTCTTCCACGCGGACAACATGCGGAATAATCTTCCCGGCCTTTTCGACGACGACCCAGTCACCGATCATGACTCCCAGTCGTTCAAGTTCGTCCCGGTTATGCAGGCTGGCACGCGAGACAGTTGTCCCCGCGATCTCGACCGGCGCCAGGTGTGCGACCGGTGTCAGCGTTCCCGTTTTTCCGACCTGAACGTCGATCGCCTCGATCTGCGTGACGGCTTCGTACTTCTCCCACTTGTACGCGATGAGCCACCGAGGACTCTTGGACGTGTTCCCCAGCGTTTCGCGTTCATCAAACCGGTTGACTTTGATGACCAAGCCATCCACTTCCACATCGAGTGTGTGCAGGTCCTCCATCAGGCGATGGGACAATTCGAGTGTGGCTTGTATTCCGGTGCGAGCTTCAACGGAGGGTGTGGTCGGCAGCCCCATCTTCCTGAGAGCCGCAAGGTAAGCCATGTGTGTGTCGAGTTCGAGACCTGCGTGTGCTCCAATGCCGTGAGCGAGGAATCGCACCTTGCGAGCTGCACACTGTTTCGGATCGAGCAGCTTGAGTGCCCCCGCCGTTGTATTTCGCGGATTGGCGAAGACAGCCTCTCCCTTTGCCTCCTGAGCAGCGCGCAGATGAGAAAAATCGGAGTTGGCGATGTAGGCTTCTCCTCGCACCTCCAGCAGGGCCGGCAGTTTTTTTCCCTCCAGTCGTAACGGGACACCGCCAACCGTCCGGGCATTGTGAGTAATGTCATCTCCCTGCTGTCCGTCGCCTCGCGTGAGGGCCTGCGTCAGATGGCCGTCTTCGTACATCAAAGCGAGGGCCACGCCGTCGATCTTGTATTCGACGGTGTACTCGACGCTCTCCGCACCGAGCAGCTTGCGAACCCGTTCATCAAACTCGAATAACGCCGGTTCGTCATACACATTGTCGATCGACAGCATCGGAACCCGATGAGGCACAGTCTGGAACCCCTCAATGGGCTCCCCTCCCACCTTGTGAGACGGACTGTCCGGAGAGTCGTACTCGGGATGTTCCGCCTCAAGTTGTTCTAACCTTTTGAGGAGCTTGTCGAACTCAAGATCGCTGATCGCGGGCTGAGCTTCGACGTAGTACAACCGGTTGTGATGCTCAATCTCACGTCGAAGCTGCTCAATCTCTTCCTGAACACGCTTGCTCATGGCATCTCCGTCTCGGTTTGCTCAGGACGTTGATCGCGTAAGGTCTGTCGCCGGTCGACCATCATCGCAGCAATGCACGAAAACATCAGCACCGCCGCTTCAACCCCGAACAGCGTGGTGCCGTGCGAGGCAAACACGGTGTTCATGGGAGACTGCGGATCACCCAAAGTCGAAACGACCGCCGCAAGACAAGTGACCACAAATGCGAATCCCGCAATCACCACGCCTCCCCACCATTTGTTGGTCCGCAGATCATCACGCAACGTCAACGGCACCGCAGCATCGTCAGCTGACTGCTTCTCAGGCATGTTCATTCTTGAGTTCTCCGAAGACGAGGATGATGCCCACATCCTACTGCGGATAGCAGAGAAGTGTAGCGTCCCCGACAGCAACCGGGACACGAGAGACGACACATCAAAACGCCATCGACCTTTCAAACCAGCGGAGAATCTGTTCGCAAAGCAGCCTTTCCTGAATCATGAAAGCTTCCGATCGACGTGCTCTGTTCAAGATCTCTCGACTAGAGGGGTAA
>JAGQQG010000189.1 GCA_020426325.1 Planctomycetaceae bacterium | reverse complement strand
CGAAGCGGACCCCAACTCGCTCCCCGCCCGTCTGCTACTGGGGCAGTGGCTGTACCGCAATCAGGAATATGCAGCCGCCCGCGAACATCTGGAGTTCTGCTGGCAACGCCGTCGTCAGGACCCGAACCTCAAAAAGATGCTGACGGTCGCAGGCCGCATAACGGCAGACAGTCGAAGCCACCGCGGAGCCACACAGACCCGGAGGTAACTCGGATCAGGGTACAATCTTCGTTCCCAAACGTCGCTCGTTCCCAAACTCCAGTTTGGGAACGCCCGTCAGCGAAACTCTGTTTCGCAACGCAAGGCATTTGGTTGCCGGACCGACGACGGTCCATTGCCTCACTGCTGACGAGAAACGGAGTTTCTCGGACGTGTGTTCCCACGCCGGAGCTTGGGAACAAGGAAGATCGCGAATGTTTCACGCTTTGCGGATTTTCTCGCGGCTCTCTGTCACGTGTTTCGTCGCGTTGCGGGTGTCGAGGACGAGCTTGGCGTGTTTGACGATGTGGTCGTAATCGTAGGCTGAGTGGTCCGTCGCAATGAGCACGCAGTCCTGGGCGGCGAGGAACTCGGGCGTGAGTTCGTTGCTCGTCATGTTGGGGACGTTGTGATGACGCATGGGCCGCAGCTTGGGAACGTGGGGGTCGTTGTATGTCACATCGGCTCCACGGGCCAGCAGAAGGTCGAGCAGCACAAAGGACGGACTCTCGCGCGGGTCATCAACATCCTTCTTGTAGGCCATGCCGAGCAAACAAATCCTGCTCCCCCTGATCGGTTTCCCTGCGTCATTGAGGAACTCGGCCAGCCGTGCGATGACGTATTCCGGCATGTGTTGGTTCACTTCACCTGCCAGTTCGATGAAGCGTGTCGTCAGCCCCTGCTTGCGGGCCAGCCACGTGAGATAGAACGGGTCGATCGGGATGCAGTGTCCCCCCAGACCCGGACCCGGATAGAACGCCTGAAATCCGAACGGCTTGGTCTTGGCAGCGTCGATCACTTCCCAGACGTCGATGCCCATGCGGTCGTAGAGCATCTTGAGTTCGTTGACCAACGCGATATTCACCGCCCGGTAAGTGTTCTCCAGAATCTTACACGCCTCAGCCACTTCGCAACTGGAGACGGGAATCACCTCGACGACTGCGTGTCCATAGAGTGCGGCTGCGAGTTCAAGACTGGTCGGGTCCAGTCCACCGACGACCTTAGGGATTCGCGAAGCAGAGTAGTGCTGATTGCCGGGATCCTCGCGCTCGGGGCTGTAGGCCACGAAGAAGTCCTCACCCGCCGTGAGGCCGCTCTTCTCCAGGATGGGCAGCATGACATCGCGCGTTGTGGTCGGATAGGTTGTACTTTCGAGCACGACGAGTTGGCCGGGCCGCAGCGTTTTGGCGATGGCTTCGGCAGTGCTCTCAACATACTTGAGGTCCGGATCGCGGCTGTCGTTGAGCGGTGTGGGAACACAGATCAGCAGGGCATCCACCTCGGCCATGCGGGACAGATCACCGGTCGCCTCGAACAGTCCCTTGTCGGTCCAGCCCTGGACGTCGTCCGACGAAATGTGCTTGATGTAACTCTTGCCCGCATTCAGTGAGTCGACCTTGGCCTGATCGACGTCGAACCCGGTCGCCCGAAAGCCGGCGTTCACAAAGGCATCGATCAACGGGAGCCCGACATAACCGAGGCCGATCACGCCAATGTTGGCCGTTTTGTTTTCGATGGCAGCTTTCAGCGACGACATAGGGAATTCCGTTTGGGACTGGAGAGTAAATCAGAATGGCTGCTATTGTGACGACCTGTCGACCGGCTGCAATAGTCTTTGCGGATCGGTTTTGTTGAACGTCCCTCTCCCCCTGCTTCTCGGCGCTGCGATCGAGAAGCTGTCCCACTCCCTCAAGGGGAGAGGGGGGCGTGACCGGGATCAACTCGCGGAGACTCAGGCGGCCTCACGTGTCTCTGCCGCATCTTCCCTGCACAGTCCGTACAATTCGCGGATGTGGTCAAGTACGCTTGTCTCGCAGAAGCGGCTGGTCACGAAGTCTGCACACTGTAGACGGTCCCGCTGCAGCTGTTTCGTCGAGGTCGACCAGGTCTCGTCAAACATCCGGGCGAATCCCTCGGTCGATCCGTCCGTCACGTGGTGAATGGCTTCGCAGTGATGCAGCGGCTGATAGGCTTCGAGGTCCGACAGAATGGGGACCGCTCCGCAGGCCATCGCTTCGAGGATCGACGTCGAAAGCTGATCCGTCCTGGGAACCGAGATGGCAAAGTCAGCCGCACGAAGCCATTCAGCCACCCCCTCGGCGGGAAGAAACTCTCTCACGAGATGCACTCGCGACTTGTGATGCGATGCAGCGATCACCTCTCGCAACTGCTGGCTGTACACAGGATCATCATCACCGGAAAGCACGACCAGCTGCCCATCCGCATGGTCACGACAGAATTCGAGGAATCCCGAAACCACTTCCACCGTGCGGTACAGCGACAGCGTCCGTCGGTTGATCACCCAGACACGTTCGGTCGATGGCAGGTCAAGCCGACGTCGCAGCTCTCGTCGCTGTTTGTCTTCCACCGGTGAAAAGAGAGCAGAGTCATATCCCAGACTGAACATGCGAATTCGTTCTTCCGGGATGCTGAACTCTTCGACCAGCGTGCGGACCATCATGGGGGTGGTCGCTGTGATGAGAGAAGCATGACGCAGCACGCGTTTGATCATCCAATGGTAAAGCCGGCCACGTTCACGCGCGCCGAATACTTCACTGCCATACGTGGTCACGATGTATGGATGCCCACTGAGCAGGGCCGTGTACCCACTGCCCGACGTGCAATGCGCGTGCAGGATCTCTCCCGGCTGCCGAGTCCGCTGCCTCGCGGCTTTGCCTGCTCGTCGGTAGCGCAGAAATGACGGGCCGGGGATCCAGCCGGGAGCCAAGTGCTCGATCGTCACGCCTTCCGGAGCGCCGTCCTGTTTCCGCTCGGGTGACTCGATCCGCACCGTGATTCCGGCCTTCTCATAGAGTTGCAGCCATCGCAACACATGCACGCTGTACGGGTTCGCGATGAGTGTGATCGTCGGTTGGTGTGTCTCGTGGTGAGCAGTCATGAGATTCCGCCATGGATTGAAGTAATGGTCAGGCCCCTTGCGGAGTGGTGAGTCGGCCCGGAAATGAATGTTGCGGCAAACCAAGTGGTGTGGAACCGACGGATGCGGGAACGGAGGGCGGATCGACGAGCGATGCCGCACCGTTCCGGTTGAGCATCAGACCGACCATCAGGAATAAACAGTTGCCAGTGATCGAATAGGTCAGATTGGGTTGTGACAGGTTGCCGACCATCGCCGCTGCAAACGAGGCAAACAAGGCCTTCAGGAAGTACCAGCCATCACTGCGAACAGCGACATGCTGGCTGAGATGCCTCACGCCGCCGAGCGCCGAGAACAGCAGCCAGAAGTAGAGCACCAATCCGAGGCCTCCTGTCTTGTACAGGATTTCCAGGTACTGCTGATGCGGCGTGTCAAACGTCGAATGATGATGGTACGACTCGAATGCATAGCCAAAGATCGGTCGATCAGCTGCGAGTCCGAGCGTGTCTGCCCAGATGCCTGCCCGACCGGAGAGCGGGTCCTCAGCACCGACGGTCTGCGAGTAACGTTTCTCCACATTCTCCTTGAGTTGGAGGACTGCTTCATTCTGAATGTCGAGATTGAAGAGTAGCCCGGCACTCGCCACAACGCCGACAGCCACGAAGGACGAACAGACGATCGGCACATGTCCGCGTCCGGTGATAAACAGGTACGTCAACCCGCCGAACACCATCACGAGTGTCGATGACCGCGAGAGTGACGAGACCACAATCAACGCAGTGAATCCAATGGCCCCGTAGTAAAACCAACGTCGCATGCCCCGAGACTTCGTGTCTGCACTGGCAATCAGCAGCGGCAGCATGACTGCATAAAACGACATCGCACTGTTCGGATAACCGTACAGCCGCGTGCCGAACAGGTTGGCCCCGAAGGCCGTTCTGGGAAATCCCGGGCTCAGCACTGCACTCCCGATTGTCGCAAACACGATGAGGGCAAAGGCGGTTCCGACCCGTTTCAGGGCAATCAGCGGAGGCACGGTCCGGGCAATGTAAGTCCCGAGCAGCACAAAGAAGATCGGCTTGGTCAGCTTGCTCGCTGAAACGATTCGGGACATGTCGGCTGTTCCGCCGTACACCGTGAACGCAAGTCCCAACGCATAAAGCATGAACACCACGGCCGCCACCCGCACGGTGGCCAGTCGCTTGAGACTCACCCCCGCCGGAATCCGCAGACTCCCCCCCATCGGCACCAGCAGAATCAACAGGATCAGCAGGTCAGAAGCGACGACATCGACAGGGCGACCATTGATCTGAAGCGCTTCCCAGGCCAGCGGATACGCCGCCGCCAGTCCAATGATCCACGGCCAGAAATTCGTCGCCATCCGTGCGTCACCCGTGTGGACAGTCCATGTCGCGGCCCCCCAGGGCCCACAGCAGCAGGAACTTTCGGGAAACAGGCCAATACTGTCAAGATCGGTCGAAATTCGTCCCTCTCCGCTGGGGGAGAGGGACGAGTCTGTCCTCCGATTGGCCTTTGTCCCATCCGGCAGCCGTTCTATACTTCGCCTCCCGCGAATTGTTCCGTTGACCCACATTGCCTCATGCGCCAAATCCTGCAATCCGTCAAGGATGGCGAAACGCTCATCTGTGATGTCCCCTGCCCACAGGCGGGACGCGGACAGCTGCTGATCCGCACGCACACCACGCTCATTTCGGCGGGCACCGAACGCATGCTCGTTGAGTTCGGCAAGGCCGGCTGGATCGAGAAAGCCCGCCAGCAACCGGACAAGGTGCGTCAGGTCCTCGACAAGGTCAAAACCGACGGACTCTTCCCCACGCTCGAAGCGGTCCGCAACAAGCTCGACCAACCCATACCCCTCGGGTACTGCAACGTGGGAACGGTCCTCGAAGTCGGCAGCGGCGTCGACGGCTTCGAGGTGGGCGACCGAGTGCTCTCGAACGGACATCACGCAGAAGTCGTTTGTGTCCCGCAAAACCTGTGTGCCCGCATCCCGGACAACGTCTCCGACGAGTCGGCGACCTTCACCGTCGTCGCAGCGATCGGCCTCCAGGGCATCCGTCTCGCACAACCCACACTCGGCGAAACGTTCGTCGTCTCGGGGCTCGGACTCATCGGTCTATTGACGGTCCAACTCTTGCGAGCGCACGGCTGTCGCGTGTTGGGGCTCGATTTCAATGAACAACGACTCGCTCAGGCAGCCGAGTTCGGAGCCGAGACATTCAATTTGGGACAGGGCGATCCGATCCCTGCAGCGATGGCCTTCTCCCGAGGTCGTGGTGTCGATGGAGTCATCATCACCGCTGCGACCCAGAGTGACGAACCGGTCCGACAGGCCGCTCACATGTGTCGTAAACGAGGTCGCCTCGTACTGGTCGGTGTCGCCGGGCTGAACCTTTCGCGGGCTGACTTCTATGAGAAGGAGCTGAGCTTTCAGGTCTCCTGCTCCTACGGTCCGGGCCGTTATGATCCAGCGTATGAACAGCAGGGACAGGACTATCCCGTCGGTTACGTTCGCTGGACGGAGCAACGGAACTTCGAAGCGGTCCTCGACATGATGCAGTCGGGCCAACTCACCGCTGACCCACTCATCACCCACCGCTTCGACCTCGACAACGCCGCAGACGCATACGCCCTCATCAGCAGCGACACGCCGTCACTCGGCGTGATGCTGCAATACCGGACACCGGCACAGACATCCGATGAAGTGTTGCGGCAAACGGTCGTAGGACGGACTTCCAAGTCCGTTCAGCATGGCTCACAACCACGGACGGACTTGGAAGTCCGTCCTACCGAGACAGTTCGCGTTGCCTTCCTCGGTGCCGGCAGCTTTGCGACGTCAGTTTTGATTCCCGCCTTTCAACAGCACGGCGCTCACCTTGCCATGGTCGCCTCGCGTGGCGGTTTGACCGGCACAATCGCGGACCGCAAATTCAAGTTCGATGAAGTCACCAGCGACACCGACGCGCCGTTCACGAATCCCAACATCGACGCAATCGTGATCGCCACACGCCACGACTCCCACGCTGACCTCGTCTGCCGGGCACTCGATACGGGCAAGCACGTGTTCGTCGAAAAACCCCTGGCACTCAATACCGAACAACTCGACGCGGTCCTCGCTTCCGCTGAGAAAAGCTCGCACACCTTGACGGTCGGATTCAACCGCCGTTTCGCTCCTCACATCCAGAGCATGCAAAACGTGCTTGCCGGTTCGAAGGAGGCTAAGGCATTCGTGATGACGGTCAACGCGGGCATGATCCCCGCTGACCATTGGGTGCACGACCCGATCGCCGGCGGCGGACGCATCATCGGTGAGGGGTGTCACTTCGTCGATCTGCTCCGTTTCCTCTGCGGACACCCGATCACTCAGGTGCAGGCGACCATGTTCGGTCGCACCGCACCCGACGACATTCACGATGACCGCATGACCTTCACGCTGGCATTCGCAGACGGCTCGATCGGCACCGTGCATTACCTCGCCAACGGTCACAAAGCGGTCCCCAAGGAACGCCTCGAAGTCTTCTGCGGCGGACGAGTGATGCAACTCGACAACTTCCGCAAGCTCCGAGGCTACGGCTGGCCCAGTCTCAGCAAGATGAACCTCTGGCGACAGGACAAAGGTCACGCGAACGGCGTCAAGGCGTTTCTCGACGCCATTCGCACCGGTGGACCACCGCCGATCCCTCTCG
>JAGQQG010000188.1 GCA_020426325.1 Planctomycetaceae bacterium | reverse complement strand
TGCCTCGTCAACGGGGCAGGGCTCGCGATGAGCACGATGGACCTCATCAAACTGCACGGCGGAGAACCGGCCAACTTCCTCGACGTGGGCGGCGGAGCGAACGTCGATCAGGTCACCGAAGCTTTCCGCATCATCCTCGCGGACGAGAACGTGAAAGCGATCCTGGTCAACATTTTCGGCGGCATCATGAAGTGTGACACCATCGTCGAAGCGCTGCTCACCGCTTACGACAAGATCGGGATCACGGTCCCGCTCGTCGTCCGCCTCGAAGGGACCAACGTCGAAAAGGCCCGAGAAATGCTGACCGCCAGCGGCAAGGCCATCATCACCGCCACCGACCTGACCGACGCCGCCCAGAAAGTCGTCGCCACACTGAGTGCATGATTTGCAAATGCCCGCTGAACTACCACTACCGATTCGAGCCCCTGACCCACACGAAGAGTTGTTCAAGCAATTGTTTGAACAACGTTGTCGCCACTTTCTGCAATCGACAATCGTCCCGATTTTCGCCGCCAACAACAATTCCGCCTCCAAGGTTGGGAGCATTTTTGTTGTCAATTCGGAGCCAATCTCAGAAATTGCGACCGGATCTCTTTTCACCGATAAAGGTAAGAGATACCTAGTGACGGCAGCACACGTCCTTCGAGACTTTAATGCTGAGGACAAACACATTCGAATTGCAATGGGAGATCCCGCACGTCCAAAGCCACTTCCTTGCTTTCCAGAAAACACCGAAGTCAATGATGAATTAGACATCGGTGTTGTCCTCCTGCCTCCCCAAGTCTCTATGCAACTTGTCGACGCAAAGTACATCAGGTCTGACATGGTGGCACAGATGGATACGCTGGAAGAAGCAAATTATCTACTCTTCGGGCACATTGCAGAGCGAGCATTTCCCAATAGTGACTTTACGGAACTCCACGTTCCTAAATTTGGTTTTTGGACGAAACCATTGAGGAAAGAAATCGCCGCACGCTCATTTAACCAGAGTGCACATGTCCTAGTTGAATATGGAAGTGACGGAATGGTCGTTAAGGACGGTGACCTCGTAAAAACACCAGTGTCCTTGGGTGGCATGAGTGGCTCAAATCTTTGGCGAATCTTCACGCTTCCTGAATTGGAGCCAGATCAAGAACTTCCGATGCCAATGGTCGTCGCTGTCGAGAATATGGTTTATGACACGACTACAGTCAGATGCACACTTTGGAAACACGTCCTTCCACTCATTGAATCACTGGCAAATCGCAGTTAAATCCAGTTTTCCAGGAAATCCAAGTACGAATCACCATGTCCATCCTCGTCGACAAGCACACCAAGATCATCACTCAGGGCATCACTGGCAAGACCGGCCTGTTTCACTCGCAGAAGTGTCGGGAGTATGCCCGCGATGAGTGTGGCCGCAGTGAGGACGTCATCGTTGGCGGGGTGACGCCGGGGAAGGGGGGGGAGACTGTCGACGGGTTCCCCGTGTTTGACTCGGTCGCGGAAGCCATCGAGAAGACCGGAGCAAATACGTCGCTGATCTTCGTGCCGCCACCTTTTGCTGCAGATGCCATCATGGAGTCCGCCGATGCGGGGATCGAACTCATTGTCGCCATCACCGAGGGGGTGCCGGTGCTCGACATGGCGAAGGCTGCTGAGTTTCTGGAGGACTACCCCAACTCACGGCTCATCGGCCCGAACTGTCCGGGAGTGATCACGCCGGGAGTCGCCAAGATCGGCATCATGCCCGGTTACATTCACTCCCCCGGCACGGTCGGTCTCATCAGCAAGAGCGGTACGCTGACGTACGAAGCCGCGTGGCAGTTGGGGAACGTCGGACTCGGCCAGTCGACCGCCATCGGTATCGGCGGTGATCCGATCATCGGCACGAAGTTCATCGAACTGCTGGACCTGTTCGAGCAGGACCCCGGGACCGAGGCGATCCTGATGATCGGCGAGATTGGCGGCGATGCGGAGATCAAGGCGGCTGAGCATGTGAAGGCCCACATCACGAAACCGGTCGCAGCCTTCATCGCCGGCAAGACGGCCCCTCCCGGCAAACGCATGGGGCACGCAGGTGCCATCATCTCTGGCGGGAAGGGGACCGCTGCTGAAAAGGTCGAAGCCCTCGAAGCGGCCGGAGTCGAAGTCGCCGAGAGCCCTGCCGATATGGGAACCGCTCTCAAGCGTGCCATCGAGAAACGCAAGTAGTTTCAAGCTGACTGCTCAGATGGTTTGTCAGTTTTCGATGAGCGCCTCCGCTGCCAACCTGCGCAGGTCAGCAGACAGACAAATGCCACGACCGGCAACCCTGCAGGTTCAGGAACCTGGGCTACATCGATGTCAAAGCCAAACGGATCGTCTTCCATCTGGTCACTGAACTTGATGACCAACATTGAGCTGCCGTTGTCCAGCTTCAGCACCGAGGCGACAAACGGGCTGATGTAGTCGATGTCGGTTCCGGACACGCTCGTGATCGGCGGCC
This sequence comes from Planctomycetaceae bacterium, assembly GCA_020426325.1. Taxonomy (GTDB): domain Bacteria; phylum Planctomycetota; class Planctomycetia; order Planctomycetales; family Planctomycetaceae; genus JAHBXU01. The sequence goes on along the minus strand of JAGQQG010000188.1, from coordinate 4,337 downwards.
CTCCGACCACCTGTTCCAGAACCCACTCCCCCTCCGTGCTGATGGTGGGATTTGATCCGGTCCCCTGGATGCCCACAACCGCCACGCGCGTAAACCGGTAGTTCGACGGGATCGTGAGCGTCAGTTCGGCCGCTTGTGAGACGGCCACGGACTCGAACTTCCCGTTATCAAACTTCAGGCCGTAATCGATCGCGTCGTAGGCTCCATTCGCAAAGACGTCAGCCGAACTGTCGATGGTCAGATCGACACCCCCAACCGATCCAACGATTGTGTCGCCATCAACCTGTTTCCATGCAGTGATCAGCTCAGCATCGACATCGCTCGTGATCATCAGTTGCATCACGCAAGCGATCACATAATTCGCGATCCGACGTGAACAGATTGTCTCAGTCGCCGTGGCCACTTCTTCGGTCCGCATCTCAGTTGCACATCACGGAAGTCATGGGGAACACCACCAGTCAATGAGTCCCCGGTGACGATCCCCGTCAAACCCTAGGATCACATCGGGCTGCATCCGTCAAAGGAGGCAGGATTCACCGTGAGATTGAAGCCGGCCTGTTCCAACTCATCGACAGTGGCAATCAGCGCGAAAGGTCGCAATTTCGCATCATGCGATTCCGTCGAATCTGCCGAAACGTCCTGAAAGACAGCGAGAAACCGCCGTTATGCCTCGACACGTGTGTTGCGAAAAGTCACAATCCCGGTGAAGTGTTTCGATTCTCCAACATCACACCCAGCTGATTCGCACATGTCTGAGACTCTGAGCTCCACGACCCAAGTAGATGAACCCTTCGACCGGGACGAGATCAAGTCCTTCAGCGCCGATGACGTTGAGGCAGGCGTCGCCATCACGCGGATGCTGAGTCTTTTTTTTGCCTACACGGTCTTCGTGATGGCGCTCTCGACATACATCACCTACCGCTGGGTCTTCGGCGGATAGAGATCCTCGGATGGACGCGGCGTTTGCCGGGCCAGCTGCCAGTTTCGTTATTCAGCTGACACGACTTGCTGCCTGCACAGGTCGGTCTTGACCGGCCTCTCCACACGGAGGACACTGCCGCACTGAGGTCATCAGTCAGGGATGCAAGGATGTCCGTCAAACCGCTGCGAATCTGGTTGGAATATGTCGGCTTCCGCTGCGTGACGAGCATGCTGCAGATGCTCTCCGCTCGGCAGACCGCACGCATCGCAGATACGCTCGGCTGGCTGTTCGTTAACGTCCTGCCCAAAAAGCTCACGCGCTATCAGATCGCCTACGATAACATCTCACGAGCCTTTGCATCCCCTGTGAAGGACACGACGCTCGAAGACCGAGATGTCATTGGCCCGCAATCTCAAATCTCGAATCTGAAATCTGAAAGTGAGAGGTCCCTCCACCCTCAGCCCGCAACCCTCAACCCTGACGACATCCACGAGATGATCCGCCGCATGTGGGTTCATCTCTTTCGCCTCATCGCAGAGACCGTCCAGTTGCCCCGGGTGATGACCCTGACCAACTGTCGAGAGATCGTCGTCTTTCGCAACCGCAAGCGGGTGCTCGAATCCTATTGCTCAGGACGACCGGTGATTGTGCTCGGCGGACATTTTGGCAACTGGGAAGTCTCGACCGCCACGTTTGGTCTGTTCGGACTGCCGATGGGGATTGTGGGCCGATCGATCGACAATCCACTCATCAATGACTGGTTCGTGAAATCGCGGCAGGCGACCGGCCATCTGCTGATCGACAAACACGGGGCCGCTCCGGAGATGGTTGCCCTGATGGAAGCGGGGGGCAACCTTGGACTGCTGTGCGATCAGGACGCAGGCGGGAAGGGGATGTTCGTCGACTTCTTCGGGCAGCCGGCTTCGACTTTCAAGTCCATCGCCCTGATGGCCCTGCAGTACAACGCCATTCTGCTGGTCGGCTACGGCATCCGTCTCCCGGACGACTTCATCAACTCCCGCTGGTCACGATTCGAGCTGGGTTGCGAGGAAGTCATCGACCCGCTCACCATTGATGCGGACGACCCGATCCGCGAGATCACGCAACGCTTCACATCAGCCCTGGAACGAGCCGTCCGCCGTGCCCCCGAGCAATATTTCTGGGTCCACCGCCGCTGGAAGTCCGAACCCCGCAGCGTCACCCGCAAACGCCGCCTGCAACAACAGGCCTCAGCAGAGCTTAAGAAAGCCAGCTGACGGCACCTCGTCGGGCTACATTCCAATAGCTGCGGCGGCGAAAAGATCAGAGCCGCGACCGTCAGGGAGTTGGCCGGTGTTTGGGATCTGCTCATAGTTCTCTACGAATCTGTTCCTCCTTGTAGCGCAAAAAGCCGGCCTGTTCGTACATCGGCAGGGCAGCGGAGTGGTCCAGGGTGCAGGTGTGGAGCCAGAAGCGATCGGGCCGTTTGCTCCACACGTGGTCGATCGTCTGTTGGAGGAACCAGCGACCCAGGCCTTGTCCCATGAAATCGGGCATCAACCCGAACTGGACCAGTTCGACATCCTGCGGCTGCCGGGCATCAAGTTCAGCAAAGCCCGCGTCTGCTCCATCGACCTTGAGGACCAGCACCTCGCTCAGCGGATCATTCAGAATCTCTGCCAACTGTTCGTCAGACAACTTCCGCCGACTGAGCCAGTGATAGTCCCTGCCAACGGCATCATATAGCTTGCGATAGTACGTCACCGCTGGAAACGCGACCCGCTCGACGGCAAGCCCTTCGCATGGCGGCGGAACAACCCTGCCAGTCGGAGCGAGCATCTCCAGGTAGTAGACCGTGACATCGACCAGATTCATGGATAGCTCACACGCTGCGACTTCTCTGGGAAAGGCCGATGATATGCTCACTCAGGAACGAATCGCGAGTCGTCGACCGGGATTCCTTCACTGCAAATCCCTGTTGACTCACCTTAAAGTTTGAGGTATCACTCCGCCGATCAAATACCTGTAACTCTGAGGCATGGAGGGCAGACGATGGCAAAGCGGAGAACGAACCCGGATTACCTCAACGGGGTGCCGGAGTTGTTGGTCCTGCGATTGCTGGAGCAACGGCCCATGTACGGGTATGAACTGGTGCAGGAGATCGTCCGGTCAACGGGCGAGCGGCTGGAGTTTGGCGAAGGATGCATTTATCCGTTGCTGCATCGACTGGAGAGCGAAGGCACGCTCACGGCGAAGCGGCAACAGGTAGGAGGACGGGAGCGCGTCGTCTATCGCGTGACCCGCAAAGGAAAAGGCAAACTGGCCGAGGCTGCCGCACAATGGATGCGGGTCGCTGAGGCTGTCACTCTCGTTTTGCATGGAGGCAACAATGAGCAGCGTCAACCTGCAATCGCTTGAGGATCTGCGCGGGACACTCATCCGTCGTGGGATTCCGCCCCGATATGTCCACCGCGTCACAACCGAACTTCGCGAGCATGCGGAGGATCTCAGTGAAAACGATGAATCCGACGATGCGTCGTTGGGTGAATTTTCTGCTCTCGCAGATGAAATCACCCACACCTATCAAGCGCGAACTTTTGCTGGACGTCATCCCTGGTTTGTGTTTGGAATCCTGTCGTTGCCATTCACAATTATCACTTACGTCGCTTGGTTATTCGTGTCGGTCGTAACTGCAACATTTGAAATACAACCACTGTTAAAGGGACATGATTTCGCAAAAGCATTCGTAATGATTGTGACTCAGGTCAGCGTAACGGTTGTCCCGTCGATTCTGTGCACATGGGCCATTTGCCGTGTGGCCAGGCGAGCGGGACTCCACTGGAAACGTGTGATGCTCGCTTGTGTCCCTGTGATGCTGATGGCTCTCCATCTCGTGAGCGGCATCCACTTCGAGCCTACAGCCGAGATGCATGGCTCAATCCACTTTGGATTGTGTTTGCCCTGGATCGGAAACTATGTGAATCTGTTTGGCTGGCAACAACCTGTGCAGGCGGCCATCCCCGTCCTGATCCTCGTCGGCATGATGGCCCGTGAGTCGCGCCGCTCTCTCGAACTAGAGCATTTCCAAAGTCAGTGTGCAGTATAGCCGCAGTGTTTGAAGTAGTTCCGGCATTCCTGGGGAGAGAACTGGTCGACGATTTGGCCGATTTGGTTCCAGAGTGACTCGACGGTTCGTGCGGCGGATTTTCGCAGGAGCGTTTTCAGTTTCGAGAAGGCCAACTCGATGGGGTTCAGGTCGGGGCTGTAGGGCGGCAGGTCCATCACGTTCGCTCCAGCCGCTTCGATGGCGTCTTTGACACCCTCTCGCTTGTGGCTACTCAAGTTGTCCATCACAACGATGTCGCCAGCACGCAGTGTGGGGACCAGTTGTTGCTGGACGTATGCCAGAAATAGGTCGCCATTCATGGCTCCGTCG
>JAGQQG010000187.1 GCA_020426325.1 Planctomycetaceae bacterium | reverse complement strand
CATCAGTGCAAGATCTGTTTCAATCTCACTGACCAGGAGGAATGTGAAATCTGCCGCGATCCGCGACGCGATCGCGCGACAGTGTGCATCGTCGAGACTCCCAAAGACGTCTCAGTTTTGGAGCAGGCTTCGGCATTTGGGGGCACCTATCACGTGCTCGGCGGGCGGATTTCTCCTCTGGACGGGATCGGCCCGGAAAAGCTAACCATTGACGCCCTCGTCAGGCGGGTCAAACGAGACGGAGTCAAGGAAATCATCATGGCAACCAATCCAACACTCGAAGGGGATGGGACGGCCCTGTTCATCTCGAATGTGCTGGCCGATTGTGACGTCAACATCACCCGTCTCGCCCGCGGCATCGCCACGGGGAGTGTGTTAGAGTTTGCTAACAAGGAAATGCTCGCCGACGCCTTGCGTGGGCGGCAAAAGTTTTGACCTCCACCAATCTGCCTTTTGAATCAGTAACACTCAGATTATCCATCCGACTGAAGAAGTTTTGCGAGAGTCGATTCCGCCATGCACATGAATATCTCGCAGCAGATGAAGATGAGCCAGCAAATGAAGCTGGCGCCGCGGATGATTCAGTCCATGGAAATCCTGCAGATGCCCTATCTGGATTTGCAGGACCGCATCGATCAGGAGTTGTCAGAGAACGAGTTTCTGGAGAACAGCGCTGCCGACTCTGATTCTTCAGCCATGGAGGCTGATGAGGGTCGACTCACGGATGACTCCCCCAAAGTTGAAGTCGAACGCCGTGAACTCGACGCGGGCGATGACAACGGGGCCTCCGACTTCGAGCGGCTGGTCGAGATCTCCCAGGACTGGCCTGATGACAACTACACCTCCGGGTCCAAAGTGTCTTCGAACCAGATGAGCGACGATGCGGATCGTGCTCACGATGTGATGGCGAATGCAGAGAGCCGTCCGCAGACGCTCCAGGATTATCTACTCGAACAGTTCCACTATTTCGACTGCGAGAAGAAGATCCGCGACTTTGGTGAATACCTGATCTACAGCCTCGATCACAACGGCCGACTGCAAAGTTCACTCCCAGAGATGGTGCAGGTGTTTGACGCGAACATTTCACTGGAGGATGCAGAGAAAGCTCTCAGGATGGTTCAACAACTGGACCCTCCGGGAGTCGGAGCCCGGGACTTGAAGGAGTGCTTGCTCCTCCAAATCCGGCCGGTGATGCCATACCGGGACGTGCTGATCACTCTCATCTCAGCACATCTCGAAGATCTCGCCCAGAATCGCCTCCCGGTCATTCAGCGCAAGACCGGATACAGCATCGATGTCATCAAGGAAGCACTTGAAGAAATCAAGACGCTCGATCCGTTCCCCGGCAGCCGGTTCGAGAGTGAGCCGGTTCAACGCATCACGCCGGACGTCCGGGTCGAACGAGATGCTGAAGGCAAATGGGTCGTCGAACTGGAAGAAGAGTATGTCCCCCGCCTGCGGATCAGCCACTCGTACCTCAAGATGCTGCAGCAGAATCCGGACCCCAAAACCAAGGAGTACATCAAACGCAAGGTCGAATCGGCCAAGTGGTTGATGGACGCCATTGAACAGCGATACAGCACGCTGCGTCGCGTCGCACAGGCGATCGTGGACTTCCAGACCGACTTCCTGGAGAACGGGCCCGAGCACATCATTCCTTTGAAGATGCAGCAAATTGCCGACGTCGTCGGCGTGCATGTCACGACTGTCTCTCGTGCAGTGGACGACAAGTACATCTCCACGCCGCGCGGCGTGTTCGCACTCAAGCGGTTCTTCGGTGGCGGGACTGTGACGTCGGACGGCGAAGAAGTCGCTTGGGAAAACATCCGTCTCAAGCTGAAAGAGATCGTGGATGGAGAGGACAAGGACAGCCCGCTCAGCGACGATGCTCTGGTCGAAGAACTCGCCAAGCACGGGTTTCAACTCGCCCGTCGTACCGTCACCAAATACCGCAAAGCGATGGGCATCCCCTCCTCAAGACAACGCCGCGAATACTGACAGCGACGTTCCTGAGAGCGGCTTGAGAGTCGCAGTGCGATTGAGCCGATCATCCCAGCGAAAAATATCGATTCTTACAAGACCTACTCCATGCACGAGGCGTTCTTAAACGAGGCGACGCAATCACTCGTCCAGCATCCGGATGAACATTTCACCTCCACACTGCAATTGCCTCTCCACGGTCGAAATCAAACATCACGGGCACTCGCGACCGTGTCTGGCTGCCTGCATGCTGGACCATCTGGAAGCGTTTGAGCCAAGCTCAAGCGACTCTCCACACAATCTCGATCCTGACAAATCGCTGGAATGGATGTTCCTCGGGCGATTCGTCACGATATGGGCCTACTGGCTTTGCAACGTCTGAAGAGGTTTGATTTCCAGAGGTTCGCCTTCGATCAACTCATCTGAACTCAGACTGGTTGCGCCACAAGCAAGAACTGGCAAACCTCACGTTCGTCGATTCTTCCTGATCATTTTGAAGTTTTTCTGCAAGAAAGTCTCCGCATGTTTTTGACCTGCCGACGCCGCGTTTGGGTCTTCGCTCTCGTTCTCCATGCTTCGTTTGTTGCTGCGGAGGAGCCGCTTCTGACACTCAATCAGGGTGATCATGTCGCTTACATCGGCAATACGCTCGCGGACCGGATGCAGCACGATGGCTGGCTGGAGACCTACATTCAGGCTTTGCATCCTGAGTTGGAACTGACGTTTCGCAACCTGGGGTTTCCCGGTGACGAGGTGGTCACTCGCAACCGTTCCGACAACTTCGGGAGTCCGGATGAATGGTTGACCAAAGTGAAAGCAGACGTCGTGTTCTGCTTCTTCGGTTACAACGAAGCCTTGCGTGGTGAAGCGGAACTGGACACGTTCCGTCAGAACCTCATCGAGATGATCGAGCACATGCGGGGTGCAGAGTACAACGGTCAGTCACCCCCTCGGCTGGTCATCTTCTCTCCCATTGCTCATGAGGACCTCAACAGTCCGTACCTGCCGGACGGATCTGAGAATAACCGAAAGTTGCAAGCCTATACGGAGGTCATGCGGACCGTCAGTGCGGATCATGCGATTCCGTTCGTCGAGCTCTTCACTCCCACATCAAGCCTGTACGGTCGCTCGCGGGAGCCCTTGACGATGAATGGCATTCATCTGCAGCCTGAAGGCAACCGCCTCGTCGCTCAACAGATTATCGCTGATCTGTTTGACGATCCGAGCATCGAAAAGTCTCAGGCAGAGTTGGAGCGTCTGCGAGAAGCCATTCTGGACAAGAACGATCACTGGTTCAGTCGTTACCGTGTCGTTGACGGCTACAACGTTTATGGCGGACGGTCGAAGCTGGAATGGTTTGGCCAGTCGAACGCTGACGTCATGATGCGAGAGATGGAGATCTTCGATGTCAAGACGGCCAACCGGGACCAACGTATCTGGGCGATCGCTCGGGGCGGAGATCTTGAAGTGAAAGACGATAATCTTCCGGGTGAGTTGGTCGTCAAAACCAACAAACCCGGACCGCTGGCGGGCGAGAAGTTTGCCTATCTCGGCGGCGAGGAGGCCATCGAGAAGATGGATGTTCACGAGGCGATGCAGGTAAATCTGTTTGCGTCGGAAGAGCGGTTCCCGCGTCTCGTCAACCCGGTACAGATGGCAGTGGATACCGACAGCCGTTTGTGGGTCTCCGTTTGGCCGTCATATCCTCACTGGAATCCCACGCAGCCGCGGAGAGACGCTCTGCTCATCCTGCCGGACGAGGACAGGAACAGTGAGGCGGATGAGTGCATCGTCTTCGCAGACGAATTGAACAGTATCACAGGCTTCGAGTTCTGGGGCGGAGGCGTGCTGGTCGCGGCCCCGCCGGAAATCTGGTTCCTCAAAGACACCGATGGCGACGACCAGGCGGATGTCAAAATTCGCATGCTTCAAGGGGTCTCGTCAGCCGACACGCATCACTCTGCCAACGCGATGCTGATCGGACCGGACGGTTGGCTGTACTGGTCTCGCGGTATCTTCAACGTGGCGAATTTCGAGACGCCGACCAAGACTTATCGCTCGGGAGCGTCCGGTGTACACCGTTTTAACCCGCGAACCTTTGAGGTTGAGTTCCACTTCCCCATCGGTCCCAATCCGCATGGTGATGTGATCGACCAATGGGGCTATCAGTTTGCAGGAGACGGAACGAGCGGCACCGGCAGCTATGTCAATATCGGCAAAGGTGTGGGGAACAAGCAGTGGTACACGAAGCGAGTCCGTCCGGTCGCCGCGACCGGTCTGCTGTCGAGCAGTCATTTCCCGCCCGAGCATCAGGGAAACTTTCTGATCTGCAACACCATTGGCGTGCTCGGCGTACTTCAACATGAGGTCCGGTACAACGGGGCCGACATCACTGCGCACGAGATCGATCCGATTGTACTCTCGTCCGATCAGAACTTCCGGCCCAGTGACATCGAGGTCGGAGGAGACGGAGCACTGTACATTTCCGATTGGCATAATGTGCTGATTGGCCACATGCAGCACAACATGCGCGACCCGAATCGCGACCATGAACATGGACGCATCTATCGAGTGACAGCTAAAGGGCGAGATTTGTTGACGCCTCCCAAGATGCGCGGGAAATCAGTTGCAGAGGTCTGCGACTCCTTCCTGACTGCCGAGAACAGCACCCGCTATCGAGCCCGCATTGAACTCTCCGGACGTCCGTCTGCTGAAGTCCTCCGCGACGTCAACGCCTGGGGCGCAAAAAGGGATGTCAATGATCCCATCGATGCACAGGCCCTGCTTGAATGCCTGTGGGTCCACGAGGAGCAGCGCGTCCCGAATGGAGAATTGGTCCAAACGGTGTTTGAGGCTGAAGAGCCGCGCGTGCGTGCTGCCTGCATCCGGACACTCGGCCACTGGGGCACACTGGTTGACGATTCAATCTCGCTCCCCCTGCTCACACGGGCTTCACAAGATGATTCGGCTCTTGTGCGAACGGAGGCCGTCAAAGCTTCGCTCTCATTCTCCGATGCGAGTGCAGCGGCAATCTGGTCTGACGTGGCTGCCCGACCGCGAGATCCGGAATTGGACACGGTTCTGAATTATGCAGAAGGTCAGATCGATGTCGATGACATCATCAAACAGACACTCGCCAAGGGCAAACCGCTCGCCAGCGGAGTGAAGGAGTATGTGCTTCAGCACGGAAGTGTGGAAACGCTTCTGGAACTTCGGAAAGCACTCGGTGAGTCTGACGAGATTTATGCCTCCATTCTCAGTCGGCCGTCGATCCCCGTCGACGCCTTGCGAGTCGCGCTGGAGGGGATGTCGAAATCGCGAAATTCATCGCCGGTTGATCTCCTCGTGGAACTGATCGGGCAGCGGGATCAGGCAGGAAACGCCGATGCGCTTGTCGGCCTCGGTCAACTGCTGAGTGAGCAGTCCGGTCAGGACCTCAAACAAGTTCAGTCCCGCATCGAGTCGCTCGCCTCACAGGGGCAGACACCGGAGGTACGGCAATTGGCCTATCGAGCCTGGATGACGGCTGACGGCTCGGGCCAGAACGCATACTTCGCTGCGTCGAAGAGCAAGGACAGCCTGCGCGACTGGTTGTCCGCCATTCCTGCGATCGCTGACCCGGATGTCCGCGCACAACTCTACGAGAGTGTCCGCACGTTGATGTTCGAGTTGCCGCCGAACCTCGAAGCCGAACAAGCCGGGGGACTGCAGCAGCCGGGCATTCACGTTGATTACTTCCATCCCAGTCCCTCCGACGTGGCGATCGAGACGCTGGCACGGCTGAATCCGCAGGCGAGCGGGGTCGTGCCGGAGATCACGATGAACGTCCCCCAGCGAAGCGAGGACGATCGGTTCGCTCTCCGCTTTACCGGCACCCTTCACGCTCCTGAGACCGGCGAGTATCGGTTCTTCACAGCATCGGACGACGGTTCGCGGCTCTATCTCGATCAGGAACTCGTGGTGGACAACGACGGCTTGCACGGCATGGTCGAGAAAGAGGGCGTCGTACGTCGCCTTACTGCAGGTCCGCACTCACTCGTGGTGACGTACTTCGACAACGGAGGGGGCGACGGACTAAGCGTCAACTGGAGCGGTCCCAACTTCAGCAAGCGGCCCATTGACACCGACAGGCTCACGACGGACGCCGGCGAGACGCTTCACGACATCGCCATTCACACACTCGCACAGATCCCTGGTCATGAGACAGAGAAGTTCAGCGACCTCGCCTCGCTGGTGAAGGCGGACCGTCATCGTGCTGCAGCTGTGTCAGCCCTCCGGCTCATCCCTCAAGCCAGCTGGGATGACGCAGAGGTCCGTCCGCTGATTGATAACCTCGTCGGGTACCTGACTTCGATCACAGCCGAGCTGCGAACGGCCGCTCCGGCCACCGATGCACTCGCCTTTGCCCGTTCTCTCGCTGAACGACTTCCCGAGGAGCAAGCAAACGATGTCCTTCAGCGACTGGAGAATCTCGACGTGCGAGTCATTGCCATCGGCACGGTCACTTCTCGGATGATCTTTGACAAGGAGCAGATTGCCGTCCGAGCCGGACAGCCGGTCGAATTTCGGTTCTCGAACACGGATCACATGCCTCACAACTTTGCGATCATCGCGCCCGGAACGCTGGAAGAAATCGGTGAACTTGCTGAAGAGACCGGCCGCGATCCGGATGCGAAAGACCGGCACTATGTTCCTCGATCGGACAAAGTCCTACTCGCCAGCCGACTGCTCGAACCGGGGCAAAGTCAGGCCCTGACGTTCCAGGCTCCTGCTGAGCCGGGAGTTTATCCCTATGTCTGCACCTACCCGGGCCACTGGCGACGGATGCACGGAGCCTTGTACATCGTTGAAGATCTTAGAACGCGTTTGAAAAGTGGTGTTGAGGTGATTTGATGTTCACGTTACATCTCTGGCATGGCAAGGAAGCGAT
>JAGQQG010000186.1 GCA_020426325.1 Planctomycetaceae bacterium | reverse complement strand
CGGTGAGTTCCGTATGTCGGACCAGTGCACGTGCCGCAGAAAGCGCGTAGTTGCCGCCAGAGCCGATCCCCAAAATGCCGTCTTCCGTCTGCACAACATCTCCCTGTCCGGTGATGAGCAGGCTGTGCTCTTCATTCACGACGATCAGCATCGCTTCGAGACGACGCAAGGCGCGGTCAGTCCGCCAGTCGCGAGCCAGTTCGGTCGCTGCACGCGGGAGGTTGCCGGGATAATCCTTGGCTTTGGCTTCAAAACGCTCCAGCAGGGCAAACGCATCCGCTGTCGACCCTGCGAAACCAACGACAACTTTCCCGTCAAGAATCTTACGAATTTTGCGGGTATCTCCCTTGAGAATCGTCGAATTGTACGTCACCTGACCGTCGCCACCGATGGCGACTGAACCGTTGTGACGCACGGTGAGGATGGTGGTGGAGTGTGTCTCAGGTCGGGAGCGAGGCATCGGTCAGGCTGCAGGGGACAATGTTTGTGATTCACTGTCCTATCCTTACCGACATTGGCCGCGAGTCAACCGAACGGAGCATCCTTTCGGTCGATCACCCCACTGAGGTAGAGCGTCGACGACTCCTGAACCGGGGCGAGTTGCAGCAGAGCGCGGGCCGCCTTGAGCACATCCCGGCGACTGATCTGACCAACCAGGCGTCCGTTATCCAACACAGGCAATCGGCGCTGATGTGTGTTGATGAATCGCTCAGCAATCGTCAACAGATCGGTTTCCGGCTCAATTGTTGCAACATCTCGATCAACGAACGGGTCGATACGGTTCGTCGGCGCGTTGTCATACGCAGCTGCGACGAGCAGGCTGATCGAACATTGCTCGGAAAACACACCGACGAAATCACCATGCTCATCAACGACGGGAGCGCCGGAAATATGATGCTTCAACAAACGGTCGATGGCATCGAACACATCCATGTCCGGCGTGAGTGTGATGAGTTTGGTCGCCATGATATCGCGAGCGATCGTCGGTTGTTTTGTCATGGTTCTGTCTCAGAGAGAGGGAGAGGTGCACCACTCATCTTAGCAATTCCCCAGGTGAAACGCGACAAAAATACGCTGACAGAATGACCTGAAACCGAATCACAAGTGAGATACCGGTGATCAGTTTTGAGCGAAGTTGACGTCACGTAGCGATGTGCCCTGGCCACGATAGTGAAAGTCGTCAAAGTGATAGGACAGTTGTCCGAGTAAAGTTGCAGGGCGGAGGAAGTAACCTGACAGAGTCTCCTGCACTTTCGTCCCGAGAGCTGACCTTGTATTGGTCTTCTGATGGTGCGAGATAACAAGCATCCGGTAGTCGCCAGCAGTAGTCACGTGTAACTCGAATTTGCCATCCTGATCGGCGATCGAGGCGTCTCCCCCAAGAGCCTGCAGAGCAGCGGTTGCGGCGTCGGCATCAATCTGTGCAGCACCGGAGAGAAAACCCGCTTCGTCGAGTTTGAATTGCCCCTTGCGTGGAAACGGGAGCAGGATAGCAATTGCTCCACTGTCGGGACGACTATCACCTGCATCGCTGATGTAAGTGACTCGGCCTGTGATTGCAGGCACACTCACATCATTCGGAAGGTTTGCCGGTTGTTGATCTTCTGGTTCGGATTCGCGTGTGTCTTGTGAATCATCGGTTACAGGAATCGAAGAAGCGTCTGGCCCAAAACCGCTTCGCATCATCACCGCAATCGTAAGTAGCAACAGAAATCCGAGCACGGGAACAAGCAGCTTCCACTGGTTGTTTTGCTCGATCCGAGATGAAGTCGATGATGTAGAACGCCCAGCCAAGTCCGCCAGGGAACTCAGGACCTCGTGCGAGTCTTCCTCGATTGGAGTCGTGTGCGAAGTGGGATGTAGAGTGGCTTTTCTCGCTGATTCCGCGACCGGTTTGGCCAGGACGGTGACGGGAGCAGTCACTTCCCGAGCGGGAGGTGTCGAGACCCGCGACTCGTTGGATTGCAATTCTGGCAGTGCAATCGGTTGAGACTTTGTCAGATTCTCCTCGGAATCGGATTCCAATCGAGCAAGTTCACTGAGCGCGTCCGCAAGTTGTTCGTCCTTCAGGTTCAGTTTCGGTTCGGGAATCGGGGCGACCATTCCATCGAGTGCCGGCACGCGAATGGCTTTGCCGCATTGCGGACAGTTCGTAATCTCACCCGCTCGGGAGTCAGAGATCCCAAGGAATTGTTGACAATGGCGGCAACGAAACTTGATCGGCATTGAGACCCGCGAGAACAGTCAGCGAAAGCAGGTGGAAGACACTCACTCCATGTTGCTGTCCAATGCGCCGAGCGCCAAGAGAGTCACAAGCAGAACGTGGCCGATGACGAAAACCGTACCGGTGACGAGCGCAGTTACCTGGGCCACCTGAGCTCCCTGTTCATCGCCCAGACGGCCGAGCAACATTTGCAGCAAGAGCACGAAAGCCGTCACCACCAGCATCAGGCCGCTTGCAATGAGTGAAGCCCTGATCCACTTCTCGTAGAACGATTTACTTGAAGTCGTTCGAGTCATCGCTTCGCTCAAGACAGGAGAATTATTTCGTTTGTCTCCGCAATTTCTGTCAGTCTTGGACGAGGATGTCAAGACCGGGTTGCTGGCCAGAAAACGGATGTTTTCATGGAAGGGGCCTTTTCCACAGAGAATCTCTCTAACGATCCCTCGTCCTGAGGCGTAGCAGACGAAAAGATTACCCATCGACAGTCCGTCTAGCTCTCGTCCAGCTGACCCTCTAGAATCCTTTTTGAGTCTTCCCGGGTGTTGTTTGGGAGGCAGACAATCAACTTATTGGCAACTCACGCGAGCAAGACTTGGGATTGATCACCTGATGCAAGAACCGCAAGTCAATCTCAAAGACCCGTGGATCGCTGCAGCCCTGGCTTTTCTGGTGCCCGGTTTGGGGCATCTGTATCAGGGGCGGCTGTTCAAGGCAGCGATCTATTCGTTCTGCATCCTGAGCCTCTGGGCTTATGGCATGTACCTGTCGGGAGGCAAGATCTTTCAATACCGGGGCGAGCCGGGAAAGCCACGTACCGAGCTGCTCAGCTTTGTTGCTCAATGCGGCGTGGGAGCACCGGGAATTTTTGCGAACATCCAGACACGTCGTTATCGCCGTCTGGGAGAACAGCCGACCACATCCCTGAGCGAGACAATCACGGCAGAGTTCGAGGGAATTGTCGAACTTCAGCAGGGAGATGAAGACCTGGACGAACCAGTGACCGGGGCGATCGAATTGTCGCCGGAGGTCGGTCAGTTTGGAGATCCGACGATCATCGGGCGCATCAACGGGACGCTGGCTAACGGTCAACAAGTTGATTTCATGCTGGGCGAAGGGACTCGACTTGGTCCTGTGCTTCGCAACAGTCGACGTCGTGCCGTTGAAGGTGAAATCGTGACTCAGAAAGATGGCAGGGCCATCCGTTCGGGACGGCTGCGTGATGCCAGTATTCCGCGAAGCTTCTGGAACTGGTTTGCCGTGCCGTTGAGCAACTACGAAGAGCAGGAACTCCATCGGGAATTAGGCAAGTATCATGAACTGGCATTGGTCTTCACGATGATCGCCGGGCTACTGAATGTGCTGGCAGTCTGGGATGCGTTTGACGGACCAGCTTACGGATACGGGTACGACTCCGAATCGGATGAAGATGACACGGATCTTGATCGACCGGAAACAGACGAAGTTGAACGTCAAACGGTCGCCACATCGGCCTGACCACATCTCCTTCAGGATTGATCCAGGTCATATCAGAGAAACCATTGAACCATGCTGACGCTGCTTGCCCATGTGAACATCTCCTGGCATTTGCTGCCCTTAGCGGCAGCCATCAGCCTGGTGTACAACGCCAGCCGTTATGAGGCTCCCTCTCGCATCCTGGTACGAGCCGCAAAGCATTTTGTGCTGATTCTCTTTGTGCTGGCGATGATTCTGGGCGTGCTTTTCGCCCTTTCATATCAGCTTTAACATGCGACCGATGACGTTCTCAGCCAGTGGTTCATCTCGCCAGTAATGACAACTCGTCCACGATAGTCGGTCGCATCTTCGATGTGACGCTTAACGAGACGATCTCGCCAATTCCGCTTTGATGGGCCACTCGGCAGCTCACATTGCCCGTGATGTTGCCTCAGGGGTCGGTCACTTTTCTGAGCATCTCAGCCAGATGCATTTGTAGCTGCTGCATGCGCAGCCATGCCTCACGCGGGAGTCGCAAATCCCCCCCCGATTCGTGGTCTTGCACAAAGGACTCTGCCACGAACAGGACGTTCGAGAGGTTGGAGTGAATGTAGGCAATCATATCGGAGACTTGAGCAGTCTGCAGGGGTGTCAGCTCCTTGGGAGGGGAGGGCGGGCCATCGGGAAAAAGATCTCCCGGCATATCTGAGAACACCTCGTTCTCGATCACACCTTCAAGGTCCGAGACAACCGTCCCGCTTTCGCCGAGTCCCCGACGGCGAGCCCCGAGCTCCTCGACCTTGTCTGCAAGTTCCTTTTGTGAACCATAAACAAGAATACAACGACCAATTTGAATTTGATCACCGATCTGAAGCACATGGACCTGTACGGGATGTCCATTGACCCGAGTCCCGTTCGTGCTTTGCAGATCGGTTAGGATGATGTGGCCTTCATCATCCTGCACTTTGGTGTGAAAGCGGCTGACCCGTTCATCGTTGAGGCGGATATCGTTGTCGTCCTCACGACCGATGCTGACCGGGGTTTGCAACTCAGCGAATACGACGCCTCGCTCAAGGCCGTCAAGAATCTGAAAGCTGACCTTTGCCATGCCGCACTGACCGTCGTGAGGATTGTATTCGTGACCGTCGGAAGAGGGTGACCACGAAAGTGACGAGAGAAGGTAATCAAGTTTCTCTATACCACGGCAATTCTGCGAACGTCAAGCTGCACGGTAAGACGTCGTTTGTGTGGTTACTCAACGGAATCTTGCGGTGAGATCATTCGCCCCCCCGGTGGATGATCACGTCGGAGTCGATTCGCTCGTCAGTTATCGAGACTGGAGAACACAAGGGTCACGTTCTGGCCACCGAAACCGAAACTATTCGACAGTGTCCGGTTCACCTCGGCGTCTCGAGCCGCGTTTGGAACGTAGTCGAGATCGCAGTCTGGATCGGGGGTTTCGTAATTCATGGTGCAGGGGAGGAGGTTGTCCCGCATCGAGAGCAGGCAGATGATGGCCTCTACACTTCCGGCCGCAGCAATCAGGTGGCCCATCATGCTCTTGGTGCTCGATACCGGAGTCGATTTAGAGTTCTCTCCCAGTGCCTGCTTGATCGCCATCGTCTCGACCTTGTCGTTGACCAGCGTGCTTGTGCCGTGGGCGTTGATGTAATCAATCTGGTCAGTGTTGAGACTCGCATCGCTCAATGCCCGCTGAATGCAACGCACGGCTCCCCGGCCCTCGGGATGAATGTCGGTGATCCGGTAGGCGTCAGCGGTTGAACCATACCCTGCAATCTCTCCGTAGATGTGGGCACCACGCTTCCTGGCGTGTTCGTACTCTTCGAGAATCAACATCCCGGCCCCCTCGCCCAGCACAAATCCGTCACGGTCCTTATCGAATGGACGTGAGGCCGTTTGAGGACTTTCGTTGCGAGTCGACAAGGCGGTCAGGAGATTGAACCCGGTTACTCCGAAGGGGTGGATCATGCTGTGAGACCCACCGGAGAGCATGATGTCTGCATCCCCTTGACGGATGATCTCCGTCGCCTCACCGATGGCCTGACTGGAGGCAGCGCAGGCAGTCAGACAGTTGAGGTTTGGTCCCTGTGCATTGAACAAGCTGGCCAGGTGCCCGGCAGGCATGTTCGGCTCCTGCTCAATCTCCACCTTCGGGTTGAGCATCTGGAGACCCGCACGCGTGAAAGCGTCAAAATCGAATTCGCCGTCGCGATTTGACTGAGCGATCATCTGCATGAAGAGCTGAAAGTCCTGCTGCCCTTCTCCTGCTCCGAGGTAAACACCAAACGATGCCGGATCAAATTCGCCCTCCAGAAGTCCCGAGTCCTGAACCGCCTGTTGGGCTGCACCGATCGCAAACCGGATGTTTCGGCCTGCAAACTCGAATGCTTTGGGGTCATCGACATAGTTTGCCAAGTCGAAGTTTTTCACTTCAGCGGCAAAAGTCGTGGGGAATTCCGAGGCATCGAAATGCGTGATGTTTCCGATTCCCACCTTCCCCTCACGAAGGGAGGCCCAGGTTTCCTCGACGGAGTTTCCGATCGGGGTAATGCAGCCAATACCGGTTACAACGACGCGACGCCTCATGAGGCGGACCTTTCAACTGAGTCCGGGGGAGTGCCAGATCCTGTAGCGTGGGAGTATCAGGGATTCCCAATTGCTTCATGGTAACAGACGGAAGCCTGTCGGCAAGAAGCTGAGCGCCGAACGCGCAGACCTCACGACGCAGCGACCTGCCCGATAACCGATTGCGAGAAGCACCGGACAGGGAGGATCAGGGAGCGGGAGTTGCAGCCACTCGCCGGGTGCCGTCGCCCGCCTTGCCGACTTCGAGAATGTCCAGCAACCCCACGTCGAAGACAACGTTGTGCTGATTCAGGTCGAACGGCAGATCGGCCGCCATCTGGTCAGCATGGGCAAACATGATCTCCCCCTCGGCCACAAGTCGATCTCCCACATAGGCCGTTGCCTCAACCGTTCCCCCCTCATTGCGGGCATCGATCAACTTGACGGTGTAGGTGAGTGTATCGCCCGGACAGGCCCAGCTGTGGAACGTCATTTTGGGGACCTTGGCCAGCACGACAATATGTGCGAAGCCGGTCGACTCTCCCAACAGGATTCCGCCGGTCTGAGCCAGTCCTTCGATGATTAGCGAATTGGGCATCACAGCAAATCCGGGGAAATGGTCATGCAGGTGCTCTTCGGCCAGACTGACATTCTTGATCGTCTTGGCATACGAAC
>JAGQQG010000185.1 GCA_020426325.1 Planctomycetaceae bacterium | reverse complement strand
ACGGGACGTGGCGCAGCCTGGTAGCGCGTTTGACTGGGGGTCAAAAGGTCGCAGGTTCAAATCCTGTCGTCCCGACTACGAAAGAGTATGTTGAGAAATATGTTACGTCAATTCTAGTGCCTCCCGCCTTCGGTAATTTGGGTTGAGGTCACCTGAAAGGTCACCAGATTCGTTGATGCGAGATGAAGAATGGTAGACCCATTTCGATCAGCCGCGTCAGCGTTGGATTTGACGGATAGACTACTCACAATCCGCGACATTTCTGAGAACGCGGATGCCAAACTTGCTATCGCCGAGTTGAAGATTGAATTGGCAACGGTGAAAGAGACTCTTGCGGGCCTCATCGACGAAAATCGGAAGCTGAAAGCGCAATTGGGCCAAAAAGCAAACGAACCCACACTCCGATTCGATGAGATAGAGAACACGTACGTTTCGACATCGGATGAGGTTCGGTATTGCGTTCAGTGTTATGAGACGGACAAGAGCGTTCGCTGTCTAACACGGCGTGGGGACGGTGGCTGGAAATGCCCGGTCTGTCATTGGGTAAATCGTCCGCTCAACCTCAGCTACTATTATGGGGAACCAACGGACTGAACAACATCAGGCGATGCGTGGTCTCTCCACAAGTCAGCCGCGATATCGTCGGCGTCTTGCTGAACGTAGAAGTCCATCGTCGTCTTGATGTCGGCGTGCCTCATCAGTTTTTGGAGCGTCGCTGGTTTGACGCGTTTCGACCACCGTGTACCGAATGACCGGCGAAGGTCGTGAGCAGTCGCAAATTTGCCGATCTTCACCTTTCGATTTGCCCTACCCTTTGTTGTTCTGGACTTTGTCCCGTACTTCGGCTTTCGCCCCGTGCTGATCTTCTGGGGGGTCTTACTGACCACGACACCGGCCGTCTCACCGATTGTGGAGACGACCCGGCCCACTGCATCGACGCGAAGAATACTCCCCTTCTGACCGCGCATTGGGAATACCGGGCCAGTTCGATCACACTCCGGCGTCGCCAACAGCCACTCAGCAAAGTCGGGAGTCATAGGGAGCCGTTCGTCTCGATGTGACTTCTGTCCATCCGCATGAATGAAGAACTGGGGATGTTTCCCCGAAAGGTCGACCGAGAACACGGCGTCACCATCCCATGACAAGGCAAGAGCCTCTGATAGCCGTAGACCGGATAGCCAGAGGCCAGTCAAAAACCGCTTCCATTCGGAGACATCGTAGCCTTCCAGTTTTTCGGCGGCCGTGAGCATTCGTTCAAATTCCTCCGTCGTGATTGGCCGACCTTTCATCTTGGACAACTTCGCTCGCTTCGGCATCACAAATCGGGGGACGGCAGGAAGCATTCCAAGTTCAACCGCCCAAGACAGTGCGGCCCGCAAGTGTTTGAAGTACGTTCGTATCGTCGTCTCGCTGACACCTTCGGCCCGTAACAACGCTTGCATTCGACTGAGGAAATCTGAGTTCACTTGTGAGAGCC
Organism: Planctomycetaceae bacterium; assembly: GCA_020426325.1. Taxonomy (GTDB): domain Bacteria; phylum Planctomycetota; class Planctomycetia; order Planctomycetales; family Planctomycetaceae; genus JAHBXU01. Next base: position 5,687 of record JAGQQG010000185.1, on the reverse strand, counting down.
GTTGTACGCCGGTCGCTTCAACCTTTGCCATCACAGTTCGCATCGTCGCGGCATAACTGGCGGACATCCCGGTCAGCTTCTCCAGTTCGTACCGTTCGCGGAATTGCTTCCATTCGATTTTGCTTGGGGCCGCGTATCGGCCGTTCTGCAAGTCGGCTTCCCATTTCGCGGCCTCACGCTCAGCAAGTTTGCGACCATCCTTGAGCGACCGTTCAATTCCCGTTGAACGGGAGACCTGTTTCCCGGTGAGCGGGTTCAGGTAACGCATGTAGAAATGGTTCTTTTGTCCACGTTTAACAACGTCAACTTTGATCGCGCTACTCACTTTGTCACCTCTCTGGTCCGGTCAATAATGGATTCTTGTTCGATGCCAGTCCGTCGCTTGGACCAGTCCCCCCGATTGAGGGACCGGACCAACCGAGCGGACCGAAATCATTTGGGAGTTCCCATACTCAGTAAACGGATCATGCGTTCCGGCTCCCTCTCCTGTGGCAAGGGGCGAAAGTCGGGATGTGCGTTCATCATGCTTTCGATGACGTAGACCTGCCGTCTGAGATGTTCCAGCCATTCGGGAAGCGTCATTTCTCCCTTAGCCGAGTAGCAGGCACCACAGGCGAGCGTCAGATTCGAGTCGACGGGCTGACCGCCACGAGACCTTGGCACGAGAAGGTCAAGAATTGCCAGGTGCCTGTCAGGGATTCTGATTCCACAGTAGCGGCATTTCTTGTTGTTCTTCCAAAGCCGCCTGTGAATACGCTCGCCGTATTCCTTCCAACAGCGATTGAACTCTTCCGTTGTGAGAACGTCGGACATTGATGGTGTCCTTCCATGCGCAGCGTGCGCATAAAGAAAGAGTGCATGCTCCCACGGGCGCTGTCAGGCGGTCTTGAAACCGCCCCAGAGTCCTTACGGAACATCCGACACCGCGCAGGAGCATGCACTCTGAATCTCAAGATTTGGTTTGACATTTCAAGATGCCTTTCGGCTTTGACGCTGGCGATTGTCGACCAGTCGCCCCGGTCTGTCAACGATGCTCGCGCCGATGTAAGATTTTTGGATGAACGGGACACACGAACACGACCGGCGAAAGGTTAGCTCTCCGATCATCTGGTTGATCGTGTTAGCGTTGATGCTATACGTCGGGAGCATCGGACCTTTCTGGGGGTTGTCGGCTCGTCGTCACGTCTCATCAAAAACGACGCGGATGGTCTGGGGCACATTCTATTTTCCAATCAGTTGGACGGCTCATGCGAATGTGCATTGCAGAGAGTCGGTGGAGTTCTATGTGAACTTTTGGTTGCCAGGTGGGATGAGTCTAAATCTTGCTGGCATTGATATTGATTGGTGAGTGTTCATCGGACGGCAACCACCAAACTCGTTCGTGAAATCCAATTGAGTGGTGCCGGTTGCTGAAGGTAATCCCCCATGAGCCAGTCAGACGAGAACGACCGGGCAAAGGGTGGTATCCCTTGGGTAACCGTGGTCCTCGTGATGCCCATCGGCTACGTTCTCAGCATTGGGCCGATTATCATTCTTTACGGTGCGGAGTTAATCCCCGAACCGGTTGAGGGCTTCCTTGCGTTCGTTTACAAGCCACTCGAATGGTTGTACGAAGGCAATGACTCCGTCCGATTGTTCCTAGACTGGTACATGGGTTTGTTCGCTAGGTGAGTCAGAGTTACCCATCGCATCGCCATGACTGACACGCATCACAACGACGAAGCCAAGCGGTTCCCGTGGTTGATGTTTTCACTTCTGGTGTTGTTCGTGGCCTACCCGCTCTCCACTGGCCCCATGTTTTGGCTAGATATTCACGGCTATGTTTCAGGGGAGGCAGCTTGTGAGGTCATGGACACGTTCTACGCACCCATTGAGTGGGTGACTGATTCATCAGAAACACTCCAGAATCTTTACTACAGGTATCTCTCACTGTTCGCGCCGGTTGGATAGATCGAATCCGAAAAAGCCCAGCGTCGATTGAGTGGCCAACTTAGAACGCAGCCTTGATCACACGGGACTTGTTCAGCGGAATTTCCCGGTTCAGAAAGTACAACTCAATCTCTCGCGTCTCGCCGCCCCATTCGTATTCAACCGGCTCCACGATCACACCGTTGACGATACGCCGATGCTCTCTTGGGTCACCGTAGAGCAGTTCCAGGAACCGGCGCATCTCGACCCCACGCTCTCGGACAATCTGAAATGCGTGATGTCGGAGATACGAAACGGCAAACGCAAACGCGAGTTTTCCATACGCCGCACCGAGATATCGCACAAGCACGGACTCGTCCGGCACCAGCCGGTCGGACTTCAAGGTTGAGTGGGCGACGAACAGCCGTTCCGGGTACAGATGGACGTAGAATCTCCGAAGGGGTTTGCCGTCTCGAATGATGGGCGCGGTCGGTGTGATCGCGGAGGCCATCTCGCTCAGCGCGTCTCGATACCGGGTAGAGTCGACGGTGAACTGGTCTCTCGCGATTCGGTGGCGCGTCAACCGCACACCGGGGACGATTCCATCCGGGTATTCTTCGAGAAACCGTCCCAACTCAACCGGGTCAACGCATGGCTCGTCACCTGTCCAGTTCGCATTCAGCCGTCCAAGGGCCATTGCGCGCTTGATATAAATCGGCCGGGTCCGCGAACGCTTCGCGCATTGATCCGCCGTCAGTGTGGTTAGTGATTTCGCAGTCATCATCGGCGCTTGATCCGTTGATTTGAGCAGCCGGGACACGTGGCCGGAGTAATGTGACCCCGAACGTGTCCCGGCGAAAGACAACCGGCGTCACGCAATCGCGTCGGCCTTGACCCGCGTCAGTTGCGCTTCCAAGGTTTGCCGTGCAGAGTCGTTGTCAGACCGTTGGCCATTGACGTTTCTGAGGTCGTCGCGATACACGCGAGCGGCCATCACGGCCGGATGCGTGTGCAAGTATTCCGGTCTCACGCATCCCGGAGTCGCAAGCGTCGAGTCATCCACGTAGCCGATCGCGACCAACTTCTGACGGACATCCTCAATCGTGCTGTCTAACGCCGACTGCACTTTCGTGTACTCCGCGTTGCGGTCCTTCGCGAACTCGACGTAGAACTCAGTCATCGCCGTTCGGTATTTGACGACGTCAACGCCCAATTGAAACTCCTCGCGACGGAGGTTGAAGAGTTCATCCGGGTGGGACGTCGATTGCCGAAGCGGACTCCAAAGTCTTGCGGCGATTCGACTGTTCTGCGATGCGCTCGACCAAGTCCGTCCGCGCGCTGTCGAGTCGTTCAGCCATCTCTCTGACGGCGGAAGTCATGTAGGCAACGAACACGATTGCCGGAAACGAGCCATAGGTAAATTTGGACATACAAAGGTTCCTGAAATTCAGAATTCAATTGATCGCGCTCACGATGAGGCAATCAGAGATTGGGGCAACGCATTGCCCCCAGGTAGTTGCTCCCGATGGTCATCGAAAGCGAATCCCATCCTTCAGTGTGGGCCGGGGCTTTGCCGGAATTTCGCGGAGCGGCTTCGATGGTTCCCGGCCGGTCAGTTGTGTTGCCACAGGTGGAATCGCCATCGTCGCGGTTGGTCCCGGTAGGCTTGGGCTTCAATCGCTTTTGACAAACCTCAGTCCCTTGCGAATCAACGCCGAATAGGGTTTCTCAATTTCATCGTCGTCCAGTTCTTCGGCCGGACTCTTGCCGTGTGTGTCGTTGGTCATGGTGATATCCCCTTTCTCAACGAACGAAGTTCGACGCCTTCAACGACGTCGCATTGGATTCAGTTGGTCCCGGTCGGCAAGCCGCGTCTAATGGCCTCCCGGTCAAAATCCGCGATGGTGGCGATGAGTTCTTCGGCCGTCATCTCCGGTTCTTCCGACTCGCAAAATGTCCTGTGTGGATTCGTCAGCGCCTCGCTGATGAGCTTCGCGACTTCGGACGGGGTTTCGGTTACGCGAACCTCCGCCCGGCCAAACACGAGCGTTGTCACGCCCTCATCTTCGTGTACAAAGTCGATGCGACGGGGGCTGGCGAACACCGGTTCGCCCGTCACCAGAGTGAATTCGAGCATGAAACATCCTCAAATGGTTGTGGCTGGTCGCTGGTGTCTCTCAATGGCCAGGACCGATACATTCGTTATGTCAATCAGGTTGAACGTCGCGTTCAGTGTGTAAGACAGTGACGGGAAACGACAGTTCCCCGATATCACTGGATGTGCGTCATTGTCAGGAAGGACCCGTTAACCGGCGGGTCCTTCCTGCGAAGTGTTTAACAATCTGCACACAGGGGAACTGTCGTTTCGGTTCAGTCTCTTGGCCCACCGCCTCACGATGCACACCCCGCGTTCATCGCCGCGACGTGGTCGCATTCGATCTTGTCCATCGCGGTCCTCAGTCGCATCCTCTCTTCCATGTCGTACGATGCGTGGTAGAGTTCACAGAGATACTCCCACGTGAGTTTGCGTTTCTGGCCAGCCGTCAACGGTGGTGCCTTGATGCTCGCCTCCGCTCGGTCCGCCGCCCTGCGGATTTGCCGGACGGCTGCCTTCACAATCGCCACGTGAGAGCGCCTCAGCGCTGCACTCGCACGCTTCGCGAGTCGGGAAGTGGTTTGAGTCGTGATTGCTTTCATACGCGCCCTCTGATGCCTGTGGTGAATCGAATGGCATCAGCAAGCGATGGGCGACCTGCTTGTGCCGTCTTACTCTCATCCGCGAATTCACGATTGAGGCGAGCGCCCACCCGACGGCGGAGGTCAATCCGTCGCTGACTCAATGTCAGTTCCATACTCTTGAGTCGGTCAGTCTCAGCGGTAAGTTTCTCCCGCTGTTCACGGATGTAGTTTTGAATCTCACCTTGCTCGCGTAGCTCCGTCCTGATTTCATCATCTGTCATGTCTGTGGTTCTCCAGAGTCCGCGAATGACTGGCAACGTTCGCCATTCACATTTCGATTGATTGTGTCCAGTAGCTTTTGACGCTCATCCAGCTTTGCATATTGCCGCCGTAGCCAACGATTGACCGCCGCCCGATGGACTTCAGACCGGTCAGCCAGGGTGACGACTTTCGTCATTTGGGTTTCCTCCAATTGGGTTGCAGTTTGAAAGCCCCTGATTGCGAGCGGCCGCGACCACGTTGTTTCGGATGCGGTCCAGTTCGACGATTCGCGATGATCGAGTTCCGCTCGCAAGTGATGTTGGCTTCTTCCAAAAGTCGCTCGGCGGACTTGTTGCGGAACTCGAGAAACTGACTGGCGATTCCGTTCCGCCCTCAGTTGAGGTCGAGCAGTTCGATGAGGTCGGACCCCGCGCAGGCGACCTACTTGCCGTTGGAGCGTTTCTCGGAGAGCCGCGTCAGGATGCGGTGCAGCAGCTGGCTAATCGGGACTTCCACGCCGCAGATCGCGACTCGGCGTTTGAACAGCACGAGCTTGCCACCTTCGAATGGACGGGGTGGGCCTGATCGCTTCTTGATGGTTGTCACCGGTGGCTTACTCTGACCGGAGTTCTCCAGCGCCTGCAGGATCGCCTTATCGAGGGTCTGGCCACTGACCGGGAACGGCTTGGGGATGTAATCAGCCGCTCCCATCTTCATGCAGTCGACGCCCTGGTGCGGACCGTCGTTACTGTGATTCCCTGTTTGACGAACCCCGTGATCACACACGACAGAGAGGATCCTCATGTTTGTTGTCGAGGATCGAAACCTGTCCGTTTCAA
>JAGQQG010000184.1 GCA_020426325.1 Planctomycetaceae bacterium | reverse complement strand
TATCGCTTCCTTGCCATGCCAGAGATGTAACGTGAACATCAAATCACCTCAACACCACTTTTCAAACGCGTTCTAAGACGAAGTCAAGGTCATGATCGTTGCCTTTGTGATCCCTCCACTTGACAAGCTTGTGATTGTTTCGTGCAGGACGCGGGTGCTTGACGTCGAGATACAAGCCGTGCTTCTTGGCGACTTCAGACAGTGGCTGGTGCAGCATTTCCTCCAGCAAGTCACCAATGATCTGGCCGAATTTATGGCTGGGAGAGAGTGCCATTCAATTATCCCCTGACCCAGAGTCGGCCTTCACAAAGCGGCACTCGATGTTTCCGATTTTTCCATTTGATATTGCGGTCTCTGATTCGTTCGAACGTCCAATTCTCAAAGCCAGCTGCAATAGCCAATCTCCCCAGCCATTCGTGAACAGGCACATAGACTCCGTAGGGCGCAGAGTCACCAACAACAAAGCAAGTGGAACTGCCATCAATGCAGACTCGGCGCAATTCGTGCCACACGATCGCCAGATCATGGAAATATGCCGCAATCATCAGGTGGTAATTCTTTTTGCCTCCTTTGCTTTGTCGAATCTCAGAAAGGGATTGCACGACCTGTCTGACTTCATCCTCAATTGGATGAAGCTCCCCGGATGTGAGCAGGTGATCTAAGTCGGTGTTTCTGGTCGTTGTGTGTTGAGTGCATGAACGGACGAGATGGGTTCTCACGGCTCCCTGCAAGTCACTCCACCCACCGATTTCCAGCATCAACATCATTTCGAGTCGCGTCGCATCGGCATAGTCATAATTGTTCGGATAGGGGGGCGAGGTGATGACAAGCGAAATGGAGTTATCAGGTATGTCCTTCAGATTGCGGGCATCGGCATGGTAGAACGTCGCGGGTGTTGCTGTAGCTTTGGATCTGCTCATGTCGCGGGTGAACATTTTCGTCGCTGATGCGAAGGCATCGAATGGGTGTTGGGCACGTTTCTTTGACTTGTTTGGGAGAACGTACTGCCACTGAGCGGTTGCCGCATGCGATGTACTTCGCAAGACGCTGATCAACGTGAGCCACGTAAGCTCTGATGCAGGCGATCGATCTGCGAAAGTCTCGTAAGCAGTGCGGATTCGATCCAGCGCCTGCAGATGCTCTGACGAGTAACAACGGTGAATCAGATCGGGGTATTCAGTGTCGCTTGGTTTTCTTCGCTTGGCGCTTGCCAAGACACGATTGGCGAAGTCGCGGTATCGATCGGGATCGCTATGACGGAAAAGCTTGGCACTCGCAATTCTCGCGACGAACGGATGCGACTCAACTCCGCAGCTGCGAACTCCCATGTCTTCTGCTGCTAACAAGGTCGTCGCCGAGCCAGCGAAAGGGTCGAAAACCGCAGTCTCATGAATATTCGAGATGTGATCAGAAATGACCGACTCAACCCATCTCGCTGAGAATCCCGCGCTATATCGATACCAGCGATGGACAGGTAATGACATGTTGCTCACGAAGGTTGAACTGTGGTCGACGGGACCTTCAACTTCGAACAGCGTCAGTTGGTTCGATGTCATTGTTCCCACAAGGTTCGAGAATGACGAATTGAGAAGTGCGTGAGGATAACATAATCCAAGGGATTGTGTCTTGGTTCCGAGAATTGGGGCAGGGTATCATTCTCGCCCTCAATGCACGCAGGTGGAGCGTACTGCCATCGAGCAGCGACATCGTGTATTCCACTTCGTTGCCTGCAGCCGGGTCAATCAGGGCTCTGGTGTCGCTAGGATTTCCTCTCGGCGTCACGTAGACTCGCTCGTCAACCTGGGTGCTGCGTCGCTTGGCGAGAGTGTCGGCTTTGCGAGCCGCATGGCGCAGGTTTAGTCCTGTCACCCTGACTGTGGAGAATGAATGCCCTTCGGCCTGTTGGTCGAAGGGTTTTCTGATGGTGATTTCACAACCAGTGGCCCGCTGGGTGACTCACCATGTGCGGCTGTCGTCCGTGTGTGGGATGGGTCGTATCGCTGTACTTTCGGCTCATTGCGAAGGAGGTTTTTGCACCCGGTTTCCGTCTGAAGCATCTCGTGTTGATCGGACTTCATCACTCACCCGACGATCGCGTTCGAACGGCGGTCGTGAGTTCACATCCTTGACAGGAGGCGAGCATGTTGTGGCATCGAATGTGGCTGGTGTTCGTTTGTGTGTGTGGGCTTTGCATCTCATCGGCGGCGGGTGAGGATGCATCCGGCAGGGTATACCTGCTGCATGCCAGTCAGGGACAGATTCCGAATGACACAGGGATGGAAGATCAGACAAAGCTGTCCTCCGTGAATGTGCCGGAGCTGAAGGGAAAAGCGGTCAAGGTCCCGCTGGCCGCTGAGGACAGTTTCGGTGTTCGCTCCAGTGCTGTGACGGACTGGACAGGCTATCTCCGCTTGCGGATGGATGCGTTCAACCCGAATCCTCAAACGATCGAGCTTGAGCTGAACGTCATCCACAGCGAATCGACCAACTACGACACGCGTGTTGTGGCACCGTTGGAATTGCCTCCCGGGAAAAGCGAACTCAGCATTGAGATTGCAGGGCTGACCAACACAAACGGCTCACACCCCAACCTGTCTGAGGTGACGAAGTGGTACATCGCCGATTCCAACCAGCTTACGAAGACCTTCTATGTCGGGGACATCTGGCTGGAGTCTGCCGACAGTGTCGCGACCGGGGACATGCCCGCAGAGCCGGCGTTCGCACCGCCTGTTGAGGTGCTGTCGGGGCCGCAGTTCAACTCGGGTTTCCGCGTGAGAGGCAGGATCGGGACAGCGGACGTCGATCTGATCATTACGCCCCTGTCGATCGGAGAGGGGGAGCCGTTACCGCACAACTCGTCAGACTCGATCCCCTCCGACGGAATTCTCCCCCGGGATGTGTCTCGCCGCGCGACGAATGCAGGCGCAGCCGGAAGATTCTTCAGTTCGCATCCGGTGCCGGAGATCGTGAGGCCGATCAGCTTTGAGACGCCGGAGGCGGACGCCATCGCTTCAGCGATCGAGATCTTTCCAGCCGACAGTCCATTGAAGCAGAACATCGCAGACTGGCCGCTGCATCCGAACTCCGATGGGATCCTCGCGTCCATCGGTCTCGATAAGCCACTGCGATACAACACGGATATGGCATACGTGTTCGTCCCACCGACTCAACAGAAGGTGCCGGTGAGAGTCATCGAGATCCCGGACGAGTCTGATTCGGGTCCATTTCCCATTCCCGACAACCTGCCGATTGAACTCTGGCCGGTCCATTATCAGCGGGAAGGCATACCCATCACCCTGGACGAACTGCAGCGAGGTGTCGGCGATCAGGGAGACGACCGTCATGCCATCATCATTGCTCCTACGGAGCGGAAGCTCTACGAGTTCTGGCACATGAAGAAGACGCCCGCGGGATGGCAGGCGGACCAGGCGTCGATCTTCGATCTCTCATCGAATGGGCCGTTTCGGCCTGATGGTTGGACGTCCGCCGATGCCTCCGGCATGCCGATTTTCCCGTTGGTTGTGAGGCACGACGAACTCCAGCGCGGCGTGATCGAACATGCCCTGCGCGTGACCGTCTCACGCACTCGTCAGGCCTACGTGTATCCCGCCACTCACTATGCAAGTCAATTCTCGGATGCAGATCTGCCTCGCATGGGAGAGCGGATTCGGCTGCGGGCCGACTATGACAGCTCTCTTCACTCTCCACCCGTGCAGATCATTTTGGCGGCCATGAAGACTTATGGCCTCCTGGTGGCAGACAATGGAATTGACTGGGCCGTCTCAGTCGCTGCCGATCCACGAATTCCGAATCTGCACTCGGAACTCCGGAAAATCCAAGGCTCGGACTTCGAGGTCATCGTGGCACCAGAGGACTATCGGCCGCCACAGTGAGGGGCTTTGCCGTCCCGAGGCAACACATCGATCCGTCGTGGGATTCATCTGCGCCCAGCGCTTCCGTGAACCCGGATGGATCTCAGGACGTTCAGTCGAGTGAGTCGGCAGCAGATCGTCTTGACGTCTTCCTCTCCCCTTCGTCCACTCCTGACCGATGCGGGCAGGTGGCTCACACGGATGATCGGTCATCGACGAGCTGCATTCCAAGCTGTGTGTTTCAGCACGACTGAGCCTGTTAATTAGGGGGCAGATCGCCACCGCCAGAGAGGGGCCTTGGTGTATTCGAGTTGGATGGTTTCGCCCGGGGCGAGGCGGATGGATTGGCCGGGGTCGAGGGGGCCGTCGAAGGTCTGGACGTTGCCTTCGATGTCGCCCAGTGTCCAGGTAGTGACGGTGCCCGGTTGGGTGATCATGATCTCGATGCTCGTGTTCTGCCTGTTGGTGAGGGCCTGTCCGGATTGCGGGAGTGGCGGCGTTGTGATCGAGAAGCCTTTGGAGCGGGCCGTGATGATGCGGTCGGTGGGGTGATCGGCGTGATTGGTGACGCCGTTGGGCAGGCGGCCAGCGATCACGAGGTTGTCATGTGATGGTTTTTCGAATACGAGATCGTGGCCGGGACTCGTTTGGGCAGCACTCAGTTCCAGCAGGTTCTCTGTTCCGTAGATGCGAGCCCCGATGGCATCCGCGATCCCCTGCCCGTCCATCGCTGCCCGGATGCGGTTGTTCGTGACGTGAGCATGGTCGTCGGGCGTGCCCAGTTGGAGGTGAGTCCGGCTGAGATGCAGGAAGGGGGCATCGATCCAGTTGTTTGAGCAGCGCCCGGCCAGCAGCAATGCGGTCCGGCAACCGACGACCTCCATCACCGTGATGCGGTTATCGTTCAGCGATCCCTGAGTGCCGTCCAGCCAGAGGCCGGTCCCTCGCCAGTCATGCTCGGGGTCGAGTTCGTTGTCGAATGCCTCGCCCCCCTTCCAGGAACCACCGCCCCCCACAAGGGCATTGATGTGAATCGACGTAGTGGTGAAAACTTGAAACCGGTCTGGACCAGCAGCCGACGGCTGAATGTGCAAAGCGGCTCCATCCGAGTTACAGGAGATGATGCCGAACTTGTAATGGCAGCTCATCTGCGAGTCCATCACGATGGCGTCCCCTTTCTCGGGCACGTACTGGATGACGTATTCACCCCCGTCGAGCCGAAAGTCCTGCATCCAGGGAATCCGCAGCGTCTCCTGCAGGAAGTAGACCACTCCCTGATTCTCGTCGAACGTGAGATTGCCCCCCGCGATGAACACGTCCTGCGTCGTCACTTTCGCACGATCAAATGCCTCCTGCAAACCGGATGTCCGAGTTCCTGGTGTATGCGGACCAAAATCGCCGCCATCCTGTGGCCCGCGCGGGGTGACCACCAGATAACCCACCTGATGCATGCGATTCACTTCGACGTTTTGTGAAGGGACATGCCTTTCTTCTGCTGGAAGATTCGAGGTACAGATGACGAAAGCTGTGCCGAGTTCCAAGAACAAGGTGGTTCGAAATCGCAGTCGGGATGAGCAGTCGTCGGGGAAGGAATCAATCATTCGCATCACGGGCCTGTTTTCGATGTGAGGTCGACTTCTCATGAAGACGTGGAAGATCATACACATCAACGCAGGGCCTGAAAGCAATTATCTGTCGGCAGTCCTGCGATGTGCTTGGATTGTAGATCAGAGCGAGTCTCTTGAATCGTTGCCTGAAGCTCCCTGATCCATGCAGCACTCATTTGCAAATCACTCGGTTTTCATCTTGAGATGACGCAGACATTCGCGAAACGCTTGCAGCAGGCGGCTTTGAAAGCGGTAGGGATTCCAGGCGACTGCAATCGTGCGAATTGGTTTGGGACTGGTGAGTGATCGGTAGATACGGCGGTCACTTTGGTCGCGTCGACGGGCCATAGCGGGGATCATGGAGACGCCGTGATCGAGTGACACCAGTTCCTGCACCATCGTCAGTTGACTGGTACGTTCGACTGCGACAGGCTGGACTGATCGCTGATGGCAAAAGGACACGATGTTGTCCGACAGGCAATGAGCTTCGTCGAGCAGCACAAACGGGTACGGCTCCACGTCGCTGAGACGGATGCGTGACTTATGGGCCAGGGGATGATTGGGGGGCAAAACGAGCAGCAGTTCTTCCTGAAAGAGTTCTTCGATCTCCAGATGTTTTGCTGAGATGGGGAGCGCAACAATAGCGAGGTCGATCTCGCCCTGCTCGCAACTCTTGAGTAACACGTTGGTCGTGTTTTCCTGCACGGTGACAGTGGCTTGGGGGTGGGCAGCTGAGAAACGCCTGAGAATCTCCGGCAGGAAGTAGGGAGCAATTGTGGGGATCGCCCCGACACGGATTCGCCCGCTTTTCCCGTCGTCGGTAATCTCCGCTTTGGTATCCTCAAGGATAGAAAGCACCTGTTGAGCTCGAGCTTGCAGGAGTGTGCCCGCTTCGGTCAGCGAGACGGACCGAGTCTTCCGTTCAAACACCGGTTGACCCAGTTCGCTCTCCAACTTCTGAATCGAGCGGCTCAAAGCCGGCTGCGAGATCATCAGTTCCTCAGCTGCCCGCGTGAAGTTGCCTCGCTCAGTAACCTTGAGGAAGTACCGCAACTGATCCAGTTCCATAAAACCAGCCCCAGAATGATCTATACATTCACTGCATTGATTCTATCAGATAAATGCATTGGATGTATCAAATTCCGGTGCCAATAATGCTGATGTGACGACTCAGGACTCCACGGCCTCAGCGTCGTTTTTTGCTCAAAACTCAGGAGAAGCCATGAACACCAGGACTCAAATCTCAGGCATCACGATGGGATTGGTATTGCTTTGTCTCGTCTCAACCGCATCTGCTCAAAGCCCTCATGGTCATCCCGACGAAGAGGCTCACGGAAAAGGGGGCGAGCAGGTGCCGCCTACAAGCAAATGTCCAGTGACTGGGGCAATCCAATATTTCACTGCTCTCAAGGGAGAATCTATGCAGGCAACATCCGGAGCAAATACCTCGGCCGGAGCCATGTCGATTGGCGACTGGTGGCCCAATCAGTTGAACCTTCAGATCCTGCATCAGAATTCTGCTCTGAGCAACCCGATGGGGGCCGACTTTGATTATGCTGCTGAATTCAAATCACTCGATCTGGAGGCGGTCAAGAAAGATCTCAGAGAGTTGATGACGACCTCGCAGGACTGGTGGCCTGCCGACTATGGGCACTATGGACCACTGTTCATTCGCATGGCGTGGCACAGTGCGGGCACCTATCGAGTCGCTGATGGGCGTGGAGGGGCGTCGGACGGCACGCAGCGCTTTGCACCGCTCAACAGCTGGCCCGACAACGCGAACCTCGACAAAGCTCGCCGGTTGCTCTGGCCGATTAAGCAGAAGTATGGTCGCAAGATCTCCTGGGCCGACCTGATGATCCTGGCGGG
>JAGQQG010000183.1 GCA_020426325.1 Planctomycetaceae bacterium | reverse complement strand
TAGAGAAAGTCCACCTTGAGATAGACCTGTCGATGACTTCCAGCCTCGCTGCCTGTTGAGGTCACCGGCAACCTGGGAGACAACGTGGGAGACAGATCGACCGCTCGCTTGTTTCGGCAGGCATCGATCAGCCGCTGAGAGAGTTCACCTCCAACTATGGAGAAGGCACGTCCCTCGCTGTATGGCCCCTCTGCATGTTTGGGGGCGAGCATGCAGTAGAAGGCCCCCGTGGACGGAAGCTCACTCAGATTGGTCGCTCCTTCGGTCCAGATCATGCCGTACTTCAGCCCCGCGTAATGCGTGGGCTCCGCCAGATCGGGCAGCGGCCCCATGCTGGCACTGTCCGTGCCGAGCGTGAGCACACCTCGCTGCCCCAGCAGGTCCATGCAGTCCGGGTCCGGATCAGGATAGCCTGGAGCCTGACGGTCGAGGATCTCCGCGATGTACCGTCGACCTTCAGGGAACGGGCGGTAATAGCGATCCGAGTAGTCACTGCGAAACAGCACCACATCACCGAAGCCAACCTTGCGGTGCTGCTGCTCGAACCGCTCGACGTGCTCAGGTCGCACGAGCGGACTGACTCCCTTCGGTGCCTGATCCAGCAGTTCACGCACGTCGACGACACACGCCTCGCCGCCGAACTGCCACGGCTCAATCTTGTCGGTGTAGGCCAATCCAAACGGCCCCGACTTCTCTCGCTTGAGTTCCGGACGTGCGACCGAATGGGGAGGCACGTCGAGCTGTGTTCCCGTGTTCCCATCGATGAGGAGCACATCGACGTTGTACGGACTGTCCGGTCCGATCGTCCGCTGATGCACGATCGAGAACCGGGGAAACGGATAGGGCGGCCACGTGCACGGGTACTCCGGATCGACAATCAGCGAGTGATCGATGAAGCGTGTGTTGTCTGCTGACGGATCGGCTCCCTGGACGGGGCGAACGTCGCTCCCCAGAGAGGCATCGACTGCGGCCATCAGTAACAGGGAAAGCCACCAGAAAATGTGATTGTGTTTCTGCATGTTGTGTCTCACGAGCGCGAGTGAGTCAGTTCTCAAATGGAACGAGCGATCTCCAGTAATCCCAACAGGGTTTCCTCGCCAGCCGCATCGCGAATCGGAAGCGAGAATTGTTGTTCAATCAGTGTTCGCAACAAGGGTGATGATTGTGTGATACCACCCGAAAGGACCACAGATGTCCAGTCCGTTGGATCAAAACGTCCGGCAACCTGAAATGCATTGTCAGCCATTGCTCGGAACGACGCGAGGAACAGATGCCCCACGCTCAGGTTCTCAGTCGTGATTCGCCGGATGCTACCGCGGTCTCCGAGCGGACCTTTGAAGAACGCCAGATCGACCTCCAGATCCGTCCCTGTCACCTCAGCGACCCTGGCCTGGATCGACATCCAGGGATCGTAGAGCGTGACTCCTTCTGCCCGGGCCAGTTCCGTCAACAAGTCCACGAGCACGTTCAGCGATCGCCCTGCGGGAAGGTGGGTGATCGTGTCGAGGTAATCACCCTCGAAGTACTTGCGGCTCTGGTAGTTCCCGGGCTGGAACGTCTCGACACGACGGCTGACTTGTGATCCGGTTGAGATGTTGACCGACAGCTCGCCACGTTGCAGGCCTGCTCCTCGCAGAGCACATTGCTGGTCACCATAGGAGCCGAATACCTCAAGATCGCGACCATTTCTCCGTACTGTACCGACCGATGACTCCGTGACAGCCAGTTCCGGCAGTTTGAGATCATGTAGCCCAACACTCTCAAATGCCTCACAATGCCACACATCCCGCGACAGGTCGAGCATCCCGATGGCATGCGTGGCATGCATGCTGATGGGATGGCCGACCAGCCTTGCGATCACGAAGTCAGCAATCGTGACAGGCATCGCTCGTGACAGAAGGCGATCCTGCTTGTGCAGCCAATGCAACAGAGTGGTCGTCGACCCCGCTTGAAGTTCGTTACCGAGACTCTCAAAATACCCCGTTTCTTCCCAACGTGAGCGAACTTCATCAAAAGTCGACTCTCTAGAATCACTGCCAGCCAGCGTCCGCTGATCGCGCCAGGAGATGTAGTTCGTCAGAGGTTGAGCCCGGTCATCGATCAGGATCAGTCCGCCCATCTGACCGGAAAACAGGATCCGGTCTGCATCAGGCGCCAGGTCCATCAACTTGGTAAGCACACCATCGACAGACTTGCAAACGGCCTGCGACTCAATCTCGACCCAGCCTTCTGGAAGACCGGAGATCGGAGCGGGGAACGGGGACGACACGGGCGAACCGACGGACCGCTGCTCCAGATCGAGCACAGCCCCTTTGATGCTCGTCGACCCGATGTCGATCCCCAGACACTGCATGCCGTTACCCCGCGTCTTCAGCGATGACAGGGTTGGTCAATGCTCCGATCCTGTCAATCTCAATCGTCACGGTATCACCCGGTTGCAGGAAGACGGGCGGCTTGCGTGCGCCACCGACGCCGTGGGGTGTGCCGGTCAGAATGACGGTCCCCGGCGCCAGACGGGTGCTGCCGCTGAGGAACTCGATGAGAGTCGGGACATCAAAGATCATGTCGTTGGTGTTCCAATCCTGCATCGTCTGGCCGTTGAGGACCGTGCGGATGCCGAGGTCGTTCGGATTGGGGATCTCGTCCGCTGTCACGAGACAGGGACCGAGTGGACAGAACGTGGCGAACATTTTGCCGCGACACCACTGGCTGCCGCCGTACTTCATCTGCCAGTCTCGTGCACTCACGTCATTGGCACAGGTGTATCCCAAAACGTAGTCGAGGGCATTCTCCTTTGAGACGTTGTGGCATTCCTTGCCAAGCACGACCGCCAGTTCACACTCGTAGTCGACGGCGTCACTCTTGAGTGCACGCGGGAGTACGATTGGGTCACCGGGGTTCTGCAGGGCACCGCTGTTCTTCATAAACACGACCGGATGCTCCGGAATCGGCTGATTTCCTTCGTTCGCATGCTTCCGGTAGTTCAGCCCGATGCAGATGATGTCGCGAGGCACGACCGGTGCCAGTCGCTTGCTGACCGAGACCGCTTCACCGGTGTCCTGCATCCCTGTGAAGAGGTCCCCCTCCAGGCGGGTTACAGATTCGTCGGCGTGGAGACAGCCGAATCCTTCGGCTCCGTCGTTGTTCAGATAACGAATGATTCTCACGGGTGAAGGCTCCTGTTCGTTTTCAAAAGGTGTCGATCAAGTCGGTGGTGAATCAGGGAAAGGCGATTCCGGTCAACTCGGATGCGCGTCGCAAGTTTTCAATGACGTCTGCCGGCAGGCCGATACCGACCGATTGTGCCCGCCGGTAGTTGTTCCACTCACGTTCACCGGGAAGCAAAACGCTCTCGACTCCGTCCGCCGTGGGAGCGGCATGGATTTCATCAATGAGCTGTTTCAGTCGCTGCTGGAACTCGACCGGGTCAGCCATGACTCCTATGTCCATGACAGTAAACGATGCGTTGTGCCATGACGGCAGGCTGGGGGCATCGAACATCCAGCTGCCAACCTGATTCGTCATGTGCCCGCCGGGAAGGACTGCTGAAAGAATTTCGCACCACAGGCCAAAGCCATATCCCTTGTGCCCAGCCATTGGTGCCAGCGAGGTCTCACGTGGATAAAGGCTGCCATCGGTTGTAGGCTTCCCATCCGGACCGATCAACCACGTCGGGGGGATCTCCTCGCCGCGCTGAATGGCCGCGTAGACTTTGCCTCCGGCGACGGCTGCGGTCGCAATGTCGAGGAGAATCGGGTCGCCGTCGGCTACGGGAATCGCGTAAGCAAGGGGATTGCTTCCGAGGACTGCTCCGCGTGATCCCGGGGCCGCGACGCTCGGCATGTCGTTCCCTGTCACAGTGGCAATGAACCCTTCGCGAGCCGCCATCGCAGCGAAGTAACCGGCAGCTCCAATATGACCGGAGTTTCGCAGGCCGACATAGGCAACGCCCGTCTCGCGGGCCTTCTGCATGGCCAGCCGAATGCTGAACAGACTGGCCACCTGACCCAGCGCCGATTGCCCGTCGACAATGCCCCAGGACGGCCCCTCACGCTCAACTCTCGGCACAGCGTTGACGACGTATCCCCCGCCTTGCAGTTTCTTCAGATAGCCCGCCAACAGTTTGGAGCCGTGCGTGAAGACCCCCATGGCATCCGTGGTGGCAAGTGCCTGTGCGGACTCGTGAGCGGACTCCGTGTTCAGCCCGACAGATGTCAGACAGTTCTCCACAAACTGCTGAAGCTCAGAGATCGAGATGGATTGGCCTGCGGACATGCATCACACCCCGTTGACGATGTTGGGAAGCGGCTCGCCCCGAAGCGCCGCGAGGGCAATTCGAGACGCGGTCTCTCGCAGTGTCCGAACTGCCTTCGGACTGACGGAGGCAATGTGCGAAGCCGCGATCACGTTGGGGAGTGTTCGCAAGGGACTGTCGAGTGGAATCGGCTCCGGGTCACACACATCGAGTGCCGCTGCACCAATCTTTCCCGACTCAAGTGCTGCGACGAGCGACGGCGTCTCGATCAGATCACCGCGCGCCAGATTGATGACGATGGCTCCGGGCTTCATCTGGTCGATCGACTCCGCATTGATCAGCCGTCGCGTTTCCGACGTCGAGGGACAATGAAGCGTCACGATGTCCGATTGCGTGAGCAGTTCCTCCAGCGAGACCGGCTCGCAACCGGCGCTGCGGATGTTGTCCGCATCGACGAATCTGTCCGAAACCAGTCGTCGTGGTTTGAAGGGAGCGAGCCTCGCGGCCACTTCTCGACCGATCCGTCCAAAGCCGACGATCCCGACCGTCTGATCACGGAGCGTCCTCATCCCGTCCAGAGGAGCTGCCAGTCCCCATTGCCCGTCACGGATATGGATCGTGTTCGGAACGACCTGCCGCGTAGCTGCCAGGATGAAGGCCAGCGTGTGGTCAGCAACTTCATCGATGCAGTAATCGGGGACGTTACAGACCGGAATGCCCCGACCACGGGCTGCCTCCAGATCGACGTTGTCGACGCCGATGCCGTAACGGACGATCACTGTGGCCCGTTCCATCGCAGCAATCACGTCAGCCGTCACTGGTGCAAACTGCGTGATGACAGCATCCGCATCACGCACCAGTGGGATCAAGGTCTCCGGAGTTTTGCACTGACCGGACCGCAACTCAATCTGCGAGTCGCTCAACTCACGCTCTTCGATGTCCAGCGACGGAAAGGTGAAATCAGTAATGACAACGATCGGCATGATCCGTCCGGGTCGGTGTTTGAGACGCATGAGAGAGCGGGATGCCCGATACTCTAAACCGACGCCAACCCTATTCGCAATCGAGCCAACGCACTCGATCAGGAGCTTCGCAACCGACTTCCGAGCGGCAGACTGTTTGACTCACTCATGCTGGATTATAGTTGGGGGACATGTTCAGACTGCTGAGATGTGATTCAGTCCCGCCAAGTGAAGTGTCCAACTCTGCCGGAGGACACCGACTTTTATGGGACGTTGCGGCAGTTTGAAATCGACTACTCATCCACGACGTGATATTCCCGGAGTTCAGATGATGAAGGCTCGCTCATTTTGCATCACAATTGCCATGCTCACGAGTCTGGCTGTGTCGCCTCTCGCTGCTGAAGAGACCCAGCCCGTGCGCATGGGATGCGGGTTGATGACTTTCGATACGGTGCCCGGATGGGGACTGGGGGCAGACGGAAAATCGGTGCTCGGTCCGACACACGGCGGAGTGGTGGTCGACAAGGCCGGCAACATCTACACAAGCGCACAGATTGGCGTTTTCGTGTTTTCCCCCGACGGAGAAGTTGTTCGTCGGTTTGTGGGGGACGATTACTCAAACATTCATGACATGGAGATTCGTGACGAGGAGGACGGTGAGTTCATTTACGGGGCTCGCAATGTCGCCGCTGAAGGAATCAAGTTCCATGCGGAGACCGGGGATATCGTGCTGAGACTTCCCTTCCCCGAAGAGTCCGGACTTGATCTCAAGAAGTTCAGCCCCACGGCCATCACGGTTGCTCCCAATGGGGACATCATCCTTTCCGACGGGTACGCGAGCGATCACATCTTCAAGTTCGACAAATCGGGCAAGTACCTGATGCACTTCGGCACGAAGGGGAATGAACTGAAACAGTTCAACACGGCCCACGGGATGACGCTCGATACTCGATACGATCCGCCGCGACTGCTCGTTTGCGACCGAAATCATGAGCCCAAGGGACGCCTGCTCCATTACGACCTGGATGGGAACTTCATTGAAGAGATCATCACCGGTCTGGGCATGCCCACGTCCGCAGCCGTGCAGGGGGACTACGTCTCCGTACCCGATCTGCATGGGCGACTGGTCATTCTGGACAAAACCAACACCATCGTCGCAGTCCTCGGAAACAACCCGGATCGTGAGCGCGGCCGAAGTTTCAAAGTTCCACAGGAAGAATGGGTTGAAGGCATCTTCAGCGGCACCCACGGTTCCTACTGGGACAAGGACGGCAACCTGTACGTGCAGGACTGGAACATGTCCGGCCGCCTCATGAAGCTGGTGCGAGTTCAGTCAGGACAAACTGTGACAGGTGACTGATTCACACAGGATCAGGCCGGGGAACACCATCGTTCACCCGGCCTGTTTCTCTCTGTGCATTCATCGGAGTCAGGCGTGCATCGCTCCACAGAGGGGAGCCTCCCAGGGGAGGGTCGCATGCTCCTGCACGAGTGCTTCGATGCGTGCGGTCAAATCATCAGGGAAGGGGGACGTGCGACGAGTTCGCATGTCGACATGGCTGGTGATTAACTCGAACGTGGCAGCGACATCGTGCTTGTCATGATTGACCAGAAAATGGATCAGGTGCATCCGCTTTGACGAGGACCCCAGAAACCGGGAGTACACGCTCACCTGCTGGTCGACCCGGACCTCCGAGAGATACCGGATGTGCGACTCCAGCGCGAACATCCCGGAATGATGTTCCTCCATGTACTCCCGAGTCAGTCCGATGATTCCAAAGACTTTCATGATCGCCATACTGAACAGATGGGTATACCACATCACGTTCATGTGATTCATGAGGTCCATGTAGTCTTCTGGGATGATTTGCTCATAAGTGAGCGGGAGAGATTCGACATCAGAGAGTTTGATTTTGGCAAGTTTAGTCATCGTCCTCGGCTATTCGCATCAGGTGTCAGGCAGAGCCTTCGTATTCTACTGGTCATCTCTCCTTGAGCGGGACAAAGCCTTCCGCTTCGTGGAATGGCACACGGTCTGAGGGTATCATCGGGAACTCCAACCTCCGGTCCGATCAGGACAGAATCCATTTCGCAATCTCGGATTCAATCAAGTCAATAGCTGCGGCCTTTTCATTTAGTCACTCGCTCTTGAAAACATGACTACTATGAATGAGATAGATCGACCTACACGTCTGTGTGCCTTGGTGACACTGGTGAGTATTCCGATTTGGGCTGCCGGAATGAATATCGCAGCAGGCATGGTAAACCCAGATTACAATCCCCTGAGCCGGTTTCATAACCGTTGAATCGTAGTGAACAGGCAGGCGAGTTGCAGGAAGCCGAGGAACAAATCAT
>JAGQQG010000182.1 GCA_020426325.1 Planctomycetaceae bacterium | reverse complement strand
ATCTCGCTCTTTCGCCGCATTCTCGTCCCCCCAAGCCCACGGGCCACGTCCAGTGCGTCAACACCGAAGAAACGATGGCAGTTCAATCAGTCGCCGTTATTCGTGGAGTTCCTCCGTGGCAACTTCGATCTCGAATGCACACCCTGGGGGAATCCGACCTACAACCTGTTCGGCTGGCAGAAGCCGTGCTACCTCATGAACGAGGGCTACGCAGCGACGTTCGATGAACTGATGCAGACCACCAACTGGTCCGCCTACGGCTGTTCCAGCGGCAATCCTAAGTGCACCGACTGCATGGTCCACAGCGGCTACGAACCGTCCGCCGTAAACGCCACGTTCGGCAGCCTCAAGGGCCTGCTGACCACCGCCCGCATCGCACTCTTCGGCCCCAGCGAATCCCCAGACCCGGACCGACCCTCACCACCAATCCCCGCCCCACATCGACGACCACGCATCGTGGAACCGGAGGTTGTCCCATTGGAATTAGAGATCAGTCATACTGCATGAGTTGAATGCTGAACCTCTTCCATCGAGGTCGATGTGATTTTAGAAACTATCTAGTCCAAAGGGGGTAGGCTTACCCTCACTGTTCGGCTTATATCGCTTGAAGGTCGCTCCCTCCGCTGGCCAGATTTCATCGGCCGGAGTCGGCTCGCGGATGGTTTGAACGTGTAACATGGCACGTGCCGCTTGAGCAGCGTCTGTCGACGGGTGCGTTTTGACGAGGTCCAGCAACAACTGCTTGGCTTCCTGCAATTTGGCGTCTGCTTTAAGCTCGTCGATGTCTTTCTCGGTGCGACTAATCGCCTCCCGCAGTGCAGACCGATCCATGTGGACCGACTTCTGCTCGATCAACTCGAGATACTGTTGGCGGAGTTTCTGTTCCTCAGACGCGTCCAGTTTTTCGTCATCAGCCGATGGGGCAGCGTCGAGCGCCTCGTCCTGTTCAAAGCTTTCAGCGGGGAAATTCTTCTCTGTCTCGGGGAAGAGTCCATCATCCGACTGGGCGAACACACTCACCCCGATGACCCCGGCAACAACAGCACACGCCAGCAACAGGTTCAATCGCATGACTCCCCCTTGAGTTGAGAACTGAGAAGAACTCTCACCACGTCAACGAGCGACCACTTACTCAGAGTGTAAGATCTCGAACGCTCACCTCACAACTGAATGTTTGAATCATGGCGAGTGGAGCTGCGCCACAGGGGCCAGGGACTCTGCACGATTCTCGGGATGCACCGGACTCCTCTTTGATCTTGGCAGCTAACTCTTTCGCGATGTTTGACTGCAACGATCAAACAACATGCTCGATGATCTGAAGCGATTTGGCAGTATCGCTGTCCACGTAGTCGCTGTGGCAGGCGGCTTTGTCGCCTGACGCGGCGCCGACGGCTTTCTTGGTTTTGCTGGCGAGTTTGTGGAGTTCTTCAGGGGAGAGGACGCCGCGTTGCTGGAGGATGGCCTGTTGCTCGGGGGTGAGGGCGGCGGTGACCTTCGCTTTGTTCCAGCCGTAGTTTTCGTCTTTGCCGCTGGCGAACTGGACGATCTCTTTGCTGATGCGGACGCTGCACCAGTCGTGACCGCACATGGCACAGAAGTCGGTGTCCACATCGAGGTCTTCGTCGTGATAGGCGCGGGCCGTGTCCGGGTCGAAGGACAACTCGAAGTGCTTCTCCCAGTTGAGAGCAGCACGGGCCTTCGTCAGTTCGTCGTCGGCATCGCGGGTGCCGGGGATGCCGAGGGCCACATCGGCTGCATGGGCTGCGATCTTGTAGGCAATGCAGCCTTGCTTGACGTCGTCCTTCTTCGGCAGGCCGAGGTGCTCCTTGGGCGTGACGTAACAGAGCATGCTTGCGCCGTGATAGGCAGCCGACGTCGCTCCGATGCAACTGGTGATGTGGTCGTAACCAGGGAAAATGTCCGTCACCAGCGGTCCGAGGACGTAGAACGGGGCTCCGTGGCAGAGTTGCCGCTGGAGCTTCATATTGTACTCGATCTGATCGAACGACACGTGCCCGGGCCCTTCAATCATGACCTGCACGCCTTTCCGCCAGGCGCGTTCCGTCAGTTCGCCGAGTGCGACTAACTCAGCCAGCTGCGCTTTGTCCGTTGCATCGGCCAGTCCGCCGGGTCGCAGTCCGTCGCCGATGGAGAAGGTGACGTCGTACTCCCGCATGATGTCGCAGATGTCTTCCCAGAGCGTGTACATCGGGTTCTGCGCGTCATGGTCGAGCATCCACTTCGCGAGCAGCGATCCACCCCGCGAGACGATGCCGATCAGCCGATCTTTGACCAGCGGCAGATGCTCCTTGAGCACGCCTGCGTGGATCGTGAAGTAGTCGACCCCCTGCGAAGCCTGATGCGCGAGTGACGAGAGGATCACGTCTGCATCGAGGTCGTGGAGTTTGCGGCCGATGATCATCGAGTAGATGGGCACCGTGCCGATGGGGACCGTGCTGTTCTGAATGATCGCCTCGCGACACTCATCAAGGTTGCCACCGGTCGAAAGGTCCATGACTGTGTCGGCGCCCCATCGCTCGGCCCACTTGAGCTTCTCAACCTCTTCGTCGGTCCCGCTGGAGACAGGGGACGCTCCCATGTTGGCGTTGACCTTGGTCTTCGACGCCCTGCCAATCGCCATCGGATCGAGCTGATGCTGCAGGTGGACCTTGTTCGCCGGGATGACCATGCGGCCTGCAGCGACCTCATCGCGGACTTGAGCCGCCGTCAGATGTGGCTCACGCTCTGCGACTCGCTCCATCTCCGGTGTGATGTAACCGAGGCGCGCATATTCGAGTTGAGTGTTCGGTTGAAACGACTCGGGGAAAAAAACAGCTCGCCAGACGCCACCAGAATGTGAGAAAAGCGAGACACCACCAACGCATTCGCGTCCTTCCATGAGAGGAGCCACTGTTTCCCAGTTCCGATCTGGAGGATCTAAAGCAAAATCGTGCGATGCATCGATTGGAGTTGCCTGCATACAGATAATCTCGGACTCCCATCCCTCCGGCAGAAAGTCCCACGCGGTCTTGTCACTCGGCTCGGGCATCCCCGGTGTGTCGGGCGAGGCGAACGTATAGGCCCCTTCAACACCCGGAGCAATCACAGGCGGCTTGGCGAAGCTGCCGGGGGTTGTCCCCGCAGCGGTCGTCGACGGGTTCTGTCCCAAGGGGGGCAGCGTATATGCAGATGCGGCGGTACTCTGGCCGTTGTCAGTCATGGAAGGCAGCCTTGCCGAAGCAAAAGGAGAATTCAACAAACACCGTCCAACGCTCGCGAACGGCTACACGTAATCCTAACGGTCACCAGTGGTTTTGCAACGGGCGCTGATCTGATCAGGATGACACGAGTGGCGCCGATTAGCGATTGGACGCATGCATGCCCCAGAAATCAAGTTCGACGAGATCAGGTTTCAGTAAACTGGAACTCCTTATTTCAATTGGTGTCATCCTGATTCTGGCCGCCCTGATCTTTCCGGCTATTCAGAGGGCTCGCGAAGCGGCACATCGAACACAGGCGCGGAACAATCTCAAACAACTTGCCCTGGCCTGTCACAACTATCATGACGTCTATACAACCCTCCCCCTTGGTGGCACGGTCGATGAGGGTGGGCTCGCGATTCATGGTTGGCTGACACGTTTGAGACCCTATCTCGATGCCAGCCCGCATTACTCATGGATTATTCAGAACCGTCCATGGGACGACCCGTTGAATCAGTACGTGATGACGTTACCAGTTTGGGGAACGCAGATGCCCGGAGTCGAACAGGTCGCCACCGAAGAACGCTTTGCGGTGACTCACGTGATGGGGAATCCGGCAGTGTTTCATCGTAATACCTCTGTGGGCCTGGATGAGTTCGAGAACGGCACAGCTCACAGCTGGCTCATGGGAGAGGTTGCGGGGCAGTTCGAGCCGGCAGGATCACCCTTCAATTGGCGAGCATGGGAGTCGCCTCTCAATACGGGGCCAGAATCCTATGGTCGACCATCAGGAAAAGGTGCTTACTTTGTGATGGCAGACGGCTCGGTCCCGTTCATCGCAAATGAAGTCTCAGAAGAAGTCCGCCGAACCATCGCAGGAGGACTGCCGGAGCCAACTACCAAGATGGTCGAGAAACCTGATCGGACTTATACCCTGCGAACAGAGTTCCCTCCCCGGACGTTCGAGACCCTGGTGCCAACATCTGATTTCGACGACGGTTGGGGGCTGCAAATCTACAAAGAATGGAACGGACATGCGCAGACTGCCGTCATTTGTGGGATCAGTAAAAGGCCTCCGTCACGACAGCTGACCCCTTCTCAAATCGATCGACTTGTCGAGTGCTGCCCTGAGGTTTCAATTGTCGTGATTCATGGAAGCCTGAGCGAAGCCGCGTGTGACCCGCTGATGAAACTTACCAGACTCGAGCGTCTCCGAATCTCAGAAGGTGTGGTCCCACCGGCCTCAATCAACAATCTAGACTCTGCCACGTCGTTACATGAAGTTGTCTTGGAGTAAGCACCTCAGTAGTCACTGTCCGATCTAGACAAGAGCATCCGGCATCGACATTCGGGGAGGCGAAACCTTCAATCGACTTCTGAACGCTGGTTGGGATCTGTTCAGTCAAAGTATGTTGGCAGCTACTCTCATCACTGTGCCATATCGGGTGTTGACTGCTTTATCTGAGCTCTGCTGAATCGCTCATGTTGTTTGACACCTACTGTTAGCACACTTACGATTGTGCTTCTCCCATTTGCAGACAGTGCGTCTTGAGATCGCACGCGTCAGGAATTCGCCCTTTCCTGGTTATTCGAATCGATCCATCGATCTCGAAGAAAAATGAGGTATGTCATGAAGCCGCTTGCTGTGATTGTGACTTCGATGGTGGCCTTTGTGATGGCCGCTGGACTGGCGATGAGTAAGGCTCCGTCATCTTCGCAGCCGGAGTTACTCAAGCCGCAGGTTCATACTGTCAAACCGCACGCCAAAGCCGAGAACGAGATTCAAGGCTTGTTAATCAGTGCGGTTCCGGGAGACGTCATCCAGCTCGATGCGGGCACGTATGAGTTCGTCCAGGAAGTCATCAGCACGCAGAACAACATTACGATTCGCGGTCGTGGCAGCGACAAGACCATCCTGTCATTCAGAAACCAGAACGCTGGCAGCAAAGGCATCGAAGCGACCGGTGATGCGTTTGTGATCGAGGACCTGGCGGTTGAGGACACGATTGGCAATGCCATCAAGGTGTTGGGGGCGAACGGCGTGACGTTTCGTGGCGTCCGGACCGAGTGGACCGGCGGCCCGAAAGCCAGCAACGGTGCCTATGGCCTGTATCCCGTGCAATGCCAGAATGTGCTCATCGAGGACTGCGTCGCCATCGGTGCTTCGGATGCGGGCATTTATGTTGGCCAGTCCAAGAACATCATCGTGCGTCGCAGTCGTGCTGAGTTCAACGTCGCCGGTATCGAGATCGAGAATTCCATCAACTCGGATGTGTATGAAAATGTCGCCACGAACAACACGGGGGGCCTACTGATCTTCGATCTTCCGGGGCTTGAAGTTTCCAACGGCAGTCAATGCCGTGTGTTCGACAACAAGATTTTCAAGAACAATCATCCCAACTTTGCCCCCGTGGGAAATATCGTCGCCAGCGTGCCGCCGGGCACGGGGATCACGGTGATGGCTTTCGACGATGTCGAGATCTTCAACAACGAAATCACGGACAACGACACCTTCAGCGTGGGAGTCTACAGCTACTATCTGACCGGTCTGCCCGTGAAGGATGAAAACTACAGCCCCTTCTGTTCGCGAATCTCCGTTCACGAAAATGTCATCACCGGAGGCGGAAAAAACCCCGGCGGCTCGCGGAAGGACTGGTTGCAGGCGGTTGTGGGCGATCAGGTCGCACAGGTGTTCTACGACGGAGCGGTGAATCCCGGTAGCCTGGTCGATGGAAAATTCCCCAAGGAAGAGGGCCTGCTGCTCTGGAACAACGGTGAGAATGTCGACATCGTCAACATCAACCTGCTGGAGATGGAGAACGGCGACCCCGCGAATGCCCGTGTCGACCGAGACATCAGCCATTACACCGGCAAGAGTGAACCACTCGCGGCCGTCCAGCTTGATGACCATCCGAAAATTGACACGAACGACGCACAGTTGGTGGCCCTCTATCGGGCTGCTCCCGAAAAGCTGTCCGAGTACGGTCTGTTCAAGGGGAATGGTTCAACGCAGGAGCCTGCGGAGGGTGTGATTCCCTACGACATGAACACGGAATTGTTCGCAGACTATGCGACGAAGCATCGCTTTGTGCGAGTCCCGGAGGGGGCATCTGCAAAATACACCGAAGACGGCGAATTCGAATTCCCCATCGGTACGCTTTTGGTCAAGACCTTCGGATTTCTCCACGACATGACAGACCCCTCACAGGGAGAGACGCTGATCGAGACGCGGGTGATCAAACACGAACCGAGTGGCTGGTATGGGTTCACGTATGTCTGGAACGAAGATCAAACGGATGCAACTCTCAGTTTAGGAGGGGGGACCGATGATCTGAGCTGGATCGATTCCCATGGAAATGATCGTACGAATAACTACATCATTCCCAACGCGAATCAGTGCAAGAGCTGTCACGTCGTTGGTGACAAGTTCCGTCCCCTGGGGCCCAAAGCACGGAATCTCAACCGGGATTATGACTACGCGGATGGCACCCATAACCAGCTTGCTTATTGGAGTCATGCGGGGATCTTGAGTGACGCCGCTTCCCCGGAAGTTGCGCCACGTGCGGCCCAGTCAGATGACCCTTCGACGGGGAGTGTCGACGAACGGTCCCGTGCCTGGCTGGATGTCAACTGTGCCCACTGCCACAGCGCGACGGGTGCAGCACGCACCTCGGGGCTTGACCTGAGCTATCACCAGCAGGATGCAACCAAGCTCGGCATCATGAAGTCTCCCGTTGCTGCGGGTCGTGGTTCCGGGGGACGTAAGTTCGGCATCGTTCCCGGCAAACCCGATGAGTCAATCCTGCTGTATCGGCTCGATTCGACTGAACCCGGAGTCATGATGCCAGAGCTTCCTCGCAGGCTGATCGATGAAGAAGGGGTTGCTCTCATTCGTGAGTGGATCGAGCAGATGCCCGATCATCATCCGACAATCAACACAAATGGTGAATAGCCAGGCGCGGAGTGTTCACCCAGTTGTTGAGTCTCTGGACACGACACGTGGGACGCGTGCCGCCTTGCTCGTGGTTCATTCAAGTTGTGATGGTGTGAGCGTTTTGTTGAGCGACGCATCGAAGATGCGGCCCCCAATCATGGAGGATCCGTCATCATGGATTCGGTGAACCCATTCCGCGGTTGTCGCCAATCGTCAACGTGTGGTGTTTGGGCATCATGACGCAACTCGTGAGTCTGTTGGGGGTTCTCTCGATCGGGTCGGCTGAGGCTCTGATCACGTTGCCGTGAAGCAACAGCGGGTGTTGCGGAACGTTGACAGTCTGACGAGAAATCCCACTTCCAGGCCATTGCCTTTTCCTGCTTCCTTGAAATGGGTTACGTCTCTCGCTCTGTGTCGAGTGTCAACTTTTCTGAACACCGTTTGCGGTTTGGCATTCAGCCTGCTTTACATCTTGAGCATCGAGACAACAACAACTTCACCCCACACCTGCGAGGAACAT
>JAGQQG010000181.1 GCA_020426325.1 Planctomycetaceae bacterium | reverse complement strand
GTTCCCGAAGTAGTCGGCCATCATCCATTGCGACCGATGTTTGGCCGGGTCGATGCACACGATGGCGAACCGTTCGCCGCCCACTCGCTTGACCCGCGGCGCGATGACCCCGCTGGGCTTTTGCAGATTCAACCTGTTTCGGAACACCGGATTCGAAGAGGAGCGGCGACGACGACTCGAACTGACTTTTCCGGACATGAGGAACCTCCGTTGTCGAGGAAAGGGAGCCTTCGATTCTCCCCCATGGCAATGCAGGCCGCTCCCGAAACTCAAAGGAAGCGATTTTTATATGCCTTCAACCGTCATACCCGTGTCGGTCCGACGCAGGTATGATACTCTTGTTGATGACGCAGGTGTGCTCGTCATGTGCGATGAACGACCAACAATGAAGGCGCCGACCGGAGTTCCTGGGTAAGCCTCATCGATCGTGTCCGTACATGATTCCTCGAGCAACACTGCGGAACTCCTCTCTCCTGGCTCGGGAGTGTCGGAGACACCGCAGTGCAATGCTCGTGAAGTCAGTCTGAGCGATAGAGTGACGGTTCAGATGTCTCCCTGTTCGTTTAAGGTGCTATAGATGGTATTGGCCATCGCACGCAATGACAGTTCGTATTCATCCAAGTCGCCGTCACCGTCAACGTCGTAGACGTGACTGTAGCCGTCGTTGTCATTGTTGAGCACTCCGTCATTGTCTGTCAGGCTGTTGGTTGCCAACAGCAATGACATGATGGTCATGTTAGTGTTGTCCACCACTCCAAAGGCGGCTCCATTTGTTCCAACATTCAGCACTTTTGTGCCAATTCCGGTTTCTGTTACGTTGAATCCGTAGCCAGCTGCGACGTTGCCTCCTGACAGGTCGCTGCTCGTGAAGAACGTCGCTAGTGCCGTAGCCATGAATTGGGCATCAACCTTGGATGTCCCGGTCAGCTTCTTCTTGAAGAATTCGTTCTTATAGAAGCTGGCTACCTCAGCGGCATCATCGCCGCCGCTCCCATCTGTAAGTGTGGAACCAAAGATGTTCCCGAAGTTCGCGTTTAGCCAACTCACGAGGGCTGGGCCTCCCTGGGAGATCATCGACTGTCCGTGCTTGTTCTGCCAGAAGCCGATTGTCGCCGTGTCACCCGCCTGAATCGCCTGACCGACTTCAGTGAAGTCATAATCGGATGCATCATCGCCAACGAGAGTCACTTCCATCTCATTGGATGAGATCACTGTTCCGCCGGCATTACCCAATATGGCTGCGCCGTCGTCGACTCCGGTTGGTTGTGATTCACGAATCCGGTAAGTGCCGAGCTCGTTATCGACGGTGAAAGCGTAGACGCCCCCCAGTTCGGTGACATCGGTAGCCAGCACCGAGTTCGCGCTGTCGAGCAACTCGACCGTCACGCCGTCAAGGGCTGTCTCCGTCCCGCCGTCAAACAGGCCGTCTCCGTCCACATCGACGAACACTGTTCCACTGATCGTGGCGATCTGGTTGAGGACGTTGACCGTCATCGTCGCCACGGCGCTCGCACCTACGTTGTCGGTGACCCGCACTTCAACCTCGTAGGTGTTGTCACCATTGACATCCAACGGGTTTTCATAGTCGGGAGCCGCGAGAAAGCTCAAAGCGCCATCGGCCGTGATCGTAAACAACGGATCGTCCGCACCGTCTCCGGTGATGGAAAACGTCAGCGCGTCTTCTGGGAGATCGTCATCCGCAGCCGTAACCATGCCGATTGACGACAGGTTCTCAACGACGTCAAAGTTCAGGCCGTTGATCGTCGGCGGGATATTGTCGCCGAGGAGGCGTGCTAGGCCGATGATGTTCTGCGGAGCGGGATCATCTTCGTTCGGGGCGACCCCAACGAATACCATCTTGCCGTCAGCCTGGAGAGCGACGCCCCGTGCCGTGTCGTTCCCCCTGCCTGAGATGTCGACGCTGACACCTCCCGCAGTGCCGAACGTCGTGTCTAGGCTGCCGTCGGTGTTGAATCGAAAGACACCGGCATGGCCATTCCGTCCTGACGTGATGAGCTTGCCGTCATCCTGGAGTACCACATCCAGGAACTCAAAGAACGATCCCGAAACAACTCCGTCACCACCTCCAAAGGATGTATCAAACGATCCGTCATCATTGAGGCGGACGATACTGGCACCCCGTCCCACAAAGACGATTTTCCCATTCCCATCAACGACGACTTCGTTGGCCGAATCACTGGATCCAGTATCGATTCGGAGAGTCCCACCGGAACCAAAAGAGCCGTCCAATGTCCCATCGGGGAGATAACGTGCGACGGCGAAATCGACGACCGGTGCAGCCTCTCTTTGCCCGACGGCAATGATTCTTCCTAAAGGATCGATCGTAACGCCAAAGGCACTTTCGTTTCGTCCAGATGCGTCAGCGACCTCTTGAGGGGTTGCGAAGTCGGTGTGCACAACACCGATCCCCGAAGTGCCGAACGTCGTGTCGGGAGAACCATCAACATTGTATCTGACAATCCCGAAATCCCTGAAGTTGTCGAAGTTCTGGTTGTCGGAATTGCTATTTCGGTGTGCGCCGACAGCCACGATCTTTCCGTCATCTTGAATCTCGATGTCATGGAAGTCGATCGCGACGACATCGCGCCCGTCGTCACTGAAACTCGTGTCCAGGGAACCATCCGTCTGGAGTCGGACAATCACACCGTGGGTGTCGCTCCAGTTGCCTGCGACAATAATCCGATCCTGATCATCGATTGCCACGGCTTGGCCGTTTTCCTTAGTCCCAAAGTCGAGGATCACAATGCCGCCGTTGCCAAACGACGTATCCAGACTCCCATCCTGATTGTATCGCGTGACAACGATATCTTCAGTGAAGCGGTCATTTTGATTTCTCTGTCTTTGACCGACAGCGACGATCTTGCCGTCGGCCTGGATGGCCACATCATTTCCGTTTGCTTCTTCCGCATCGGGAAGATTGGTGACGACAACTCCCTCAGTGCCGAAACTGAGGTCAAGCGTGCCGGCAGTGAGGAGCGTTCGCTCCTCCAGTTTTTCAAGGGCGAAGCAGGTGCTGTGCAGGTGGGCTTGTCGGCGTCGACGGACGGTCCTGATCCGGGAACGGGTGAAAGACTGGAAGGAGAGTGAGCGGAGCCAATGGGTGAGGATCATGAGAATGGCCTGTGCATAAAAGGGAGGCCTGCGGTATCATGAAGAAAGCGAGTCCCGGAGCGCGCAAGCCGATCGCTCCGGAACCGCCCCGGCCGGTGAGTGGGGTGCTTGGTCGTACCAACTCACCGGCCATTGTGTTGTCTAAGATGTTCGTACGTTTCGGTCGACAATCACCCGTCGTAATATTTGGAATTATTCTTGGTTACCGACCTCAGCCAGTTGACCGGGGTAGTGGGAATTCGATTTCAGTCTTGTCGGATGAGAGATCACAAACACCACTCCTTGGGGCCGCTCTTCATCGGTCGTGAGTTGACGCTCGGACCAATCAGGGTTCAACCCCACGATTAGGGCCGAATCATCGGGTGTGAATTCGAGGTGCACGCTGAGGAACAAATCAGGCAAACGGGTCAGTTCGGATAAGCTCCTCAAAAGAAGTTTTGTTCCTGTCTCTGTGTTCCACAGAGCGAGATGTCCCCGACTGTCGACGGTGGCCATCGTTCGTCCGTCGTGGGTCATCCCGACGGCGATCAATAGATGGTTGCGTTGCCGATCGAGCCGTTGAATCGTGTTGTTTTCTAATGGGTGCTCAGAAGGTTCATAGTTTGCCAGATCAAGAAGAAGAGGATTCCAGGTATGTTCGACGAACCCTGCCATCGTCCCGTCAGCCGAGACTGCCATGCTGACCAACTCGTTGTGAGGTCCATAGATCGGCAGAGCTAGTCCCTTGGATGATCTAAGGGTCATACGACCGTGTGCCATTATCACGCTACCCTTGTTGCTGAACCCCAGGTGGGCAACCTCCTCAATCGGCCAAGTATCAATTCGGGTCCAGTCAGACGTTTTCCAGAATTGGACTTTCCTGCCGTCCGAAGCAGCTAGCCGGTTCCCATCAACGGAGAACGCGACGTCTCGAATCGGTGCGCTCAAGGTTTCGATCGTCTTTAGCAATTGCCGATAGTTGGCGTCCCACAATTTGAGCTGATGATCGTGCCCACCCGTGACAAGCCATCGACCGTCAACGGAATATCTCGCCGAGGTCACGGCACCATCGTGGGCTCCCTGATGGAAGACATCTCGCCCGTCAAATAGGTCCAACCACCGAAGGCTGCCGTCCGGACCACCCACTGCGACTGACTGACCGTCCGGTGCTGCGCTGAGACAGGTGATCGGCGAATCGAACTGGCAAAGCAGATGATGAAGTGGAGTTTCATCGTTGCGAATCAGGAGGATGTCATGTCTTGCTCCTGCGGCAAGTAAACGGCCATCGGGCGAATAGGTCGCATGCCAGCTTGTCAAGTTCCCGCCAAGTGGGTAATCCGCCTCTTGCAGAAAAATCTCCCCATTGCTGTTGAACACGGTCACCTGACGGTGGGCGGGTGTCATTAGTTTCTCCCCATCGGGTGAGAAACCAAGCCCCAGGAGATAATGTTCCGTCTTGAATTCGCTGCGAAGCTCACCTGAGTTCGTATCCCAGACGCGAATCATTCCTCCGTCTCGATAACAAGCAAACAGCCGATCCGTCCCCGGTTGATACGCGACTGATTGGAGTTGGAGGGTTCCCTTCGGAGCATCGAAAGAGAACAGATGATCGATCGGATCCATATTCCAGACGCGGACGACGTGGTCCTCACCGCTGGTCGCGACTTTGGTTCCGGCCGAGTTGAAACAGACATAATGAATGCGTCCCGGATGTGCCTGGACACGGCGCACAATCTCTGTAGTCGAAACATCCCAGAAAATCAGCATGCCCTGGGCATCGCCCGTCACTAGAAGCTTTCCGTCCGGAGTAAAGGCCAGCCCTGTTGTCATATCCTGATGTCCCTGGAGTTCGACGATCTCAACTCCGGTGTTCGGGTCCCAAAGCCGGACCGTCTGGTCATCGCTGGTCGTGGCCAGGAGATCATTCGTTGGTGAAAACGCGACCCCATTCACATCGTTGGAATGTCCACGCAAAACCCTCAGCAGCTTGCCTGTGCTGGGCTCCCAAAGACGGACCGTGTAGTCCGCGCTTGCCGAGGCAAGCATGCGACTGTCTGGTGAAAAGCTCACTGAGTAGACATTTTCGGTATGGCCGCGGAGTAGTTGACCATTCGGTGCCAAATGGCGTTCCAAATAGCTCCATTCAAATCCACGCAGGGACGACAGCTCGTTGTCTTGATTAAAGATGTCCAGATGGCTTTGAGCCTCGGAGTATTTCTGTTCACGGATCAGTCGATCGACCTTGGAGATCATGACGGGATACCAACTCTGCCCGAGAGTCGCGACCTTTTGCCAAGCAGCGTCTTTTTCCTGCAAAGCCATATTGGTGGTTGCGGCTGCCTGTTCCAATTCGTCAAGGCTTTCTTCAGCTAACTGACTGGCATTCATCGCGTGGATCGCCATCAGAGTGCTGACTGTAGTTGCGATGATCAAGGTCAATGCCACGATTGCGGTGGTCGTCAAGGCGACGCGATGACGACGCAGCAGCTTATTCAGTTGGTACACCAACGATGGTGGGCAGGCATTGACCGGCTCATCGGCCAAATGGTGCTCGATATCTGCTGCCAATGCACTGGCGGACTCGTAACGACGAGTTCGATTCTTTTCCAGAGCCTTCATGACAATCCAGTCTAGTTCGCCTTTGAGGGTCTGGTGGAGAGTACGAGCATCGCAGTTGCGTTTCACGGAAACGGTGGATTGAGCCTCCGCGTGCAGAGTGGTCACGAGGACGCTGGGGCGGGGTGGCTCCTGTTCACGGATCATGCGGAGCACTTCTTCGTATCCGGATCGCTTGACCTTCTCCCGATCGAAGGGCAGGTTGCCGGTCAGCAGTTCGAAAAGCAGCACGCCCAGGGAATAGACATCGGAGCGGGTGTCGACATCCAGCCCGGAGAGTTCCGACTGCTCCGGACTCATATAGAGTGGACTACCAATCATGTGGGCAAAGTTGGTGAACAGCGTCTTGTCCGTCAGCGGCTGATGCAGGGCCTTGGCCACACCGAAGTCAATAATTCGTGGCACCGGCACGCCGTCGTGCAGGGTGACCAGCACGTTCGTTGGCTTGAGGTCGCGGTGGATGATCCCCTTCTGATGTGCGTGCTGAACTGATTGACAGACTTGAAGAAAAAGCCGAAGTCGGTCTCGAGTCCCCAGCTTCTGATGGTCACAGAACTCGGTGATCGGCATCCCGCGGACGAGTTCCATCACGAAGTACGGCCGGCCACTCTCCGTGGTCCCGCCATCAAACACCTTGCAGATGTGGGGGTGGTTCATCAAAGCTAACGCTTGTCGCTCGGCTTCAAAACGGGCGATGACCTGCTTGGTGTCCATACCCGGCTTGATGATCTTCAAAGCGACGCGACGTCGGACCGGCTCAATCTGTTCGGCCATGTAGACGACGCCCATCCCCCCTTCACCGATTTGCTCCAAGAGCTTATACGGCCCGATGGTCTCGCCAGCATGCTCAGTGACCGTTGCGACCGATGTGGGTGGTGGTGAGATCGCTGGCTGATCGAATTGGCTTCCATCGGCGACATGGGCTTTCAGCAGGACCTCGACTCGCTGCCTGAGATCAGGATCATCAGCGCAGGCCTGTTCGATGAAGATCGGCCACTGATCTGGTGAGTACTGCTCAATGGCAGTCAGGAAGATCTGCTTGATTTGACTGGGCGCTGCAGCCATCCCGCGGTCCCGAGAATAAGACTGGTCTACACACTACAGTATTGCGACGAAAAGTCCCGATTTGTCGCGCGCCGAGAGGCATTCTTCGGGGGAAACCTCAGATTATCTCGCAATCGGCTCGCCCGCGAGCAAGTCTGCACGAATCCATGCCCGCGCGTACGACCAATGACGAGCGGCAGTTCCACGATGGATGCCTAACGCATCGGCGGCTTCCGCAACCGACATGCCAGCAAAGAATCTCAGTTTGACGACTTCTGCAGCGGTGGGATCCTCAGACCCGAGTCTCTCAATCGCATCGTTAACCGACAGTATTTGCTCGGGGGTTGTCGAGCTTACCCAATGGTTGTCCTCCAGGGTTAGACGGCGTGCACCCGCGCCGCGTTTCTGACGCTTTTGCTGCCGGGCTCGATCAACGAGAGTTCTCCGCATCGCCTCAGCAGCCGCATTGAAGAAATGACCTCGGCTTTCCCAGAGTGGGACGTTTTCAGCGTTGACCAGCCGTATGTAAGCTTCATGGACCAACGCCGTCGCCTCAAGCGAATGGTCCGGCCGTTCGTTAGCCATCTTCATGGCTGCCAGTTTGCGCAACTCGTCATACACCAGCGGCAGCAGTTGCTCAGCCACGGACGGATAGCCGCTCTCATTTTTTTGCAGAATCTGGGTGACGTTAGCCATGCAACCCAGAATACCCGTTCTTTTAATGCAATTCCATCACTTGGCGAATCGGAACTTTAGAATCTGATTCAAAGCGTGAAGCGGCCCGCGTTAAGAACTTCGCAGGAATCGCTTTTCGTGACCACTGACAAACCGCACGCTAGAGCGTGTTATGTACTTCCGGTGATGATTCTTTCGAGCATGAGGCCGAGGTAGGCGATCCAGCAGGGCTTACGCACCGATTGGTCGACGTAAGTGCTGATGGGAGGGTATGTTCTTGCTGGCGCGAGGTCGAGAGTGAT
>JAGQQG010000180.1 GCA_020426325.1 Planctomycetaceae bacterium | reverse complement strand
CTCTGTGGAGCCGGTTTGAGAAAACCACACCATAACCCACGATCAACGCGAGCCACTGGTCCAGCCATCCTTTCTACTTCACTGAACGAACGTATTGAACAGTCTTCGATGCACGCCCCCCTTGAGTGCACTCGCAATGACAGCGACATGCAGCGTCGCGAGGCCCCACAGGAACGATCGCCAGCCAGCCCACGTGTACCAGTCCCGCAGCAGGACCGAGGCCTGCAGCAGCGATCCCAGATAGCAGGCCACCACATTAACGAGACCAACTCCGCGCACAAATGTGTCACGACTCCAGACTCCCATCAGCAGCGGAAGCAGCGCCAGATAGACCAACGACGCGATTGGCAGCCAAGGGACTGCGTGAAGTGCTGTCGCCTGAATGCAGATCACTCCTGCACCGATGATCATCGCAACGCTCCCCAAGCGGCGAATCCAGACTGCGGCACGATCCCGCATCAGGCCGCCCGTCACCACAGCCGATGTCATCGTGAGGATGACAAGCAATTCCCGTTGCATGTCTGAAATCATCGGCATGTCCAGCAGCCCGTACGCCCAGGCAGCGGCGATGGCGTACAGCGATCCTTCAAACACCCAATGGCTGCGGCGAGTGATCACGCCGGGAACTACCATCACAGCGGCGGCCAGGATCAGCGGCCACGGTTGAGCCTCGTCGATCTGCCGGAGATCGATTGTGTCCGGTCTCACCACACCCAGCAGGAACACACAGACCACGACGCCTCGCCACGCGAACGGCAAGCCCCTCACCGCACCAACCGCGTATAACGCTCCAGCTGCCAGCACCGTCAGCCACAGAGGCGACCCCACATGCTCGACCAGAGCTGCGACGAACTCACGATAGGCTGCGTTGCCTGTGTTTCCGGGAATCGAAAGGCCGATGCACAGGGCTGGCATCAACAGAGCAGCAAGATGCGTCATCCCGTGTCCTCGAACAATCGCGGCTTCCATCAACAACACACCAAACGCCAGCAGGATAGGCACCGAGAAGTAGGGCCCCCAGATGCTTTGAAAGTTCCACGCCTCATGGAACTTCAACGCGAATGCCGGATCGAACGACACACAGATCGCAGCCGACCTCGCAAGCAGACACAGACCGAGAAACACAAAGATCGTCCCCGGATACCAGGGCCATCGCCAGGGAGTTCCGCTCGCTCCAACACTCGTCTGACCTTGCCGTACGGCCGGGATCAACGTGAGTAAACCACCGCCACACGCGATCGGGAAGCCGAGACTCAACCAGGGCAGCAGGCCATACTCACGATTCGCCAGCGGAGTGAGCATCACCAGCGGGTACAGAAACAGCAACGACCATAAGAGGTACATCGGGCCACGAAAGGCAAACGGCAGCCGCATCCGCAGTCCGTGCAGAATGATCTCCGTGGCAAGAATGGTGATTGTCAACCCGACAAGTAGCAAACCAATGCCAAGGGAAGTCTGCTCGACCAGTGGCCGGTCCACCGCCAGCGCCATCTCCAGAAACAGCAGCATCACGATCAACAGGATCGAACGAGCGTCATCCCACACATTCCATAGCCGCACGATGCCGAACGCGATCGCCGACAGCAGCAACACATAACCTCCGACGATTCCCACGATCACGGTCGCAGGCAACTCTCCTGCCTCGCCGATCCCTAGTCCGGTGCTGTGCAGAATGAACGCAGCACTCAACAGATAAAACGGATTCGGCGGACCGACGAGCCGCCGTAACAGTCGAGGCCGGGATTCCTCAGGAGTGTGATCGAAAGGGGATTCGGACGATAACGAGATCGACATGCGGACTCCTCTCCACCGTTCGGAGATTACCGAAGGCTGATAAAGGATCACCGGAGGCACAACACCCGACATCTCAATGCCGGGCATTTCATCACACAAGAGGACCGGTCCGCTGTCTCAGTTACGATTCAGGGATCAAAAGTGATGGAAACATTCCGGTTGTGTGTCCGTCAGTCGAGGTTGCTTTGAGATAGCGGCAATCTGTCCTGACTGATAACAGTTGTTGAATCACGATGTCTTGACGGGTATCCTGAGAAGATCCATGAGTCACCATACTCAAGATTCTTCGACGCTCGAGAATGCGGGGCCGTTTTCTTCTGAGGAACTGTGGCCGCAGTTATACGCGCGATTACGGGCCTTGGCTGCTGAACAGCTTGCCGTCGAGCGGAAGGACCACACCTTGCAGCCAACCGCCTTGGTTCATGAGGCGTACGTCCGTTTACTGCAGGATGCCGATGAGCCGATGTGGAAACACCGTGGTCACTTCATCGCTGCCGCTGCTCAGGCCATGCGGCGAATACTGGTTGACCACGCTCGACAAAGATTGAGCCTGAAACGAGGGGGAGGTCAGAGACGACTTTCTTTTGATCAGGTGACACCAACTGACAACGTTTCCGAGGAGGACATGCTGGATTTGGACGAGGCATTATCGCGTCTCGCTGTCGAGCGATCCGATCTTGCCAGTCTGGTGACGCTCCGATTTTTCGGCGAATTGACGATGCAACAGGCAGCGGATGTGCTGGGGGTTTCCTTGCGAACTGCGGCAAGAAACTGGACTTACGCGAAAGCATGGTTGTCGCAGGAGATCGCTGACCGACAGCAGCAACTTTGATCAAGATTGTTCACGGCCTCACCACCGAACCAAAAAATCCAAAGATATCTGGCGGGTTACTGATCTCATTTACGCACTTTAAGTAGAACCAAACTGAAGATGGGAGTCGTATAGGCATGCACAATGGATGA
This sequence comes from Planctomycetaceae bacterium, assembly GCA_020426325.1. GTDB lineage: Bacteria > Planctomycetota > Planctomycetia > Planctomycetales > Planctomycetaceae > JAHBXU01. The sequence continues at coordinate 5,046 of JAGQQG010000180.1, read as the reverse complement.
GCAAAGCGTCTATCTCTCAGCGCTCGAGATGAAGACGCCCTCGGAGCGTTCTGCATTCTTGCAAAAAGCTTGTGGTGCTGATGTGGCACTCCGAGAGCGGCTGGAGGCGATGCTCCGCCGTGCCGAAGATGGTGACGATTTCTTCGATAAGTCGCCGGCCGATTTCGTCAACTGTCAACCGCGTTCTGCCGATGAAGTCGATCATGAAGCGTTTCTGCGGACCTTGCTGACTGCCTCGGACAAGCCGGGATGTTTGGGGACGCTGCAGGAATACGAAGTTCAGGAAGTGGTCGGAGCTGGGGCGACGGGGGTGGTGCTCAAGGCGTATGAGCCCGCGCTCAACCGATTTGTCGCGATCAAGGTCTTAGGACATGGTCAAGCTTTCGATGCCCTTGCTGAAAAGAGATTCTTGCGGGAAGCGAAGTCGGCTGCTGCCGTGATTCATCCCAATGTCGTGACCATCCACGCAGTTGCAGAGGGACCCCCTCCCTATCTGGTGATGGAGTACGTTTCAGGCCGATCGCTGGAGAAGAAGATTCGCTCGGTCGGTCATTTGGAGGTTCATGAGATCCTGAGAATCGGATCGCAACTCGCTCAGGGACTCGCTGCTGCACATAAGCAAGGTTTGATTCATCGCGACATCAAACCGGAGAATATCCTCCTTGAGAATGGTGTTGAGCGAGTCAAGATCACCGATTTCGGACTGGCCCGTGCTGTCCATGACGATTTGAATCTCTCGTATGCCGGAGCCGTTTCCGGAACGCCACCCTACATGTCGCCCGAGCAGGCAAAAGGCGAGCGAGTCGATCATCGGAGTGATCTGTTCAGCCTCGGAAGTGTGCTCTATGCCATGTGTACTGGAAAAGCGCCTTTTCTCGCGGAGAACTGGCTGGCTGTCATGCGGCGGGTCGTCGAGGATTCCCCACGGCCGATCATCGAACAAAACCCCGATATCCCCCGCTGGCTGCGCGACATCATTGCAAAACTTCAAGACAAAGATCCGGGGCAACGGTATCAGTCAGCGGCTGAAGTCTCAGAGTTGTTAGATTCGCATCTACTGCAACTTCAGCATCCTGCGTCCGATGATTTCATCTTGCAGCGGACGCCGCCAGATTCGCCAACCGTTCATGCTCATTTGCTGCCTGAATCTCCTCTCGTCAACGAGAAGAAAAGTCATCAGTTTCCGTATTTGTTTCAGCTTGGCGTAATGGTCGCTGTCGTGGCGGTCGTGATGATGTTGAGCATCCTGGTCTACGGACTGCCGTGGCATCAGCCTGATCAAGATTCTTCAATGATTGTCAGTCCACAGCCAACTGATTCTTCAACAGCGGCGGGATCAACTCCCGTTACAGACCAGACGGGCACTCCGTTGCCAGTCAATACGGTCAGCCGAATTATTGATGACAGCGATCGTGACTACTCGGAAATCAACAAAGAGGGAACATCCAAAACGCTGGGATGGAAGTCGAGCACCGATCCAGTGCTTCGTGAACGGGCGTATGCGCAATCCTACCGCTTCAGTTCCGAGGGAGCGATGACTGCCCGATGGACATTTCGTGACCTTCCAACCGGTGAGTATGAGTTGTGGATCACTTGGCCGGCAGGTCCACAATTCCACGGAATCGCAAATTACGGCATCTATGATGGAGAGACGATGTTCCGCCGCCACGAGTTCAATCAGGGTCGCAATCCAACTGATTATCCCCAGGTTGAATCATATCAGGGAGTGGATTGGGTCCGGCTTGATACTGTGCTCATCGAATCTGGAACAGCAATACTGGAACTCGATTCTCGGATTTCAAAAAAAGGGGGCGTCGCCTGCGATGCAGTCTGGCTGCGCTCGAAGCATTCAACAGCTGAGTAAAAGGACTTAGACGATGTATTGATGGATTCCCATGAAACTCGCAACGAAAGGGCCTCATCATGCTAACTCTGAAACGATTGCGTTCGTCCGTTTCAAGGTGTGACCGATCCGGATTCACATTGATCGAACTGCTCGTGGTGATCGCAATCGTCGCAATTCTCATCGCCCTGTTGTTACCGGCGGTGCAGATGGCCCGTGAAGCTGCTCGTCGGACTCAATGTCGAAATAACCTCCACCAGCTCGGCCTCGCGTTACACAACTATCACGATGCTTACAACTGCTTTCCGTTAACTACCAACACTCGGGTCGTGCCACATACCTCACATGGGTTTACTGTCCGACTCATGCCCTATCTGGAATTAAGCAACATCTACAATCAGTTCGACTTCAACGAAAGCCAAAACCTCGCGCCGAATCGCATCCTGATCAAGGACCATATCCCGGTGTTTCACTGTCCGAGCGATCTGGATGACCGCGATCCATATCCGGGGCCCTTCTTCGACGATCCCTCGGGTACGTTTGTCGCTCAATGGCCCACGGCCAGTTACGTCGGAGTCACCGGTGCAGGACGAAGCGGAAACGTCAAAATCCTGGAAACCGGCCCGCCGCAGACAACGCCCTGGCCGCTCTGTGGGGATTACGACACCGACGGATTGTTCGTTCCATTACAGCGTCGAAAGATCAGCCACATCCTCGATGGAACATCTAATACGATTGCCATGGGGGAGCAGGTCTATCAGAAACGGAGCTGGTGGAAGGGAGCCTACCATGTGGTGAACACCGAGACGCAAGTCTGCCTGTACGTCACAAAGAACATGCGTTACCCCATCAACTCGGTTCCGAATGAAACGCCGGATCCCGAAAACACTTCCACAACGGTCAAATGGTACGTGGCAGATTTCGAGGCGGGGCATACTCCGCGTGCCACTCTGTTTAACGATATCTGGCTGGGCAGCCGTCACACGGGGGGCGCGTTCTTCCTGTTGGCAGACGGGAGTGTGCGTTTCATCAACGAAAACATCAACTTCGATCTGTACCAGGATTTGGGTACCCTCAGCGGAGGAGAGGTCATCGCTGATTATTGAAACATTGCTGTGTTTCAAGTCAGCGGCTTGTGTTGAGTTCTGACCTTTGAGATCCTTGCGCCAGAGTTGCCAAGGGTCGCGGACATTCGGAGGATGAGTCAATGCCTGTCATCAGTCAGGTGCGTCCTTTCACAGGACATCCGGGGGAGATCATCGCCGTCCTCATCGAGGGGGACGTGCTTTCCACCACCACGGATGTCAACTTTGGTCCCGGTATTGTCGTTCAGAGCTTTCACATCATCGACGACGGGAAGATCACGGTCTCGATTCTGATCGAAGCAGACACCCATCTCGGACCACGGGATGTCATCGTGGAAACACCCACCGGCTACGATGTCATGCCCGGCGGCTTCACCGTGAACTAGACCGGACCAACAGCTGACGGGTGAGTGGCCGGGGCTGGACTGCCCATCGGGAAGGAAGCCCTGGAAGGGAAACGGCCACAGTTCCCACCTTTTTTCAGAAATCTCGACTGCGTGCTGCAAGATTTTCAGACTGGCTCAGTAGTAACGGTGTGAGTCACTGATTTGTCGGAACACTGACGAAGTCCGTGTCATTTTTGGTGCCGGCTTTGACTGTGGACCGGACACATCAGAACTCACGGCCGGAGTTCGCTCCGAGTCTGTTCCAAAGCAACTTCGCTTTGGAGTCATCGTTTCTCATATCACAGGAGTGAGTCAGCATGTTCAATCGTATGGCAGTGGCGAGTTTGTTTCTGGGTCTGGTGCTGGCGAGTGTCCCGGGCGTGCTTGAGGCCGCGTCAGGTTCCGGCAGGAACAAGGCGGGCAAGGTTGAGGGAGTTCTGACCTTTCTCTCGGCAAACCGGGTGGTGATTCGCAATCAGAGCGGGACGGCCGTTTCGCTCCAGGTTGTGCCATCGACCAAGGTGGAGCTGAATGGTGTGCGAGTGCCGCTGAGCCGACTTCGTGTGGGCCGACGAACTCAGGCGTTGTTCAACCCGACGACTCGAGTGGCAACCAAAGTCGAGCAGTGAAAAAGAATGTCGTGAAAGTCTGATGGAGTGTTTTCGAGAATGGCAGGATCAGTCCTCCCACTGATCTTGCGTTCTATTGTGCACATTCAGCTAGGAACGACGGCGGGTGGCCCAGCCGGTATCGGCTGGGGGCCAACGGCCCAAGATGACTCACTCTCGGCTCACGATATGTTCAGGAGCTTGGGACGCCGAATGCAAATCGTCCTGTCGCCCCGCGACCCAACCGTCGTAAACTCCGGTCGGGCCACCCTGCGGTCGGGCCACCCGCGATGCATGATTGATCGTGAGTTGTGCCACTGCTTGTCTGGCCGACAGGTCGAGGTGAATGCGCGCTCGGCACTGCTTCGACCGGGCAAGCAGTGCCGTCAGACCATTTCAACCTCCTCACCCGCCCGACCGAAGCAGTGGCACGTCACTTGGACAAGCACGGGCACCCGGCGAGGAAGTGGTTTTCAGTCGGAGCTGGACGCAATGAACAGAATGGAATCTTCGGATGTCTCGATCAGAAATGCAAAGTCCCAATAAACTGGATAGAACGGGTGACCATTCTTGAGCCAAAAGGAAATTAGCAAATCCCCCTGGTCCACCAGCTTGATTACATCGGAAACTACAGAGTCAAAGTCGTGTTGGCCATTTGCGCTCTGAACGTAATCGAGGTTGGGATGTGCTCCATAGTCACCATCGTAATGCAAAGCCGACGTCAGCGATTCGAGAACCTCTTGCTTCGTTGTAAAGGTCGATCCCCCAACACGTGCCTGTGGCCCAAGTGCCGAGTGGACGACGGCATCAAGTGATTCGCCAGCCATCTGGTCACAGAGGAACAGTTTGAAGTCTGCGCAGTAATTCAAACTGCGTGCAAATAGTCTGCGCGAGATTTGTTCAAAGGACTGGTTGATCTTTGTGACCAAGTCCTGGTTCCCGAACTTGCTACTCACATGCGTTGTTTCCTGAAAGTGACGTAGGGTGGGTGGAGCGACAGCGAAACCCTCCTGTTCTGTGGTGGGTTCCACTTCGTTTCACCCACCCTGATATGGGTGGACCAGTCAAGTGTGGGGTCAGGGTTTTGTTTTCATGATGGTGTTATCGGGGGTGGTGACGGGCGG
>JAGQQG010000017.1 GCA_020426325.1 Planctomycetaceae bacterium | reverse complement strand
GGTGGGGTTGAGACGCAGGTGGGGGATGGTGCGGGGAATACTTTGAAGGCGAATCAGGGGGCGGATGCGGTTGATATCCTGATCGGCGGGAATGGTTATGACACGCTGATTTCGGATGGGGGGGATGACATTCTGCGAGGGGGGCAGAACAATGACATCCTGGCGATTCCGGATGCGGACTTCTCGGGGACGCGGCGGTTGCAGGGGGGGAATGGTCTCGACATGTTGCGGCTGTTGGGGAGCGGGATTCATCTCGACCTGACTGCCATCCCGGACAACCGCATCACCGATATCGAACGCATCGATCTCCGCGGGACGGGGGCCAACGAACTCACGCTCGATCTGCGCGAGGTCCTCAACATCAGCTCGCACAACAACACGCTCGTCGTCCGTCGCAACGTGGATGACATCGTCAACATGGGGGCCGGCTGGACGCAGCAGGCGGACGGCGTGGAGTTTGGTGAAATCTTCCACGTCTACACGCAAGGCAACGCGGTCCTCAAAGTGGAGGCTGACCCGTTCGTGCCGACGGGGGGCACCGATGTCGTCGGTCGTAACGCGGCTACGGGCACGCTCGTCGTTGGAGTCTCGGACGGAACCCAGTTCCATACAACATCAGCAGGCGTCGTGCCCCCGGGGGTCGACTGGGACGACCTGCAGACAGGCGACTTCAACGGGGATGGACTGACCGATCTGGCTGGCCTCTCCCCCAGCGACGGGCAATGGCGGGTCCTGCTGGCCTCGCCGGGCGGCTTCATGGCTCCGCAGAACTGGGGAGCGTGGAACCCGGCCGTCACGTACAGCAATGTGCTGGTCGGCGACTTCAACAACGACGGACGTGATGACGTGGCCGGACGGGCCAGCACCGGCACGTGGTTCGTCGGCCTGTCCAATGGTGCCGCGTTCGACTCGAGCGATTTCGGAGCGTGGTCCACCAACGTCACCTGGCTCGACGTCAGCACGGGTGACTTCGATGGCGATGGCCGGGCGGACATCGTCGGCCGCGCCTCGACCGGCTCCTGGGTGGTCGGCCACTCAACCGGAACAAGCTTCCAGATGCTGTCCTTCGGTGCCTGGTCCACCAATGTAAGCTGGAACGATGTTCGCGTTGGTGACTTCAACGGCGACGGGAAGGACGACGTGATCGGTCGAGCCTCGAACGGACGCTGGGTCGCGGGGATTTCCAACGGGGCTCGCTTCGCTTCGCAGTCGTTCGGCATCTGGTCGACGAACGTCAGCTGGCAGAACGTCACCGTCGGCGACGTGAACGGTGACGGCCGCGATGACGTGATCAGCCGTGCCTCGACCGGTACGTGGGTCGTCGGCCTGTCCACCGGTGCGACGCTCAATACAACGCGGTTCGGCGCATGGTCGACCGCCACCTCGTGGGACATCCTCCCCGGCGACTTCAACGGCGACGGCCGCCTGGACATGGCCGGCCGCGACGCGAACGGCCGCTGGTACATCGCCCGCTCGACCGGCGTTTCATTCGTCAACGAATACTGGAACAGCTGGTCCCCCAACGTCACCTGGGACAACGTCCTCCCCGGAGACTTCCGCGTGTGAGCAGCGGATCCGAGGATTGTGGCGCGACTTTGAATCTGATGTCGCAACAGTTGGCGGGTTGCGTACCGGAATGAGCGTCGATACCGTGGAGGTGACTTCGCAACTCTCGCTCCGCAGGTTGATCATGATTCTCTCCGGCAATGAGATCCGTCGGCGGTTGGGTTCGGACATCATCATTGATCCGTATGATGAGTCGCAGCTCAATCCCAACAGTTACAACCTGCGGCTGCACAACGAACTGCTGACGTACGAGGAGATCATCCTCGATATGAAGCGGCCGAATCGCACGACCCGTGTTGAGATTCCGCCGGAGGGATACGACCTGAACCCCAATCAGTTGTACCTCGGACGCACGGTCGAGCGGACGGTGACGCACAACCTGGTTCCCATGCTCGAGGGGCGGTCATCGATCGGGCGGCTGGGGTTGTTTGTGCACGTCACGGCAGGGTTCGGGGATGTCGGATTCGATGGATACTGGACGCTGGAGATGTTCGCGATCCAGCCGATCCGCATTTATGCGGGCGTCGAGATCGCGCAGATCTTTTACCACACCATCGAAGGAGACATCACGGAATACCAATCCGACAAGTATCAGCATAATGCGGACATTCAACCCAGCTTACTTTTCAAGGAGCTGAAAGGGGCGCCCGATCCGCAAATGCGACTCCCCTTGGAGAATGGCGACTCCTAGCAGAAGAGACACCGTCGCATCCTGCAATGCCACGTCGTAAACTGGAGGGAACCGATTTTGCGCAATCCCCCAGGAATAACACCGTGCAAACCGTCCGACGTGCTCTGCTTCTCTATTCTGTTTTTCTAATCTCTCTTTGCGCGAGTGTCCTGGCAGACGAGCCTGTCGTGCAGCCGTTTCCCACGATTGGACTGTTGCCCAAGTCTGAGACTGGCGCTCTGCGGTTTCTGGAGCAGCACCCGGAGTATGACGGGAGGGGTATCATTGTGGCGATCTTCGACACGGGCGTTGATCCGGGGGCAGCCGGTCTCTCAGTCACCTCAGACGGTCAACCGAAGATTGTCGACCTCATCGATGGCACGGGGGACGGCGATGTGGTGATGGGGGACAAACAGACCGCGGAAGACGGTCAGATTGAGGGACTCACTGGTCGCAGGCTCAAGGTTAATCCCGACTGGAAGAATCCCACCGGCGAGTACCGAGTGGGGCTGAAGCGGGCATACGATTTGTTCCCTTCCGATCTGGTGGAGCGGTTGCAGAAGGAGCGTCGTCATGAGTGGGATCGCAGACAGACGCGACGGCTCGCAGAGCTGCGGTCGTTGCTCCACATCTATTACGACGATCTCCCGGAACTGTCACCGAAGCAGGTCCAGGGACGCGAGGAAATGCAGGCACGCATCGATGTGCTTGAGGACGCGCAGGAGAGTTACGACGACCCCGGACCGCTGTATGACTGTGTGGTTTATCACGACGGGGAAGTCTGGCGAGCCGTCATCGATACAGACGAGGACGGACAACTGACAGACGAAGTGTCGCTGACGGATTATCACAAGGAACGCCAGTTTGCGACGTTTTCCGAACCCTCGCAGCTCAACTTCTCGGTCAACATTTACGACGAGGGGAAGCGGCTGTCGATCGTGACGGTGTGTGGAGAGCATGGCACGCATGTCGCGGGGATCGTAGCCGCGTATGAGGCTGAGCAACCAGAGCGAAACGGCGTCGCTCCCGGTGCCCAGATCGTTTCCGTCAAGATTGGTGACAATCGCATCGACGGGATGGAGACGGGCAGGGCAATGGTCCGGGGGCTGAGGGCAGTCATCGACCGCAAGTGTGACCTCATCAACATGAGCTACGGGGAACCAACGAGCACGCCCGACGAGGGACGGCTCGCGGAGTTGTTCTCGGAGATCGTCGATGAGCATGGTGTGATCTTCGTCGCCAGTGCGGGCAACGCGGGTCCGGCACTGTCGACCGTGGGGGCGCCCGGCGGGACGACAGAAGCGCTCTTGGGCATCGGAGCGTACGTGAGTTCGGAGATGATGTCGCCCCAGTACGGACTGCGGGAAACTCTCGACGGCATGCCCTATACGTGGACATCCCGAGGTCCGTCGACCGACGGAGCCATGGGAGTCGACCTGTTTGCACCGGGGGGGGCGTTCTCACCTGTGCCCAACTACTCACTCCAGCGCAGCATGCAGGCGAACGGCACATCAATGGCGTCACCGAATGCGTGCGGCTGTATCGCTCTTTTGTTGTCGGGAATGCGTGCTCAAGGCACACTCTACAGGCCTGCGTTTGTACGGCGGGCGTTGGAGAATACGGCACTGCGTCTTCCAGGCGTTGATCCCTTCGCTCAGGGAACCGGTTTGATTCAGGTCGACAAGGCATGGGAGTGGATCGAGCAGGGAGAGTACAGTGTGGCGGAACGACACGGATTCCGCTGTGAAGTAGCGCGTGATAAGTCGCGAGGTGTGCTGCTTCGTGAGGCTGAGGAAACATCCCGGCTGCTGGAGACGGACGTTGCCGTCACTCCCTACTTTCGACGCGATCAACCGAAACTCGGGCAGGTGAAGTTCGAGATTCCCCTGACATTGGAGTCAACCGCCGACTGGGTTGATGTGAGTAAGTCCATGTTGATGACTGCGTCCGGTGATCGATTCGAGTTGCAGGTCGATCCGCGCCGCCTCAAGCCGGGCGTGCACACAGCGGAGGTGCGAGGCTATCACGCAGGTCGGGAGAGTCGCGGGCCGCTGTTCCGCGTGCCGGTGACGGTGATTAGGCCGATCGACGTTCGCAACCACGAACTCGAAGAGAAGGTAACACTGGGACCGGGACATCTGGAACGTCGGTTTGTTTCGGTGCCTCAGGGGGCAACTTGGGCCGACGTCGAGATAGAACTTGAAGAGGCGGATGCTCCACGAATCCTCGGACTGCATACGGTGCAGATATTGCCCGGTCATTCGTTCGAGGATGGCGAGACTCAGAAAAGGATCCAAATGGAGCAGGGAAGTCAGACGATCGTCAGTCTGCCGGTTGTTGCCGGTCGCACGCTGGAGTTGTGTCTGTCGCAGTACTGGTCCAGTCTGGGCAAGTCGCAGGTGACGATGTCGATCGAATTCCGCGGGCTGCTGCCGGACAATGACGAATTGACGCTGCCATCCGACGGGTCGCCGCTGGAGGTCATGGTGGCGTCCCAGATCCGCCGGGAGAAGTGCGAGCCTCACGGATCGTTGACCACGCTGCGGCGTCTATTGCGACCGACGTCGGCAAAAGACACGCCGCTCTTGTCGGATCGCGATCGTCAGATGGACGGCGGACCGACGAATCAACTGTTGTTGACTTACGATTTCTCGCTGACGTCGGACAGTGACGTGACGATCGGTCTGCCGGAACTTGAGGGTCTGTTGTACGACTCACCCGTCGAAGGATTTGAGTGGCAGGTGTTCGATGAGAACAAACGACTCCTTGGAACAGGCGACATGTATCCAGCCGCGGTGAGTCTCGACGAGGGAGACTACACGGTCCGTCTCGAACTGAGGCATGCGGACCGCGACGAGCTTGAAGGGTACAAATCGGTCCTGCTGTCAGTTGACCGCAACCTGTCGAAGTCGATCGCCGTTGGAGTCAAAGCGGACCGAATGTCGAAGTTCGACGCAACCTGGCTCGACCCCGGAGAAACAGCTTCGGTCTTCCTGACGGGGCCGGATGCGGATGCTCTTCCGAACGAAGCCGAACCGGGAGATCTCCTGCGAGGGACGATGCACTATGTGAAGAGTCCCGATGGTGGAGAAGGTGCATCGTCTCGGCCGGACGGCTATCCAGTCAGTTTCGTCGTTCCCGCCAAACCGGCCAAGGAGAAGGACTCGCCCGAAGCAGCCGAGCCGGAGGAATCACTCACAAAGCGTCTGCAACGGGAACGACTTGACTCATTCATCAAACAACTGGGAGAGCTTCAGTGGCCCCGCGATGAAGAGTTGTACCGTGATCTTACAAGGTCGATTCTGGAAGAACATCCGGAGGCAGAACAACGCATCCGGGTCGCGACCCTGCATCTGGTCGACGGCGAGAACAGCAAGGAGCATCTTTCCGACGTGATCGCGGCTGCTGATGATGTGATCGACACGATCCGATCGAAAAAACTCACCCGCCTGTTGGCCTTGCGAGCGAACCCGGATCAACCAGAGACTGTCAAGCGGAAGAAACGAGCAGAAGAGCAGCGGGACATTCTCGTGGACGCTCTGTATCGCAAAGGGCGGGCGCTGGCCTATCAGGAGTTGCCGGACGTGATTGAGAAACACCCGATCGAGGATCAGGCTGCGCTCGATACGGCGTTCGAGGACAATTTTCAACAACTCGCCCGCTGGGTCGACACGTCGGAAGAGAAGTACTCTCTACTCCATATCCGCCGTAATCGCCGCCTGGGACGCTACGGGGCAGCGATCAAACTGTTGAATGAACGGATCGAAGACACCTCCCCGCCCACCTACCTGCAACACAAGAAACGCCGAGACCTCTACGAACTCCTCGGCTGGGACGACTGGCAGGCCTACGAGAACAAATGGATGCTGATCGGGTATCCGAAACAGTATCCGGCGTTTTGAGAGTACAAGTCTTATGGCCAGTCGCCCACATCACTATCTCGTTGTCGACTTTGAAGCGACTTGTGCGAACGATGGATCGCTGCATCGTGAGGAGATGGAGATCATCGAGGTTGGGGCGGTGATGGTCGATGGCGAGTCGCTGGAACTGTTGAGTGAGTTCCAGGCGTTCGTCAGGCCGGTCCGGCATCCGGTGTTGACCGACTTCTGTACCGAGTTGACGAGTATCACGCAGGCTAATGTGGATCGGGCTCCCACGTTCCCGGAAGTCGTCGACCGATGGAAGGCGTGGGCGGATGCCTACGGTGAGTGCGTGTTCTCGTCATGGGGACAGTACGATTACGATCAACTTTCCCAGGATTGCCGTTATCACCGATTGGCAGTTCCATTTATGAATGAGCCGATCAACCTGAAGGCTGAGTTCAGCATCCGACTGAACCAACGCCGCCGCATGGGGATGAAGGAAGCATTGTCTCGGGCAGGTTTGACGCTGGAGGGAACACATCATCGGGGGATCGACGATGCACGGAACATCGCGAGGCTGCTGCCGTTCATAGTCGGTGATGCGGAGATTCCTCAGAATGTCGACGTGAAACGGAGAAGAAAGTAGCCTGAGTCTTTCATACGATCATCGGAATTCACATCTGAGCAGAATCTGAAGGGGAGATGGAATGAGTGGACGACTTCGATGGCTGGCGGTGCTTCTGGGGCTGCTTGTTACGAGTGATGTGACTGCTGAGGAAACCCGGCCGAACATCGTGTTGATTCTGGTGGACGATCTGGGATGGGCCGACATCGGCTGTTACGGGGCTGATCTGCACGAGACTCCGAATATCGATCGACTGGCAGAGCAGGGGATGCGATTTACGGACGCTTATGCGGCAGCGGCTATTTGCTCTCCCACCCGTGCCTCGATTATGTCGGGTAAGTACCCGGCCCGATTGAACTTCACGATCTGGCACGAGTATGCCAAGAACCCGCCTCCATCGAATCACCCGCTCAACCCGGCGGTGAGCATGGACCATCTGGCACGGGAGGAGTTCACCGTCGCAGAGGCACTCAAAGGGGTCGGCTACAACACATTGCATGTCGGCAAATGGCATCTGGGAGATGCGGCTTATGCTCCCGAGTCGCACGGGTTCGACGTCAACATTGGCGGCACCCATTGGGGGGCTCCGACGACGTTCCACTGGCCATATCGTGGGCTGTTCGGAAGTGAACGCGAGTGGCGGTATGTCCCCGATTTGCCCTTCGGTCAGGAGGGAGAGTACCTCACCGATCGTCTCACAGACGAGGCGTTGCGGCTCATTGAGCGTGTGAAAGACGAACCGTTCTATCTGAATTTATGGTTCCACACGGTCCATACGCCCATCGAGGCCAAGGCGAAGGACATCGCAGAGTACGAAGGCAAGTTACAGGAGGACTTCCATCATCAGAATCCGACCTATGCTGCCATGGTTCACTCGCTCGACGAAAACGTCGGACGGTTCGTGGACAAACTCGACGAGTTGGGTCTGTCGGAGGACACGATTATCATCTTTACCTCAGACAACGGCGGCACGATCCGCGAGTATGACGGTCGGCAGGTGACGACCAATCATCCCCTCCGGAGTGGCAAAGGGTCGCTCTATGAAGGCGGACTTCGCGTGCCTTTCATTGTCGACTGGCCCGGTGTCACGCACGCAGACACTGTTTGTGATCAAATGGTCTGTTCGACTGACCTGTATCCGACCATCCTCTCAATGGCTGGCACAATCGGAGATCCCGCTCACAACCAAACGGTGGACGGGGTTGACCTCACCGGTCTTCTGCGAGATCCATCGACATCGCTCGACCGGGAAACTCTGTACTTTCACTACCCGCACTATTACCCGACAACGACACCTGTCTCAGCAATTCGTGATGGAGACTGGAAGTTGCTGGAGTACTTCGAAGACGGCCACACTGAGCTGTATAACCTGGCGGATGACCTCGGGGAAGAACACGATCTGTCGACCTCGATGCCCGCATTGACGAGTTCGCTGCATCAGAAACTCGTTGACTGGCGAGAGTCTGTGGGGGCACGACTGCCGACGAAGCGTGAGTGACCGGTTTGACCTCCGCCTCATTTCCGAGCATTCAGGAAATGGCGAATTACAACCATACGTCGAGTAGGGGCTGATGAATACTGGATTCCCGCCAGTGCGGGAATGACGACATCTTACTACGCGGCTGCTCTCGAAGGCTGGGCGAGCATGCCGGGGCGGATGAATGTGGCACCCCATGAGTAACCGACGCCGAAGCCGACGAGCATGACGGTATCATTCGCACGCAGGCGACCGTCGAGCTGGGCGTGCTTGAGGGCGATGGGAATCGTCGATGAAACTGTGTTGCCCGAATGCTTCATCGCACTGACGAATCGGTCCTCCGGTATGCCGATCTTCTTGCGGAGGTGATCGAGCATGTACTGGTTGGCCTGATGGAACACAAACAGATCGACATCGTCGAGCGTGCGCCCGCTCCTGTCGAGCAGTTGTGACACAAGATCGGGAACCGCTTTCAAGGTGAAGGTAAAGATTTGCGGCCCGTTCATGAAGAGTCGCCCACGGTCGTCGGTGAGTTCGGTCTCATCATCGGGTTGGAAGATGCGTAATCCGGACTGTTTGACGATCAGGTTCTGAGCACCACTTCCGTCCGTGCCATAGACCATCGGTCCAATGCCTGGCCCTGTCGAAGTGAGCGACTGATCGTTACGGATTAATGTTGCGGAGGCACCATCGCCAAAAAGCGTGCGGACGTTGAGGTCCTCGTCACGGATGAATTTGCTATACGTATCTGCGGTGATGAGTAACAGGTTCTTCGCCTGACCTGTCTCAACGAGTCCTTTCGCCATCCCCAGAGCATAGACGTAACCCGAGCAGCCCAGGTTGATATCGAGAGCTCCCACGGTATTGCTGAGTCCCAGACGCTCCTGTACGAGGCATGCGGTCGTCGGCAGCAGATAGTCAGGCGACTGGGTACACAACAGGAGAAAGTCCACCTCATCACGATCGATGGCTCCACTGGCAAACAGTTTTTCAGCAGCAGCCACAGCCAGATCCGACGAACACTCACCACGGGAGGCGACGTGACGCTCCGTGATGCCGGTCTTGGCTTCGATCTTCTCAGGGGACCAGATGTCGGAGACCTGGGCCAACTCGTCGTTCGCCAGAACGTGAGACGGGACGTGATATTCAATCGCAGAAATGGTCGCGGTCATGATGACGTTGTCCAATTGAGTTTGTGAGTGTCGCGGTTATGCAGCCCGCTTGGCTAGAGACGTGACAGTGGGCAGCCTCTTGGCGGGGACGCCAACAACCGTGGTGTGAGGCTTCGCAGAGCGAAGGACCGTGCTGCCGGCTCCGATGCGGGCATAGTCGCCGACTTTGGCATAAGGAAGCACGGACGCGTGGCTTCCCATGAACACGCCTTCGCCCAGCGTGACCCAGCCGGTGATGTCTGTGTGATTATTCAGTGTGCAACCGTCCCCCACCGTCGCATCATGCCCGATCGTGCCATGCAGGTTGAGAGAAACGAAGTCGCCGACAGTCACGTTGGTCGTGATCACCGAATACGGGCAGAGCACGAGCCCCTCGCCCAGACGATTCCTCTGCCCAATGCGAGCTGTAGGGTGAATGACGTTCGTAAACCGGGCTCCGCGTGCCCGGAGTGACTTTGCGATCTGGAGTTTGATCTGCGGTTCTCCAATGGCACAGACGAAGACTTCGTCATCGGATGGTTCGTATGTCGATGCCGGGCCGATGACGTCGACCGGCATGGCGAACCCATCGAGTGCATGCGGATTGTCATCCAGGAATCCGGCGATCGACCACTCAGCTCCGGCAGCGATGGCGTCGTTCGCCCAGTCATGAACTTCACGGCCGAAGCCGCCGGCACCGACGATGATGAGGCGTTGAGTCATAGAGGAGGCGAAGGAAATGCAATGTCAATGTTTGGGTGAATGCTGGTCGATGAGCTTTTTGTGTCGAGTAACCTCTGCTGGGCGATTCA
Source organism: Planctomycetaceae bacterium (assembly GCA_020426325.1). GTDB lineage: Bacteria > Planctomycetota > Planctomycetia > Planctomycetales > Planctomycetaceae > JAHBXU01. The sequence goes on along the minus strand of JAGQQG010000017.1, from coordinate 66,012 downwards.
TTCCGATCGTCAATGAATCGTGTAACCGCCGTCGACCGTCAGGATGGAACCGGTGATCCAGCGGCTGGTGTCCGCCAGGAGAAACGCGATCGCATGGGCCACGTCCTCCGGTCGTCCGAGACCGAGTGGATGCAGGGCTTTGATGCGATCGAACTGTTCTGATGTCAGGGTTTGTTTTTGTTGTTCAGCCATTTCCGTTTCTACCTGTCCCGGAGCAACGCTGTTCACGCGAATTCCTTGCGGCGCGAGTTCGAGTGCCAAGGATCGCGTCATGGCATCAACCGCTCCCTTACTCGCACAGTAGGCCGAGACGCCTGCCTGACCAACGTGCCCCATGACGGAGGACAGGAACACAATCGATGCTGGCGATGTAAAGACGCCGCGTTGCCGGAGGCCTTTCGCGAGCATCATGCCTGCCGTGACATTGAGTTGCATCAATTCCTGGACGGATTCGGGTTTGAGCATCTGCAGCGGTCGAGCCAAGTGCTGCCCCGCGCTGTGGACAACTCCCTGAAGTGTCCCGTGGTCCGCAGCCAGAGTCTTCATCCACGTCGGAATCTCATCAACCTGAGACAGATCGAATGGCCGTACGAGATGTCCGCTGCCATCAAGTTGGTCTGCGGTCTCGATGAGTCGCTGCTCGTTTCGCCCGACAGCAATGATTCGCGCTCCGAGTTGACTGAGCAGGATGCACGTAGCCCGGCCGAGTCCGGAGGACGCACCGGTCACGAGGATCGTGCGGTCAGCAAGTGCGGTCGAGTCGAGCATATGTTCTGGCCGAGGGCTTTGGGTGAATGACGGATCGCCCGTCATTCCTGCGATGCTCAGGCGGCTTTCACGGTCGGGACGTCCGCGGTCAACCCGACTTCCTGCATCAGGTCAGCGATCGATTCGCAGCCAAGCACGGTATCTGGAGAGAGTGTGACGCCGCACTCTTCATCGACCAGGGCAATGAGCCCCATGAAGGTCAATGAACTCCACCCGGAGATGTCCTGAATAATGTCGGTCGGTGTGAGTGTGCCGGGATCGAGTTCAAACAACTCGTCCAACTCAGCGAGAAACTGCTGCGCATCCATGGCGATCGTTCCGTGGTCTGGGTTTCGGGGGGGACCTGCATCACGGATCCTCCGTCGCATGAGCCCCCTCATGTGCGGGGCGGAATTAAACCGGAAACAGTCGGAATGTGTCCACCCCAGATCGACCGCTGGGGTTGTGGGCAGGCTCCTTGTCCCGATCTCGACTTTCAAGATTTCTCGTATTGTGTCGAACACTCGGACCTGCCTATACTTCCGCCGAATGGTGTTCCTGTCGGCCAGGGAAAGAGGGGCAACAGGGACATTGATTTCGCTCTTCGTCCCGTAAACGGAGGGCAAACGCTTACTCATGTTCTCGTCGGATGGTTGGAGTCATCGCCTTGGAGAACGTCGCGTCTGTTGTCCAGGCGTGCACAGGGGCTTGGCCGTCCGTTCGTGACGTCGACCCAGTACCAGGAGGGGAAAACCCATGAAGACGCTTGGAGCCACACTCAATCTGTTCGCACTCACTGCCGTGTTGGCGGTGGCGAACACGGCCTTTGCTCAGGCCCCCGGAATCGACAGCTTGCCGCAGTATCGACCGGCCAACGATGTGTCGGGCAAGATCACCATGATCGGTTCGAACACCATGTCCCAGCTCGCCGCCGGCTGGTCAGACAGTTTTCGTCGTCTTCATCCGGACGTCGAGATCGACATCGACATTCGCGGAGCACGCGATGCTGTGGATACCGTGATCTCAGGGGATGCCACGTTTGGTCTGCTCAGCCGCGCGATTCGCGAGGACGAGGTCCTGTCCTTCCAGCAGAAGTTCGGCTATCAGCCCAAGGTTCTGACCCCGGCTCTGGAGCGGATGGCGATCTTCGTTCACCCGAGCAACCCGGTGAAGGAACTGTCACTGCAACAGATCGCCGATATCTTCGGTGAGAACGGCAAGGCGAAGACCTGGGGCGACGTGGGAGCCACCGGTGAGTGGGCGAGCCGCCCGATCGCTCTGCAGGGTCGAGGACCGACGACCGGCTCGACGGTCTATCTGCAAACGGTTCTTCTCCGCGGCGATGATTTCAAGAACACGATGGTCCAGCAGCCGAGTAATATCCATCTGGTCAAGGCCGTTGAGGCAAACCCCAATGCGATTGGATACGCCGGACTGCTGAGTCAGACGGCGAGCGTGAGAGCGGTTGCTTTGTCAGTTCGTTCGGGACTCCCCGCGATTGCCATCGACAGCATCGAGGCCGACCAGGGACGCTATCCGCTCATGCGACCGCTGCAACTCGTGATCAATCAACCCCCCGGTCAGGAACTGCCGTTAGTTCAGAGTGAGTTCCTCAAGTACGTCTTCAGCCGTCTCGGACAGGAAGGTGTCGTCAAAGGTGGCTTCCAGCCGATTCCCGGCCAGAATGCCAGTTTCGCTCTGGGGCAGCTTGGCCTCCGCGAACGGAATTAGTCTTCGCTTCCCACACATTATTGATCCCGCACCGGACTCGCGACCGCTGATGTCCGGACGACCTAGAAACATCCGTCATGGAGGAAATTGACATGAACTTGAGGAACGCGTTGCGGAGCGCGATGCTGGTTGCCCTGCTGACTGCCCTGTCTGCAGACGCTCATGCGATCGACCCCAACTTACGACCGACCGACCGGGACAGCATCATTCCACAGCCGTTGGACCCGCTGTTTCCGAGCAACAACCCCACAGGAATCGGCAATCCGGGTGTCTTCGATCCGTTCGCTCCCGCCAACCAGAACCCGCTGGACGGATTTGGATCAACCACTCAGCCGAATGAACTCCGGGTTGCCCCCAGCGTCATTCCGGCCCCGGGGACACCGCAGGAGCAGCCGCGCTGGCGTCTGGGCATCTACTCGATGGATACCGGCACCGGCGTGCAGATCGTGCGTGTCTCTCCCAACTCACCCGCCTCGACCGCCGGACTCGAACCAGACGATCTGATTGTCACCGTCTCCGGCTATCAGGTTGGTCTGATCGAGAATCACCGCCACGAACTCGGACAGGCGTTCAACCAGTACGCCACTACGGAAGGCTACGTGAACCTGCTCGTGCAAGACCATCGGACCGGCAACCTGCTCAACATGCCAGTTACTTTGGAAGGCCGCTTCCAACGGATTGAAGGGACCGTCAGTTTTCGGGACACAAACACGCGACTGCCGAGAAATGCTCAGGTGCAGGTTGACCTGTTTGAGCAAATTCGACCGGGGGTCACCATTCCCATCGTGACCAAGCGGATCTCTGACTTCAGCAAGATCCCGATTCCCTTCTCGGTCGACTACGACCCGCAGATCATCGATCCGCGTCGGCAGTACACGGTGCAAGCCTCGATCGTGGCGGACAACAATACTTACTACTCGACCCGAAATCCCTATCAGGTCATCACCGCCGGCTATCCGCGCACGGTTGACATGAGCCTGTACTCAACCGTGACGTCGAACAACAGCAACAGTCAGCAGGTTGGCTATGCAACGAATCGTGACGAACAGTTGGACCAGATTGTCCAATGGTTCCGCGACTACCTGAACCGCGACATTCGCTACAACGAACGTCAGGTCTGGTCGTCGAGCATCGATCGTGGCGAGTCACTCGACGATGTGCGTGCTCAGCTTCTGGGTGGTCCCGAATTCTACACCAAGTCGAATCAGGATGACGAAACCTACATTCGTCGTTTGTTCGAGGTGGTCGCCGGACGTCAGCCGACGCAACGTGAGGTTGATGCCTGGTTGACCCGACTCGACGCTCAGAATGGTCTGCGAACGAACCTCGCCCGCGAGTTCCTGACTCAGATCAGCCAGCAACGCTAAGTTGAAGCGAGTTTCGACGAAATTCGAAGCCCGGCTCCTCACGGAGTCGGGCTTTTTTATTCCTGGTTCCTGAACCGAAAGGTCTCTCAGAACCCGTCTTGCAGCGATCTTGGAGCACGAGTACAAACCGACTGCCTCTCTTCGCACGAATCGCGAGATCATGTCTGTGAATCAGTTCCCCCGTCTTTCCTCCGACCGCACGAAGCTTCCGGTGACCATCGGCCGGATTGCGGACTTTGCTCACGACCCGGTCGTTTGCATGCGAAGACTCTGGGCGAAGCACGGTCATCTGGCGGCACTGGAGGAGGACTCGCAACGGATCTACTTCATTTTTGGACCGGAATACAACAAGCAGGTCCTCAGCGACTCCCAGCGATTTCACTCTCGCTTCTTCGCCTTACGGGGATCGAAACGCTCCGCTCAGCGACGAGTGTCGAGCGGCCTGCTCAGTATGAATGGCGACGAACACAAGCGACATCGCCGGATTGCGATGGGGCCGTTTGCCAAAAAAGCCATCGTGGGTTACCACGACATGGTTGCACAGACATCCAAAGAGATGCTCGACACCTGGCAACCGGGCGAAGTCCGCGACATCGACCAGGACATGACCGAGTACATGCTGCGTCTCACATGCAGCATCCTGTTCGGTCTCGATGAACCGGAACTCGCCCTTGAGATCGGAAAGAAGACCGAGCGTTGGGTCGCACTCAATCACGAAATCGGACCGGCTGCCTTCATCCCCAACGCAGACCTCACGGAACGCTATGAGGAGTTGCTTGAGTCCGCAGAGGAACTCGAGAAACCGATCAAGGAGATGCTTCGGTTAAGACGTGCAGGGAGTTCCGGACGCGATGTGCTCTCACTGCTCATTCAGGCTCATGACGAAGAGGGAGGCATCAGCGACGATCAGCTGATCGGCCACATTGCGTTGCTGTTCGGAGCAGCCCATCTCACATCGGCTCACTCGCTCACGTGGACGCTCTTCCTGCTTTCACAGCATCCGCAGGTGATGAGAGAACTCCATGAAGAACTCTCGAAACAGACGAGTGGAAACTCTCCCCGTCCGGAGCAGCTCGACGAATTGACAGTCCTTGACCGTGTGCTCAAAGAAAGCATGCGGGTCCTCCCCGCGTCCGCCTACGTTCAACGGGTGACTGCTGAGCCGGTCGATCTGGGACCTTTTCATCTGTCACCCGGTTCGGTCGTCGTCTTCAGCCAGTTCATGACGCATCACCTCCCGGAACTCTACGACGAGCCGGAGTCGTTCCGCCCGGATCGCTGGAGGACGATCAATCCCTCACCGTATGCGTATCTGCCTTTCGGTGCCGGTCCTCGCATGTGTATTGGTGCAGCCTTAGGCATGATGCAGCTGAAGATCACGTTGCCGACGATTCTCGGCCGCTACAAGCTCAGCCTCGAAGAAGGGGCAGAAGTCAACGCACGCGTGATGTCGACGATGCTGTTCCCGACCTCTCGGGTCCCGATGCAGATTGCACCTCAGGATGGTGACTTTACGTCATCCTCTGTCACTGGCAACATTCACACGCTCGTGAACCTGCCCCCGGCGACCTCTCAGGCTCGCCGAGCCGCCTGAGGCGAGCGACTCGCGAATCGCCTCAACTGGACGGAGCCTTCGCGCGCTGAGTTGGGAGCATGTCTCTCTGTCTGATACAGTCACAGGTATCGTTCACTCCGATCCTGCATCTGTGAAAGGCATGCGATGAGAATCTCCCTGCTGATGATGGCCCTCACGTTTCTCCTTGTCGCCACGGTGTCGTTCGCCGCAGACGAGGTGTATGAAACTCATCCAGATTCCGAACGCAAAGACGGAGTCCCGGAAGGAAAAGTCGAGGGCCCGTTTGAGTGGCATAGCGAGATCTTTCCCGGCACGGTCCGCCAGTATTGGGTCTACATCCCCTCTCAGTACGATGCCGAGAAACCGACGCCCGTGTTCGTTGTGCAGGATGGACTCGGACTGGCGAATCAGTGGAAGGTGCCCATCGTTCTTGACAACCTCATCCATCAGGGAGATGTCCCGGCCCAGATCGGCATCTTCGTCAGCCCGGGCGTCGTTCCGGCCCCTCATGAAGACGCACAGCCTCGCTTCAACCGCAGCTTCGAGTACGACTCTCTCGGTGATCGCTATGCCCGGTTCCTGCTGGAAGAAATCCTGCCCGAAGTCAGCAAGTCCTACAATCTGAGCAAAGATCCCAACGACCGTGCGATCGCAGGTTCCAGTTCCGGAGCCATCTGTGCCTTCAACGTGGCGTGGGAACGACCGAACGAGTTTCGCCGTGTCCTGAGTACCGTCGGAACATACGTCGACCTGCGAGGGGGAGGCGACTTTCCGACCCTCGTTCGCAAGTTCGAGCCCAAGCCGATCCGCGTCTTTCTGCAGGATGGCTCGAACGATCTCAACCTGTACGCCGGCAGCTGGTGGAACGCCAACCAGACGATGCTGTCCGCTCTCAATTATGCAGGCTATGACGTCGAGCATGCCTGGGGTGAGGGAGGCCACAACAACAAACATGCCTCATCGATCATCCCCGATGCCCTCCGCTGGCTTTGGCGTGACTATCCCGAACCGGTCAAGTCGGGTGTCGCCCCCCAACGCCGCACGGACATCCTCATACCCGGCGAGGGCTGGAAACTCGTCAGCGAGGGGCATCGGTTTACCGAAGGCCCCGCAGCAAACGCCAAAGGTGAGGTGTACTTCACCGACGTCCCTCAGGGTATCATCCACAAGATCGCCCTCGACGGGACCGTGAGCATCTTCGTCGAGAAGAGTGGATCAGGGATCAACGGGCTGATGTTCGGACCTGATGGCAAACTTTATGGATGCCAGAACGGCTACCAGCGAATTGTGCGTTATGACGAGCAGGGAAATGAAGAGATCGTTATCGAGGAGGTCACCTCAAATGACCTCATTGTCCTCGCGGACGGGACCGGCTACTTCACCGATCCCCAAAACCAGACAATCTGGCGTTTCTCATCGAACGGAGAGAAAGCCGAGGTCGATCAGGGCATCAGCCGCCCCAACGGCATCATCGCCTCACCCGACCAGACTCTGATCACGGTTGCAGACACTGCCGGACGGTTCACCTATTCCTTTCAGCGTCAGTCCGATGGTTCGCTGGCCTATAAGCAGACCTACGGTCACCTGCACCTTGATGACGAAGCACAATCGAGTGGAGCAGACGGCATGACAGTCGACACGGAAGGCCGGATTTATGTCACATCCTCAGTCGGCCTCCAGGTACTGGACCAACTCGGTCGAGTTCACGTGATCCTCGACAAGCCACAAGCAGGATGGCTCTCCAACGTCACCTTCGGCGGCTCGGAATTCGACACCCTCTACGTAACCGCAGCCGACAAAGTCTTCCGTCGCAAGGTGAAAGCAACGGGCGTAAAACTCTGGGAGACTCCAACAGCTCCCCCCAAACCAAGCCTGTAGTCAAGCTCGCTCACACCGCGAACTCTGTAGCTCGGGAGTCTGTACATGAAAGAAAGTGCCCCCACATGGACTTGAACCATGAACCTACTGATTAAGAGTCAGTTGCTCTGCCAATTGAGCTATAGGGGCATGTTGTCACGGGCGTTATACCTGCAATACCGACGAATCGAGCATTGAGTGAACGTCCAATTCACAACTGTGTTGCCGGAGTATCTTGCATGCGGATGTGATTTGCAAGTTGGCGGGAGTTGCTGTTTGGCCGACTTGTGGAGCTTTATGAATTCTGTTCTGTCTTGCGGATTTCTGAGAGGCTGCGGAAGACGACGAAAAACGCTGGGACGAACATCAGCGAGAAGACGGTGGCTGCGAGCATGCCGCCGACGACTGCGTTTCCGACCGCTTGGCGACTTGCGGCTCCTGCTCCACTAGCGACCAGCAAGGGAAGGAATCCAAGGATCGACGAGAAGGCGGTCATGAGAATGGCACGAAAGCGAAGTTTGGCCGCGTTGACGGCCGAGTCACGGATGCTCATGCCGGAATGTCGCTGTTCGCTGGCGAACTCGACAATGAGGATGGCATTCTTGCTGGCGAGGGCGACCAGCAGGACGATGCCGATTTGCGTGTAGGTATTGTTGTCGGCCCCTCGGAAAATGAGTGCGAGGACGACGCCCAATGCTGCCAGAGGAACAACCGCAATGACAGCTGCCGGGCTCGTCCAGCTTTCGTACTGAGCTGCCAGCACCAGGAATACAAACAGGACCGCCAAGGCAAAAATGGCGCCTTGTCCACCCGCTGCGAGTTTTTCCTGAAATGACATCCCCGTCCATTCGTAACCGAAAGCCGGCGGGAGTTGCGACGCTGCGACTTGCTCCATCAGAGTGAGTGCTTGTCCGGAACTGTATCCGGGGGCTGCTGACCCGTTGATGGAGGCACTTGGGTACAGGTTGTACCTCCGCACGACAGTCGGGCCGAATTCGTTGCGGACCTCGACGAGTGATCCCAGCGGAACCATTTGTCCGGTCGCATCACGTACATCCAGTGCCAGAATGTCGCTTGCCTTCGCACGAAACTCGGCCTCCGCCTGCAGTCGCACCTGATAGGAGCGGTTGAGGTACGTGAAGTCATTCACATACGCTGAGCCGAGATAAGCCTGCAGCGTGCCGAAGACCGAACTCAAGGGGACATTCATGGTCTTGGCCTTGGTTCGGTCAACCTCTGCAAACAGCTGCGGGACATTCGCACGGAAGGTGGTGTTCAGGTTCGTCAGCCCTGTCTGTGAATTTCCTGTGACGACCAGGTTCTCTGTGACCTCCTGGAGTTCAGCGGTCCCTACGTTACCGCGATCCTGAACCTCCATCTGGAAGCCACCAGCGTTACCCAAGCCATCGATCGGCGGGGGAATGAAGCCGAACACAATTGCCTCTTTGACTTTTGCAAATCGTTGTTGCAGGGATTGAACGATGCCTTCCTGGCTGAGAGGAGGCGTGTTGCGATCCTCCCAGGGCTCGAAGATCACAACAGACAGGCCGAGATTCGAACCGGCATTCCCGCTCAGCAACGAGTAACCTGCAATCGAGACCCAGTCGGAGATGCCGGGAGTCTCGCGATAGACGTCATCCAGTTGCGACATGACAGCGTTCGTCCGATCCAGTGCTGCCCCATCAGGGAGTTGGACGTTGACGAACATATAACCCTGGTCTTCCGTGGGGACGAAGCCTGTCGGCAATTTGCCGAAGGTCCACCCGGTCAAGAACACGAGACCCCCATAAACAAGCATCACGAGGGCCACGATCCGAACGAGGCGGGAAATTACCGCTGTGTAAGTCCCGGTGACACGATCAAAGGCCATGTTGAACCAGCGGAACAGAATGAACTGCTGCTCCTGCGGGGGGCGGAGGATGATCCCGCACAGGGCAGGGCTGAGGGTCAGGGCGTTGATGGTGCTGATGAGGACAGCGGCTGAGATTGTCAGAGCAAACTGACGGTTTAATTGACCAGTGATCCCCCCCATGAACGCGGTCGGCACAAACACCGCGAGCAGTACGAGCGTTGTTGCAATGACCGGACCGGTGATCTCCTGCATGGCTTTCACGGCAGCGGCGCGGGGAGACAGTCCTTCTGCCAGATGGCGGGTGGTGTTTTCCACGACCACGATCGCGTCGTCGACGACGATTCCAATGGCGAGCACGATGCCGAACAGCGACAGCATGTTGAGCGAGAATCCGATGCCGGCCATGAAGGCAAACGTTCCGATGAGAGACACCGGAATGGCCACCACAGGCACGATGGTCGCTCGCCAGTCCTGAAGGAAAATGTAAATCACGATGATCACGAGCACCGCTGCCACAAACAGTGTGTTGTAAACCTCAGCAATGGAGGCTTCGACGAATCGTGTGGTATCAAACGGCACTGCATATTCGACACCCTCGGGCCATGAACTGGCCGAACTCAGATCATTGAGTCGGGTGCGGATCGCCTTTGCGGTGTTCATCGCGTTTGCACCTGGCAACTGATAAACCGCCAGAGATGTTGAGGCCTGCCCTTTGTAAGTCGAGTCGAATGTGTAGGCTTTGGCCCCCAGTTCGACGCGAGCAACGTCGCCGACTCGGAGCAGGCGTCCTCCGTCTCCGGTCGCGACGATGATGTCTTCAAACTCCTCCACTTCTGCAAGTCGTCCCTGAGTATTGACCGTCAGTTCGAAGGCTGTCCCCGGCGGGGCAGGGGCTGCACCAATCTTTCCCGCTGCCACCTGGACGTTCTGTTCGCGGATGGCATTGACGACATCTTCCGTGGTCAATCCCCGTTGCTTGAGGAGGCGCGGATCCAGCCAGGCGCGCATGCTGTAGTCACCCGCGCCAAAAACGGTGACCTCACCGACACCCTCCACCCGGCTGAGTTCGTCCTTAATGTTGAGTGCGTAGTTACTCAAGAACAATGCGTCGTACTCGCCGGAGGGAGACGATAACGTGATGAACTGCAGGATCTGGGTCGACTGTTTCTTGGTCGTGATTCCCTGACGACGCACATCCTCAGGCAGTTTGGGTTCCGCGATCGCGACGCGGTTCTGCACGAGCACGGCTGCCATGTCCATGTCGGTCCCCAACTCGAACGTCACCGTCAACGAGTAAGAACCATCACTGGCACTCGTCGAAGACATGTAGAGCATGCCTTCGACCCCGTTCACCTCCTGCTCAATCGGCGTGGCGACCGTTTCCGCGATCGTCCGTGCGTCAGCCCCCGGATAAACTGCACTCACCTTGACCGTCGGCGGAGAGACCTCGGGGAACTTGGCGACAGGTAATGCCGTGAACGACACGACCCCCGAGATCACGATGACGATCGAGATCACAGTGGCGAAGATGGGCCGATGAATGAAGAATTCGGACATGAGTTCCGCAACAGGCAGACGTCAGGGTTGATCCTCAGTGGGAGCTGCTTCAGCTGACTCGACAGGTTCATCTGCTGGTGAAGCGGCTTCCGTTTGGACGGACTCGGACTCGTCGGGCATGGTGAGATTGATCTCAGTTGGGCTCACCTCCACCCCTGGACGAGCACGCTGCCCTCCATCGATGAGGACGAGTTCATCACCGGTGAGTCCAGTTTCGATGACGACCATGCCTTCTTCGGTCTGCCCCGGCGTCACCGTTCGTCGATCGACTTTCCGTTCCTCATTCACGACAAGTACATAAGTCCCTCGCTGGTCCCGTGAGAGCGCCTGCTCTGGAATGAGTAGAGCGTCATCGAGCTTGCCGACCGGGACGCGAACTCGCACGAAAAGGCCCGGGAGGATCAAGTTGTCCGGGTTCTCAAAAATCGCCCGGATCGCGAAGGTGCCCGTCGACTGATCGACCCCTTCCTGATCGACATAGTCGAGCTTGCCGACGAAGGGGAATCCTTCATCCAGCTCACGTCTGAGGTAGACGGGCATGTCGCGGTAACGATCTTTCTCCGGATTACGCGGCTCGCCTCGTTCCTGTGCTGCCTTCTGGAGACGAAGAACCTCTCGATCGCTGACGTTGAAGTTGGCATACATCTGGTCCCGACCAACGATCGTGGCCATCAGGCTGCCGTTTTCGACGAGGTTGCCCTGCTTAATCTCGGTCTTGGTGATGCGGCCGCTGATCGGAGCCTTCACGAGGGTGTAGTCAAAGTCGAGTTGTGCCTGATCGAGATTCGCCTGTGCCCTATCGCGATCGGCCTTGGCCGCAGCGGTGGCAGCGATGGCGGCCTCCCGACGGGCACGGACCCCGTCGCGAGTTGCCAGCACGGTGTCAAACTGGCTTTGTGTGACGGCTTCCTTCGCAAGCAGTTCTTTATGACGCTGAAAATCCGTCTCAGCTCGGGTCAGTTCGACCTCAACGACTCCCGTTTGAGCATTGGCGACTTCGATCGCAGCCTCAGCGGCTGCGAGTGCTGCCTTCGCTGAGTTGAGTGCAGCCTGATATTCGCTGCGTTGAATGACATAGAGTACGTCATCCTGTTGAACAATCTGACCGGGAACAAACTTGATCTCCTCCAGGATGCCTCGGACGCGGGCTCGAACGTCCGCCTGTTCGACGACTTCCGTCTCTCCATTCTCTTCGATGAAAATCGTGACCGTTTTCTGCAACGGATGAGCGACCGTGACCTCGGGAGGAGGTGGAGCCTGATAAGAGTTGTCAGGCACGCCGGCTCCGCATCCTGACAGAGCCGCCAACACCAACATGTTCACAAGTGTGGATGGAGGGCATCCACATCGAAGCCGCTGGCCTGTTCGAGCCTGAAGATCATGTGTGGGATTCTGTGTCGCCATAGAATCGAGTTCGTAACCGGCCTGGGTGAAGATTTTACGTGCATTGCTGAAAGAAGTCGCAAGTCACCTTATGCGAGTGATCGTCGATGCACAATCGATGTGGGGAGAATCCGGACGGGAAGGTTGGCTCGGGTGCAAAGTCCAGCGAACAATTTCCGTGAGTCCATCTCCGCTGAGTTGAATGAAACCGGTTGATCATCGAACATCGGTCTATTCTCGTTCGATTCAAGGCACGAACCCGCAGCACGTCTCATGCTCACCGTCACCATGATTTCCGTTGGACTGGTGATGACGTGCGTCGGGATTCACTACTTCGCACTCGTCAACCTGTCACGACTGTGCAGCCGCACGTCTCCGCACCCGAGACGATGGCTGAATGCAATGGTGATCGGAGCCATTGTGGCACATGTCGTCGAACTCTACTGTTTCGCGATCGGTTACTATGTCGTCGACCTCCTCGATGGTCCAGGAGGGCTCATTGATGCCAATGGCCAGAGTTCAACGGACTACGGTTACTTCTCATTTGTTGCTTACACTTCACTCGGCTTCGGCGACATCACCCCCAACGGGCCAGTGCGGTTCATGACCGCGCTGGAAACTCTGACCGGCCTCATTCTGATTGCCTGGACCGCATCATTCATTTTTCTGCAAATGCAGGTGAATTGGGAGCACAGGCAGACCAACAAGAAGTCTTCGTCATGACACGCGATCTTTGAAGTGCTTGCAGAGACAGACTGCAGTCGAGCAGAACAGACACAAGCGCATCAGGTGTCCTCTTCCGGTGGGCGACGTGATTTGAGGTATCCGAGGACAGCAAAGGCGGACACGCTCACCATCAGCAAGGGGATGCGCATGTGTGGTGAGAGAACAATTGAAGCGATCGCACAGACGAGGCTGCCCACAATCGCTGAATAGGTCAGCAGGTGACGAATTTGTCGATGCCGCACGTTGGTCCGCGATGTGATAATAGCCTGACGAAATGCGGCCTCTGAGATTTCACGAAACTCTCCCAGGTCGATTGGCGGCGGTGGTTCCAGCTTGACTCGCGGCTTTGGATTCGTGGTTGAGTTCTGTTGATCGGGAGAGTTCTTCACCGCGATCCCGAACTCGTCCTGGATCAACCTGCGGAGTCGATCGACTTCACTGAGGGCGTCGCTTCCAGTGCGTGGCTGAACATCAATTGAAGGGGGGCCGCTACGGAAAAGATCCTCTATTGATGGTATTGATGTCGAGGATGCTTCGTCCTCTAAATCTGATGTGTACCGTGACCGTTCACACTCTTCGACAGTCTCAGACTCATACACGTTGGCTTCGGAGACCAGACCCGCGACCGTTTCTCTGAGTGAGTGGCCGCGCTCTTGGCTTCTTGGCACAGAAGATTGTTCTGATGAATCGACTGCGGCAGTTGTCGGCTCCAGAATCAGGTCATCCGACAAGTTCAGTCTAGATGTGTTAAGGCCCGTTTCACAAGGAGAAGCCAGAGAATCGACAGGGTGATTCAGACTTTCCAATGCCTGCAGGCACTGCGACATGAGTGCAGCTGCATCGTCACTCGTCGTTGAGTTGTTTCCTGATTTGAGTAACGTCAGGTCAGACTCATCGAGATCCTGTGATGCCCCGGAGAGCTGTACTTCGATGATTTCATCGACGTCCAAAGTCTCAATCGTGGACGTCGCTTCATTCTGACGATTGAAACAACCGGACAATCGGCCAATCAGTCTGGCGTGTTTCAACACATTCCACGCAAACACCACGCCAAAGCAGATGATCGGAAACAGGGGCAGAAGACCAGCGATCAGCCACATCGCATCACGGCGAGCATGCTGATGCGTGAAGGAGCTGGCAGTGTTTTTGCCCGCAGCGCCGGCATCTGACCGATCGGGGGGAGACTGGACTTTTGTGACAACGGGAAGTGAAGGTGAAGGAGCCGATGCAACGTCATCACTCGATGGGAGTTGACTCGGCGTCGCAATGGGGGCAATGACAGTGGCTTCAACTGCTGTTTCAGCGACGTCTTGCGAGAGGTTGTCCCTTTCTGACTCACCGATCGAATCGGGAGTGTCGTCAGGTGATGTCACTGTTGCTACGACGTGCTGGTCTTTGCTTTGCTCTTGAGCGTTGACGGCATTCTTGGACAATTTCACCCGATCGAGATAGGCCTGAACCTGAACAAGCGGATCGATCTCAAATGTGTCAGCCGACTTTGGTGAGGCCAGCCCTTCTGGAATTTCGGCAACTTCTAAACCTGTCGTGACCAGCTGGCGATGACTGTTGGCGTGGTTGCCACCCTCAGCGATGGGGTCGCCTTCAGGCAGGATTGTCGCCTGCTCCTCGACTTCAGTCACAGCAACGACACAGATGCGAAATCGGACATCTGTCGTGAATCGTTCGAGGTTGCGAGGGCTCGCGCCATTTTTGAGGAGCTGGTCAACAAACAGGGAGCGATAGAGATCGGGAGATTTCGTGCGGGTCTCTCGCAGAAAGAGAACGATCCGTCGAGACGATTCAGTGTCAAGCTTTGCTGAATCAGCGACTGAAACTTCAGTTGTCACCGGGTCGAAACTGATCACGCCACCAGGGATCGAAGCGATTAGATGGAGGTTTGCTGGTCCGACTCCTGTTGGTTCCAGCTTTCCGATCACAGTCGCGAAGGGTGCATCCTCAGCGATCGACAGATCGGGTGGGAGAATCTGCGCAGCCAGATCAATCGGCAGCAACGATCTCAGCAGTATGACCAGCCAGGGGAGCATGGTGTCTCATGGGATTTCGTGTCAGGGGCTCGCGCAGCCGGTGGTCGCCCGGCCCAGTCAGGCGATCCCGCAGTTGTGTCTCCAAACGTCGCCGTCTGTGAACGCCCGTACGTTTGCAAGGGGATTCTGTTGCCTAATGAGAACTATCATGCAAAACCCGTCGAATGCAGTAATTCACTACAGATTCGAGATCAGCGAGGTTGATCTTGTTGACATTTATGTCCTGAAGGGATTAAGCGGTCGAATTCTGCCAGTCGTTCCGATTCGACGTATTACGACTGCTGGTTTCGTTGGTTCTGTTCTTCCAAAGCTCGGACGGATTTCAGTTTGATCAGACGATTCAATCTTTCGTGCGTTCGATCGGCTGACGCTGTCGGGAGGAATCCGACGATTGAATTGATGGCGGAGCTCACGCTCGTTTCCCGTTTCGTGAGTCAGACCGCATTTTCAAGGAGGAAGTGGGCTCTTTTTTACGGCAGATGTCCTGCCATGAGCCGACATCGACCGCACTGAGGTGGTTGAGATGCGACGCTACAATCATGCCGCTGCGCTGCTGGCGTCGCTTTGCCTCATGAGCGGTTGTCGAACAGAGACTGCTCACAGTCGTTGGTCGTCCCCTGTGCGAGCCGTCTCCTCTTGCACGTCGGTCGTTTTCGGCGGCTCGTCGAAGCAGGACAGTGCTGTTGATCCCGTTTCACCCGAGGAGAGTGCTGCTGAAGTTCCCTATCTGCCTCCAGAATCCGATGAGCCGGATGTTCCTGCGGTTGATGAATCGTTGGAGGACGTCAGCGTCGATCAAGACGTGAATGCTGATCAACCAGCGCCATTTCCGACAGAGGACATCCCGGTCAATAACACGACTTGGTCGCTTGAAAAGTCTGCGCCATCGACGGATCCTGTCGAAAGTTTAAGATTGCTGGGCGGGATTCTGAAGTTCTCCGACGAAGGGGGGTTGCTGGTTGCAGACCTGACGGAGACAGCCGCCACGGATGCTGACGTAGAATCATTGACACAGATTGAATCGTTACGTGCGGTCGACTTGAGCGGGACTCAAGTGACGAATGCGTGCTTGAAAGGATTGTTTGAATCGTCGAAGCTAAAAATGCTCGGACTCTGTGATCTGCCGATCGATGACCATGCGATTCGCGACATCATTGATCTGGAGGATTTGCGGTTTCTTTCCCTGGAACGCACAGCGATCACGGATGACGGACTGCGATATCTCCGGGCTTTGATTCATCTCGAAGGGTTGAGTGTTCGCGGCACTGAAGTGAGCCGAGAGGCCATCCTGGAATTTGAACGGGCACATCCGAATTGCCGCGTCCTTTCGGATTACGATGACGACGAATCTTCACTGCACTTCGAGCCGACAAGTCAGACGCCCCGCAAGCCCAATTGGGCAGGAACCATTACGGATGCAGGATCTTGGCCACCGGAGGAGCCACAGAGGCTGCCACATCGCATAGGGACACAGAGAAACCGTTTACCGGATTCTGATGCGATCTCAAGCGATGATCCGGAAAAAGTGGTTCAGCAACTCCAGCAGATCGTTTCAGAACGACTGAGTGATCAGGTCGTGCTGGCTGCTGCGGGAAAGGTCTATTTGACGCAGCGACGCTGGGAGGATGCCGTCTCGGTTCTGTCGGCTGCTCTGGAGCAGGCTCCCTATGATGATCGTGTCCGATTTGATCTGGCCGTCGCCCTTGGACACAGCGGCGACATTGATGAGAGCCTGCAACGGTTCACCGAGGTCATTGGCCCGGCGGCAGCTCATTACAACATCGGAGTTCTGCTCTACGAAGAGGGCAAAACCCAGATGAGTCGTTACTTCTTCCGACAGGCATGTGAACGCGATCCTCGGATTGAATACCCGGACGAACTGGTACCTCAATTGACTCACCAGACTCCTCCAGGCATTCAGATTCAACAGGATGCTATGCGAGCGGTCTCCTCAAGCGAACTCCTGAAACTCGTGGCCGGGCCCACTCAAAAGTCGCAGCCGGATGAGAACTGGACGATCGAGATCGTTCCCGGCGGTCGCGTCGATGCGGCACCTCGCTGTCTGACAACATTGCGAGCCGGGGACGCACAGCCTGCACCACCAGTGCCATCGGTGCTGGACGATGACCTTCCGTGGATCTCACCCATCGGTTGGAAGGCCGCTGAATAGAGAACGGGAAAGATGCTCAAAGAGCATGCTCGTTCATCCAGTGCAGGTATTGCGCTGAGTATTCGTCCAGGTTCTGAATGTCTCCTCCGCCGCGAATCGGTGAACACATTTCATAGTTGGCGATGCCGTCAAACCCGCCCTCTCGCAGTCCTCTGAAGAATGACGGGTAATCGATGAACCCATCGCCAAACTTGACTGCCTTCACCAGATCAGGGGTCACACGCTCATAGTTGATAACCTCAGGCACGTAACGAAACCGTGGCAAACGGAGATAGTCCGCATTGGTGGTGATGGCGGTGTGGGGAGCCATTTTTAATGCGGCTTCATAGAGATCCTCTCCACGCAGGGCAGGGGACCATGCGTCGAAGCCGAACTTGCAGTTTGGCCGGTCGACATCGTGCAGCAACTCCAGCAACGCGTCGCTGTGAACACCAATGTCATGATGGTTCTGCACAGCGATCGTGACGCCGTACGACTCCGCCCGTTCACAGATTTCCTGTAACGATTTCACGACATGTTTCCACGTGGCATGAGGGCTGACGCCGTCCACCTCATAGGCCGTGAAGATGCGGACCACACCTGTTCCCAATTCGGCTCCGATGCGGCAGAGACTCTCGACGTACGCAATCTGCATTTCGAGATAGGGGACTTCAGCAGCGACGTTACCGCCCAGATCGGTGTAGCCTGCGATGACGGCACACTGGATCTTGTTTTGATCGAGCGACTGCCTGATGTTTGAGACCTGTTCGTCCGTGGCATCCAACGGAGAGAGATGCGGTCGCTTTCCGGCGAGCATCACTGCGTCGTAACCCAGTTCGGCCGCCTTGGCGATGAACTCCAGCACATCGAGTGAGTGCTGTCCCCAGTACCCAGCGTAACTGACCGAAAACAGACTCAGCTTCATGACGAAGCTCCTTGCTGTGGATGGATGCCCGGACTCACGATTCCCGTAAAGAGTCTCTGTCCGTAAACACCGTGGTACTGGCGATCTGCAGCGTTTTCAAGGAACAGCTAAAATGAATCGAGAGGCTTCCTTCGTCAGGCAGGGATCGAGCAAGCCGTGAGACAGCACCGAAAACATGCAAAGAATGGAGAACGAACGATATGGCCATCGACCCCATCTGTGGAATGACCGTCGATGAAAAAACCGCGATCTCAACCGTTCGCGATGGCGAAACGTTCTACTTTTGCTGCCCGAATTGTCTGAAGAAGTTCGAAGCCGCAGCACCGTCGATTCAACTCGTGCAGATTGGTCCAGGGCACGCATGTTGTCACGGCAGTGCGACGATTGAGAAACCTCAGCCATCAAGTTCTGCTAAGTATGTCTGTCCGATGTGTCCGGGTGTGGAAAGTCCGACACCCGCAGATTGTCCAAAATGTGGGATGTCTCTGGAGCGAAACCCCTCCTTCAAGGCCGGGGCGACCGTTTACACATGCCCGATGCATCCGGAAATTGAGCAGGATCATCCCGGTTCATGTCCGATCTGCGGAATGGATCTCGAACCGAAGAGCGTTTCCTACGAAGAAGAGGACGATCCAGAACTCTCCTCGATGACGCGCCGATTCTGGGTTGCGGTCGTCCTGACTGTTCCCCTGTTCGTACTCGCCATGGCCCCCATGGTCGGCGTCCCAGTCAATGACTGGATCGGTCATGAGTTCTCACGATGGCTGCAACTTGTGTTGGCAACGCCCGTTGTGCTCTGGTGCGGATGGCCGTTCCTTGTGCGTGCAGTCCGATCCTTGCAAACCGGCAATCTCAACATGTTCACGCTCATCGCGATGGGCACTGGGGCCGCTTACCTGTTCAGCCTTTTCGCGATGCTGTTCCCTCAGTTCATCCCCGAGACTTTCCAGCAACACGGTACGATCCCCGTCTACTGCGAAGCCGCTGCCATGATCACTGCACTCGTCCTGCTGGGACAGGTGCTCGAACTGCGCGCCCGAAAGCAGACGGGGGGAGCCATTCGCGAGTTGATGTCACTGGCTCCCGACACGGCACGCGTCATCCGCGATGGTGAAGAGCAGGTGGTGCCTTTGGAGGACGTCACGGTCGGTGACTCGATCCGCATCGTCCCCGGAGACAAGATTCCGGTGGACGGGATGATCCTCAGCGGCAACAGTCGTGTCGATGAGTCAATGATCACGGGCGAACCCGTCCCCGTGAAGAAATCCACAGGTGATGAAGTCATCGGCGGGACCGTGAATCAAACCGGTTCTTTTGAGATGCGGGCTGAAAAGGTGGGCAGCGAGACGACGCTCGCGCGGATCGTCGAGATGGTGGCGGGTGCCCAGCGCAGTCGTGCACCGATCCAGCGGATTGCAGACACCGTCGCCGGCTACTTTGTGCCGACCGTCATCGCTGTTTCGATTCTGACCTTTGGCCTGTGGGCATGGCTCGGTCCCAGCGAGTCCCGGCTGGCGTATGCACTGGTGAATGCAGTCGCGGTGCTGATCATAGCCTGCCCCTGTGCATTGGGGCTCGCCACTCCGATGTCGATCATGGTCGGGGTAGGTCGCGGGGCAAAGGAGGGCGTCCTCATCAAGGATGCCGAGTCACTGGAGACGCTCGAAACGGTCAACTACCTGATCGTCGACAAGACCGGCACATTGACGGAGGGACGTCCGGAACTCACGCAAATCGTTCCACTCAGCGATGTGGAGGAATCGCAACTGCTTTCATGGGCAGCTGGCGTCGAGCAACGTAGCGAACACCCTCTTGCTGAAGCGATCGTCCGTGCCGCGCGGGAACGCCAGTTGAACCTTCCTGACGTCGAAGGTTTCGACTCCATCACCGGCGGCGGCGTCTCGGGGCAGGTTGAGACGCATGACGTTCTCATCGGGAAATCATCACTCCTGCAAGAGCAGGGGGTGTCAGGGGTCAGTGAGGCGGAAACGAAGGCGGATGAACTTCGCTCTGAGGGGGCCACCGTGATTCTGGTTGCCGTCGATGGGCAACTGGCCGGGCTGCTGTCTGTGCAAGATCCGATCAAGCAGTCCACTCCCGCTGCCGTCCGTGCGCTCCATGAACTCGGCCTCAAGGTTGCCATGCTGACCGGAGACAATGCCGTTACCGCAAAAACGGTTGCAGACCAGTTGGGAATTGATGAGTTTCAGGCGGGTGTTACTCCGGAAGACAAACATAACCGGGTCAGAGAACTCAAGGCACAGGGGATGAAAGTTGCCATGGCCGGTGACGGCATCAATGATGCGCCGGCCCTCGCTGCTGCCGATGTGGGCATCGCAATGGGGACAGGGACGGATATTGCAATAGAGAGTGCTGGAGTGACCCTCGTGAAAGGGGATCTGCGCGGAATCGAGAGAGCGATCCGACTCAGCCGGGCCACTATGAAAAACATCAGGCAGAATCTGTTCTTCGCCTTCGTCTACAACAGCCTCGGTGTCCCGATCGCAGCCGGAATTCTTTATCCGTTCTTCGGCATCCTGTTGAGTCCGATGATCGCTGCCGCTGCCATGAGCATGAGTTCGGTCTCCGTGATCTCCAATGCGCTCCGACTCCGCTCGCAGGACATCTGACGTGTCAGTCTGCTTCGGGGCGTTGAGGGGATGTGTTGACAGGCAGTGGGTGGGGAGCCGGACGGACGCGCATGTTGATCAGTTCGACCACCAGCGAAAATGCCATGGCAAAGTAGACATACCCCTTGTTGATGTGCGTCCCCAGCGATTCAGCGACGAGCATCACTCCGATCAGAATCAGAAAACTGAGCGCCAGAACCTTGACCGTCGGATGTTTCGAAACAAATCGGCTGATCGGACCCGCAGCGAACATCATGACTCCAATCGCCAGGACAATTGCAGTGATCATGACCCAGACTTTGTCCGCCTGAACCATGCCGACAGCTGTGATGACCGAGTCCAGGGAGAAGATGATATCCATGAGCGTGATCTGAGTAATTACTGCCGCAAACGTGGGGACTTTGGTCGTTGGTTGTCCCCCTTCAACACCGTCATGGGCACCCTCGATGTTCATGTGGATTTCCTTCACGCTGTGGCCGATCAGGAATAGCCCCCCCACAAGCATGATCACGTCACGACCGGAGATTTCGAGCATCTCCTGACCGTGTTCGCCGAACCACTCCGCATTCAGACCGAGCGTTGACAGGTCGAACAGCGGTCGCGTGAGCCCCATGATCCATGAGATGCCTAACAGGAGCAAAATCCGCATCACTAGGGCTGCCGCCAGTCCCAGCGTGCGAGCCTTCGCCTGCTGGTCTTGGGGGAGTTTGTCAGCCAGGATCGCCAGAAAGACGATGTTGTCGATCCCCAGCACAATCTCCATCGCGGTGAGAGCGACAAGTGCGATCATCCAGTCCATGTTGTTGTCCTGCTGATGTAATTATCTCGGTTGCGTTGTGTCCGATGAACGATCTGGATCTCCATAATCACTTCTGATGCACAGATCGAGGTGTCTCAAGATTGTGTGGCTCGACAATCGGACCGTACATCTCGGGACGGCGGTCGGCGAAGCGGTCGATCTCGTGCCTGTCCGGCACTCGAATGATGTGTTTGCGCCGAGAGAGAGTGACATCGATCTCCGCGTAAAGGATTTCTTCGTCGGTCCCGCGGGCTGCAGCGAGAACTTTTCCGTTGGGGGCACAAATGCTGCTCAGCCCGATGAATGAGAACCCGGCCTCGGTGCCGACCCGGTTGATGGCCGCGTAGTAGACGGCGTTCTCCATTGCACGTGATGCAATGCTGTTGTTCGCCATGCACTCAGCCCCGGGTGGCCAGTTGGTGGGGAGCACAATCAAATCGGCCCCCAGCAGAGCCAGACACCGGGCTGCCTCCGGAAAGGCTGCGTCGTAGCAGATATTCATGCCGATGTTGACGCCATCCGCCTCGTGCACAGCGAACGGACGATCGCCGGGAGTCGTGTGCATGTCGACGCCCAGGTAGGGCAGGTGTACCTTGCGATAGCTCCCAATGACACCACTCGGACCGACAAGAACAGCCGCATTAAACACACGGTCGCTATCGCGTTCCAGCATGCCGAATACGGTGTAGCAGCAATGCTCGGCACAGGCTGCCGCCATCCGTTCCGTCGCCGGACCGGGGATCGATTCCGCGTATGACTTTGCACTGTCCAGTGTGTCGTAGCAGTATCCGGTCACTGCACATTCCGGAAAGATCGTCAGCGATGCCCCGTTCGCCGTCGTCTGTTCGAGAAAGCCGACCATACGATCGAGATTCGCATCGACCTTGCCGAGCGCAACATCCATCTGGATTCCAGCAATCTTCATCCGCGTTCTCTCAACAATATGGAAAATCCCGCCAGATCATAGCCGCACTGCATGCGTTGGGCGAGCGGGACGGTGCACCCGTCTCAGGCAATATTGTCAATGTGGATGTGCGTGAGAATCCTCGTCGAGATGGAGTTGATCCCGGTGCAGGTGCAGCGTGGGGAGAGCCTTCAGGAGACGCAGGATGCCATCATCGGTACATCCGCAGCCATCCAGGTACAGCGATTCGAGTTGATCATATCCTTCCAGGTACATGAGGCCCTCATCGGTGATCGGGACTTCAATCAGGTGCAAGAATCTGAGTGCAGGAAACATCGCGATCGTCTCCAACCCTCGATCCGTCACATGCGGGCTGCGAAACCTGAGAAGTTCAAGTTGAGGCAGGCGCGCTAGCTCCTTAATGGCCACATCGGTGAACTCTCCATTGGGAAGATTGAGCACGCGCAGGGATGTGATCGAAGCAATCTCATGAAGTTCAGCATCCCCAACCGGTGAGCCGAGCCGGAGCTGTCGCAGATGAGGCAGTTTTGCAAGCACTGCAAACTCGGCACTGTTAACTTGCAGTGTCTCGATATTCAGGACTTCCAGCGACTCACAGCCGGCAGTAAGTCGCATGAAGTCCGCATCTGTGATGACACTGTGCAGGACGCGAACCTCCGTTCGCGTTCCCGCCTGTACCTCTGCGAGCTGTTCGCTCCAACTGGCCTCGGAAGCCTTCGCATCTGCGTTGGCAGGCTTTGATCGTTCAGCATCACAACCTGCAACGATCCCGATCAGCATCGCTCCGGTCACTGAAATTGCTCTCGCGATGTTCATGCCAACTCATGGAATCGACGATGTAGCGAATGAGTCAAGTCCCTTTCCGACGACGTGTCAAATGCCGATTCAATTCCTTCGAGCAATTGTGTCGGACTCAATACTTTGGGCAACACGAGGCTGATCCCCGCGTTCAGCAACTCGTGGACCTCGTACCGGCGCGGAAATCCGCACATCGCAATCCATGTCTTGGCGTGACACTCAGTCATCAGCAAAGCCAGCTGGGATCGACCATTCGGCGACCATGGATCGGCGTCCCAGATAACTCCCTCGGTTGTTGGCTTGAGCGACTCATCAATCTGATGACCGGCATTCTGGAGTATCTCCTGTATCCAGTTTCGAAATGCTGAATCAGTAGAGAGAATGCACAACCGTCGGGACAATTTACTCTCAGGAAGATCCGACGGCAGGAGACAATCAAACGTCTCTTCGCGAGTCGCAGTCAGGGGCAGGGAGGGACGCCCGTTCCGGATGCTTTCGATCTCTTGCGCGAGTCGGTTGGTCGCATCCATGAGCGGGACGCGCACCGCATGCGGCCAGATCTGCCGCGTCCGTCCATCGGAGTCGCACCACGGGCTATAGCAGACGACCAGATGTCCGAGTGGGTAACGGTCGATGAGGGTCAAGAGTTCCGACTGTGTGAACTCATCCGGCAATTGCTGGAGGATGACAACCAGATCCGCGTCCATATTTTCGGGGAGTTCGCGAATCGAATGACAGGACTCGATACCTTCCGATTGTACGAACGAGTGTAATGCAAGCAGAAGGCCGGCAAACTCAGGAGCCGTGGTTGAACCGACGATGAGCACCTGCATGATGTCGTACAGCCCTGAACGTTGAGCAGACTCAAGAGTCGTCTCGAATGTCGGCGAAGCGGATCGACAGGTAACGCAACAAGTCGCGTGCCGAGATCATCCCAATCGCATCGCCCTGAGATCCCGCGACAGGGAGATGCCGATATCCGCCGACCGACATGCAATGCATCGCATAGGCAATCGAGTCGGTCCGGCTGATCGTCTCCGGCGAGACCGTCATGAAGTCAGACACCGGAGAGAAAAGGTTCGTGCGGTCAGGGAGAATCCGATTCAGCACGTCCCGCTCGGTGAAGATGCCCGTGATCTGCCCATCCTGTTCAACAAGCAGACATCCAATCCGATGCTGGACCATGGCATCGATCGCGTCACTGACGGTTGTCTCACCGGAAACCGTCAGCGGTTTTTTCGGGACAAGCGCCCTAACCGGGTGCTCAGTGATTGCACGTTCCAGTTCGCTGGTCGTCAGGTCCAACCCACTCAGTGGCTGTCCACACACTTCGCAGGCATCGACCCCCGGGATGTTATCGTGACCGCAGTGAGGACAAATCATTGTGGACATCCCGTGCGAACAAAGTCTTGCGAATGCTACTTCACTTCCCAGGTATCGCCGCTGTTGAACAGAGCTTCGAGATCACCACCGCCATTCTTGGCAGTGGCGTCTTCCATCTGCTGTTGCACTGCAGCGTCGTAGGTCGGTTTTTTAATGTCACGGAACACACCCATCGGTTCGGGCATTTCCGGCCATCTCATCCGGGCGAGTTTGAAGGCATGAGCCGGTTCCTTCGAAGTCTCATCATGGAATAGCAGGTCATCCTCTTTGACTTCATCAAGTCCGACGACCTCAAGTTCTCCCTTGCCATTCAGGCGAATCCCTTTGTCACGATTTGCGCCGAAGATCAGCGGTTTGCCGTTCTCGAGGTAGATGCAGTTTTCCACCTTTTCGTCCTTCTTGGACGCGAACTCGAAGGCTCCGGAGTTGAAGACATTGCAATCCTGATAAACCTCGACGAAGGCTGTGCCTTTGTGAGCGGCTGCCCGCTCCAGGACCATCGTGAGGTGCTTGATGTCCACGTCCACGCTGCGGGCGACAAAGGTGGCCTCCGAGCCGATGGCGACCGACAGCGGGCTGAGCGGGTAGTCCACCGAGCCGAGCGGCGAACTTTTGGTACGTTTGCCGAGAGGGCTGGTCGGTGAATATTGCCCCTTGGTCAGTCCGTAGATCTGATTATTGAACAGGATGATCTTCAAATCGACATTACGGCGGATGGCGTGCATGAAATGGTTGCCGCCGATCGACAGGGCATCCCCATCACCCGTAATGACCCACACCTGCAGTTCGGGTCGCGCGACTTTCAGTCCGGTCGCGATGGCAGGAGCACGACCATGAATGCTGTGGAACCCATACGTGTTCATGTAGTACGGGAACCGGCTGGAGCAGCCGATGCCCGAGACAAACACGATGTTCTCCCTCGGGATGCCAAGGGTAGGAAGCACCTTCTTCATCTGAGCCAGGATTGAGTAGTCACCGCATCGTGGGCACCAGCGAATCTCCTGATCGCTGGCGAAGTCTTTGGCGGTCAAGACAGGCAGTTCAACGTCGGTCATGGACATGATTGCAGCAGTTCGTTTTTTAGTGATCAGAGTTCGGACGAGATCAATCAGCATGTCCCGAGGCCAACATCACTGATGCCTGGAAGCTGACTTGAGAATTCTACGACAGCATTTCGTCGATCTTGGTTGTGAGTTCAGAAACAAGGAAAGGTTTGCCCTGAATCTTGTTGAATCCCTTGGCATCGACAAGGTATTTGCCGCGGATGATGAGTCGCAGCTGTCCCATGTTGAGTTCCGGAATCAGAATCTTCTTGTAATTACCGAAGACTTCCTGCAGGTTGCGAGGGAAGGGGCTGATGTACCTGATGTGACAGTGTGCGACCGACTTGCCCGCCTTGATGCTGCGGTCGACCGCTGTACGAACGGCTCCGTAGGTTCCTCCCCAGCTGACGACCAGTAACTCACCGCTCTCCGGACCGAACACGGTCTGCTCGGGGATGTCGTTTGCGATGAGGTCGATCTTGCGTTGGCGCGTTTCAACCATGTGCTGGTGATTCTTGGGATCGTAATCGACGTTCCCGGTTCCATCCGACTTCTCGATACCGCCGAGACGATGCTCAAGACCCGGCGTGCCAGGAATGGCCCACGGACGCACAAGGTTTTCATCACGCAGGTAGGGAAGATACCCGTCACCATTGGCGTTCGGTTCGGTGGGGTGAACGACCTTGATTGGCTTGAGGTCTTCAACATTGGGGATCGGCCACGGTTCAGCACCGTTGGCGATGTATCCGTCCGTGAGCAGAAACACGGGCGTCATGTGATTAACAGCTAAACGCAGAGCTTCCTGAGCCATGTCGAAACAGTCTGCAGGCGACTGGGCTGCAAGCAGGACCAATGGACAGTCGCCATTTCGACCAAAGTAGGAGAGGAACAGATCGGACTGTTCAGTCTTGGTGGGAAGGCCGGTGCTCGGCCCGCCGCGTTGCACATTGATGATGACCAGGGGCAACTCGGTCATCACAGCCAGGCCGATACCTTCGCCTTTCAACGCAATGCCCGGTCCGCTACTGGCCGTCACGGAGAGTGCACCGCCGAAAGCAGCCCCGATCACCGAGGTGATCGCAGCGATCTCATCTTCCGCCTGAAACGTTTTCACACCGAAGTGCTTGAGTTTCGACAGTTCATGCAGAATGTCGCTGGCAGGCGTGATCGGATAACCGCCGAAGAACAGTTCCGTGTTTGCGAGCCTGGCAGCAGTCGCAAGGCCGAAAGCGAGCGCCTCGTTTCCGGTCATCTTCCGATATCGACCGGCGGGCAGCGCGGCTGGGCCGACTTCGTAGTGAACCGTGAATGACTCTGTCGAAAATCCGTAGTTCTGCCCTGCCTTGAGCGCCCGGAGGTTCGCCTCTGCGATCGAGGGATGCTTGGAGAACTTGCTGGTCAACCACTCTTCGGTCGGTGTGGCATCCCGATCATACAGCCAGTAGACCAGTCCGAGTGCAAAGATGTTCTTGCAACGATCAGCTTCGCGTTGCGTGAGACCAAGTCCCTCGACCGAGTCCCGCGTGAGACGGGTCATCGGCACCTTGTGGACCCGGTATGCTGCAAGCGCATCGCCGTCTTCCAGCGGATTGGTGCCGTAGTGAGCTTTCTGCAGGTTGGCCTTGTCGAAGGCGTCCTCGTTGACAATCAGTGTGCCGCCACGTTTCAGGTCGCGCAAGTTCGTCTTCAGGGCTGCGGGATTCATTGCGACGAGCGTGTCAACCTCGTCACCCGGCGTGAAGACTTCACTGCTGGAGAAGCACAGCTGGAAACCGGATACACCCGCCAGTGATCCGGCAGGGGCGCGGATCTCAGCGGGAAAGTCCGGCAAGGTACTCACATCGTTGCCAAAGACGGCGGAGACGTTTGTGAACTGGGTTCCGGCAAGCTGCATTCCGTCACCGCTGTCTCCGCAAAAACGGATCACAACGGATTCGACTTCCTGCAGTTCCTTCTCTTGAGCTTCAGCTGTGTCAACAGTCGACATTTCTTGATTCATCCTCTAAGGCATTCGCTCGTGCAGTCATTCTGGTGAGCGTGCCGTTCATCAATTTCAGGGAGTTTGATTCTGTTGAGATTTCTCACAGCTGTGACCTGGCAGCACCAGACCATATCTGTGAAAAAACGTCCGACGAGATCGCGGTAGGGGAGTTGTGAAGCCTGTCCATCGGTCCGCTAATCAGGCTCCTTCCGCGTGTCTGACGGTCAGCAGGGCGTGTGAAGCCTGATTGTAGACCGTCGTGGGGACGTGTTCGACCACATAATTCATCACGGTCTTCACGTCGACGATTCCTACAGCACAAGCATCCCCTTCAACAACGGGAAGGCGACGGTATCCACCTCGATCCATCAGGCGAACTGCGTCGAGCAACGTATCATCAGTGGAGAGAGTCTGAGGAGGGGATGTCATCGACTCACTGACAGGTGAATCGAAATCTTTCCCCTCGGCCAGGAGGCGAAGCAGATCACGCTCGGTGATGATTCCGACCAGTTGATCCGCATCACAAACGAGGGCACTTCCATGACTCACCTCCCGCATCGAAGCAGCTGCAGCTTCGAGCGTTTGGTCGGGCGAAAGCAAGGGCACAACGGTCAACGTCAGCTCGCTGACGTGCGTCTGCTGCAATAACCGCCTGAGGTCAAACTCGACGGGTCCGTCTGGCATGGAATTGATCGATTCACTCGCTGTGACGGCGCCGCATGCAAATCGCAATGGTGTTCGTCACATCCGCCCGATTGATCAGTAAATTATGACCATAAAGTGCAGGAGCCCTCATCGTTAAAGCTCATCGCACCTGTATCGTCTACTCTATTCTTGCAACTTCCCAGAATGATGAAAAGTCCGTGTTCGTCGAATTTTGAGGTCTCCTCTCGGTTTTCAGTTTTTTCACTCCGACCGCTGATTGTTCAGCCGGTTTGACATCTCAAGTTCACCGCGACACCATTGTGCGTTACGGACTCGTTGAAATGACTTCCCATCTGTACCCTTTGGAGCCAACGATGAAATCAGGTCAATCCACGGAACACGGATACGGGACGCCCCGACGCAGCTTCTTGCAGACTTCAACGGCCATTGCAGGCTCTGCATTGGCTTTCTCTGCGGCCCCTCTGCGAGCCGCTGGAGCCAATGAGCGTCTCCGTGTCGGGATCATCGGCCTGGGGGGGCAGGGCAGGGCTCACGTCCGAGGTTGGGACGGACAGAAAGATGCCGAGGTTGCCTACGTCTGCGACGTCGACGAGGCCAGGCTGGCGGAGGGGGTCAAAGAGGCTGCGAATCCCAAGCCAGTCAGCGACCTGCGACGCATACTCGATGACAAGGACATCGACATCGTGTCGATCGCCACCCCCGACCACTGGCACACGCCGGCTGCGCTGCTCGCCTTGGACGCAGGCAAGCATGTCTATGTGGAGAAACCATGCTCCCATAACGTTCGCGAAGGACGCATGCTGGTCGATGCGCAAAAACGGACCGGCAAGCTCGTTCAGCACGGAACACAGACACGGAGCAGCGAGGGACACCAGCAGGCTTTTCAGATGCTCCGCGAAGGCGTCATCGGCGAGGTCATGGTCGCCCGAGCGTGGGACGTGCAGTTCCGCGGTCCGATCGGACATGAGACTCCCAGCGATCCGCCCCCCGGCTTCGACTACGATACCTGGATCGGCCCCGCACCGATGGTCCCCTTCCAGAAGAACCGCCATCACTACACGTGGCATTGGTGGTACGACTTCGGTACAGGAGACGCCGGCAACGATGGCGTCCACGAAATCGACGTCGCCCGCTGGGGCCTCGGCGTCGACACGCAACCGTCGCGCGTCTCCAGCCTCGGCGGCAAGTACGTTCACGATGACGACCAGCAGTTCGCAGACACCATCACATCCGTCTTCGAGTACCCCAGCGGCGACTCAACCCTCGGTACGAAGCAACTCATCTTCGAGATGCGACTCTGGTCAACCAACTATCCCGAGAACGTGGACAACGGCGTCGAGTTCCTCGGGACGGACGGACGCATGTTCCTCAGCAAGCGAGGCAAGTTCCAGTTGTGGGAAGGCCGCAATAAGAAGGTCGACCGACAACCGGAGGGCTCACTCGGCGGCAGCGTGAGCGATCACCAACGTAACCTCATGGACGCAATCCGCGGCAAGGCCGAACTCCGAGCCGACGCCCACACCGGACACCTCTCCGCATCCCTCTCCCACCTCGCCAACATCGGCACGCGGGTCAATCGATCGTTCGACTTCGACCCCGCAACCGAACAGTCAACGGACGCGGAGGTCAATGCGCTGTTGGGCCGCGAATACCGCAGTGGCCATTGGGGCGTTCCCTCAGGAGTAACGGCGTGAGAACCGTCTGCGTCTACTGTGGATCGAGCGTCGGCTCACGTGATGAATACACTCAGGCGGCCCGCGATCTCGGGCGACTGCTCGCCTCTCGTGGCCTGCGCACGGTCTACGGGGCCGGGAACATCGGCCTGATGGGTGTCCTCGCTGACGCGGCACTCGAAGCGGGCGGCGAGGTCATCGGCGTGATCCCGGAAGCTCTCGTCGAACGAGAACTCGCCCACAATGGCGTCACCGATCTCCGCATCGTCCACTCGATGCACGAACGCAAAGCCTTGATGGCTGACCTGTCGGACGCCTTCATCGCACTCCCCGGCGGCTTTGGCACCTTCGAAGAACTCTGCGAAATGCTCACCTGGCTGCAACTCGGCATCCACCAGAAACCATGCGGCCTGCTCAACGTCGCCGGCTACTACGATCCACTGATCACCATGTTCGACCACGCAACCGAAGAACGCTTTTTGCGACCCCAACACCGCAATCTGCTCCAGGTCGAAACGGACCCCGCCAGGTTACTCGACCGCCTCGCCGCCACCCATCCCCCCGAAACCCACAAATGGCTCGACCGCGATGAACGTTGACGTTCGCTCGAATCACCACCAAAGGGATTACCACGGAGGCACAGAGGCACGGAGAAAAGTGAGGATGGAATTTCAACGTTTGGACACTCAACCGCAGGCACACCTCTTTGTGTCTCGTTGTCTGATCACGACTCATGACGATACCGCCCAAAGACTCGCCCTGTGACCTCAGTGCCTCCGTGGTGAGTTTTGCCGTCTTCAACAGAAATCCCAACCATGAGCAGCGACGAAACGATCGAAACGATCGGAATGATTGGACTGGGTCTGCTGGGGAGTGCTCTCTCGGAGCGACTGCTCGATGGTGGCTTTTCCGTGCTGGGCTTTGACCTTGATGCTCAACGACGTGACGAACTGGTCAAACGGGGCGGGCGCATTGCTGATGAAGTGACAGACATGGCCCGCGAGTGTTCCCACATCCTGCTTTCACTCCCCGATTCGTCGATCTCTACGAGTGTGATCGAACAACTGCGACCGCACCTACGTCCTGACGCCATCATCATCGACACGACCACCGGCAGCCCGATAGAGATGACACAGCTGGGCGAGCAACTGGCGGAGCAGGGCGTCGGCTACCTCGACGCGACCGTCGGTGGATCGAGCATGCAGGCACGGGAGGGTGAAGCCCTCATCATGGTCGGCGGCGATAACGCACATGTGGCCGCCTGTCAGGGCATTCTCAACGCCCTTGGCCACAAGACGATGCACGTCGGCCCAAGTGGCAGCGGGGCGCGGATGAAGCTGGTCGTCAATCTGGTCCTCGGTCTGAACCGGGCCGTGCTCGCGGAAGGTCTCTCGTTCGCCAAGGCGACCGGCGTTGATCCCGCGAAGGCACTTGAAGTCCTCAAGGCGTCACCCGCTCATTCAACCGTGATGGACACCAAAGGTGACAAGATGCTCACCGGCGACTTCACCGCGCAGGCCCGTCTGCGGCAGCACCTCAAAGATGTCCGCCTCATCCTCGAATCTGCCGTAGCGTCGGGAGCAACGACGCCACTCTCCGAGTGGCACGTGGAGACCTTGCAGGCCCTCGTTGACCAAGGCCACGGCGACGACGACAATTCGAGCATCATCCGCGCGTTCGAGTGATGATTGTGTCTGTGAAACTCATTCCCACCGCCTATCGTCAAAAACTCACGAAGGGTCGCAGCTATCCGCTGGGGACAGAGATGATCTCAACTGCACTGTCCAGTGTCCGAATCTTTGATCAGCTCATGCTGTCCTTTCATCGTCAACCCGAAGACAGCTTTTCCGAAACCGTGATGTTCCAGGCCTCACGAGTCAAAGTGAAACATCATGGAGGTGAAGACCTCTCTCGATTTTATGGAGTGTTGGCAATCCGTTCGCCAGTCGAGTCGGGGAGTATTGGTGTCGATGTCGGACTAACTTCTCAATGGGCGATTCACGTCAGTTCAGTCTGGTCTGATGCTCGATCTCGTGTTCGAGATGCTCTCCAGACGTTCGCTCTGCCTAGAGTCCGAGACTGGCTGACGATCGACCGACCGCCTCACTGGTTTGGAACATGTCACACATTTCATGTCGGAGTGGACACCGACGTGACCGAGTTATGTTTGACCGAAATGTCTGAAACTCGCCGAGACTGGTTTGAAATCATTGTCATCTCGGCGGATGAGTAACTGATGCCTCACCCCTTCCTGCAACTCTCGTCACGCATCTCCGTCCTGCCGGTCATTCATGGCAGTGGGGATTTTGCGATCGAGGTACGGCGGGTGATGCTCAGCGAGGAATTCGACTGTCTGGCGGTGCCATTGCCGTGGTCGTTTCAGGAGGACGTGGAACGGGCCATTGGCTTTCTGCCGTCAGTGACTGCGGTGTTGCAAGAGGAGCCGTCGTCGTTTGCTGCGACTGAGTGGACTCCCGAGTCGGACTTTGAGGAGGACGAGGATGATGACCGAGCCTTCAGCTATGTGCCGATCGATCCGTGTCAGCCGGTGATCGCTGCTCTGCGGATCGCCATGCAGGAGCACATGCCGCGAGCGTTCATCGATCTGGAGACGGCCCGCTTCCAGCCGCGCGGCTCGGTGTTGCCCGACCCGTATGCTCTCAAGCAACTGCCGATCGAGAAATTCGCCGCCGGCATCCTCCCCGGCATCCCCGCCCCCGAAGGACAAGCACACGACCGCGTCCTCACGATGGCCGCTCGCCTCGCGGAGTTGGAGCAGCGCTTCGAGCACATCCTGTTCGTGTGCGAGTTCGCGCAT
Source organism: Planctomycetaceae bacterium (assembly GCA_020426325.1). Classification (GTDB taxonomy): domain Bacteria; phylum Planctomycetota; class Planctomycetia; order Planctomycetales; family Planctomycetaceae; genus JAHBXU01. Next base: position 33,381 of record JAGQQG010000017.1, on the reverse strand, counting down.
TGGCCGTGGGTGAAGAATGCGTATCAGTCAAGAGCGGAGAGTCAAGAGACAAGAGCAGAAGCGTCGGACGCTTCACCCTCAACCATCAACCATCAACCATCAACCCCGTCCGACGATGACGTCGAGCCCACGTCCATCCACGCGGTCAATCCGCGCACGCTGTTGTTTCTGCTCGGCGAGATGCCGTTCATCACGGGGCTGTACGAGCGGGCGCGGGCTGAGTTGGATGATGATGAAAACCTGACCGTTGATGGCATCAAGCAGTTGTTACTCGCGACGCGGGATCGTTACCGTGACGATCTCGGCAAACGGGCTCGACGCATCTCGCCGCAGTTGTTGCGGACGTACCTCAAGTATGTTCGAAACCTGTCGCTCATTCACCGGCGACTGACACCCGATTTCTACTCGTTGATCGTCGCTGCTCAGCAGTTGGCTGGCGACCCGTTCGCGATCCATCTGGCCGAGCTGGTCCGCGAGTATCCGTACACAGAGTTGCTGCCGTTCGAGTCACTCTCGATGGGCATCGATCGGGCTGAGTTCCCGGACGGTGACGTTGTCGAGATGAAGTCGCGGCTGCCCGGTCCGCCCGTCTCGTGGACGAACCTGCAACTGACCCGACGTCCGCCCAAGCCGGATCGGGAGAAGTTCGCGATGGAGTGGAACCCGTATCGTCAGTGCAGTTGGCCGCCGGAGGACGAGAAGATCGAACGCTTCCGCACCCATGTGAAGGATCATGCTCTGTCCATCATGGGGCAGGACCTCGCTAACAGCGAGAAGTTTACGACGTCGCTCAAGGACGGTCTCGATATCCGCGAGACGCTCCGCAACTGGCACACGGGCGACCTGTACGTGAAGGTCGTCCCGCCGTCGCGCGGCAACCTCGACTGCGTGGTCATGCTGTTCGACTCGCCCGCTGACCCCCGCGAGTACCCGTGGCGAATCACCTGGTTCGCGGAGCATCACGACGAGTCGACGCTCAGCCTGTTCGCGACCGACTTCCACGACGACGTGATCGGTCCGGGCATCGCTTCAGCGACGTACGGCGGAGCCATGTTCCTCTTCCCGCCACGCCCCATCAAAGACATCTGGCGCGACCCGCAGTTCGACGTGGCGGACACGCTGGAAGAACGTCTGCTCCTCGCAGCCTGCACGCACTCGCGTGAAAGACACATCGCCCTGCTATCCGACGCCCCCCCCGGCATCGCCTGGCGCCGCATCGCCAAGAGGTTCGGAAAACGCCTCGTCCACGTCCCCCTCGCCCACTTCTCGCAAGAGACGGTGGGGCAATTGAGAACATTCCACGTACTCAATGGGCAGGAAGTGAGGAGCTACGCAGAGCATTTCATTCGGAGGGTGTGATTCAGTGTGACCCGCGCGTGGCCGGGGCGCAAGACTCGCGTTCAATTGCCGAAAATGTCTCCGTTCCGGGGCCGTGGACGTGTGCTGGTTTGGTGAACATCGCCCCGGTAGGATCGAGCCAACTGATTCCTCAAGGTCAGTGCCATGTCCTGGCTACCCTGCCGCCCAATCACTCTCCCTTGCAATCCACATCGATGACATCCGTGAAAGGAATTACGATGGGAATTGGCGATGAAGAACTTCTGAACAGTGACCCAATTGGCTGGTGGAAGGCAACCGGCTTGGCCATTCTCTGGGTCGCGGGCGGATTCATAACGTTTCTGCTGTTAGTCGAATTTTTGATAGTGATTCTCCAGAACATGCGTGCACGACTCCCCCTCGATATCTGGTGGCCGCTGGTCGGCGTCACATGGGGAACATTCACGTGCGCAAAACTGATCCACAACTCGTGGCGGGTGCCACTCATGATGATCGTAGTGGGTTTCGTAGCCGGCTGTTCGCTGCTCGTGGCTGCAGACATCGCGCTTCGCGGGCTGGAAATCCGATGACGGAAACATTCTGCCGGGCGCCATCATCGCATTGGTGCCTGTCACTTCGTTTCATGCACCCCACTTCACTCGTTCCCGGTGGTTACGGGCAGACTTATTCTGCAGACTGAGAGGTGCGTTCTCCGTTGTCGGCTTCCAGCTTTGTGGTTGTGGAGACCTTTTGAGTGAGCTGTTGTCCGCGAATGGCCACGGTTGCTCGTCAGAGGCCGTTCAGGAATTCGTGTGCCGATCGGCCTTGCTTTTAGGCTCATAAGTTGAATCGACGACGATCGATCGGGTACCACGGGTTGTCCTAACCCGTGTCGCAAAGCGACGGGAAGCCTTGGGGAGGACGACGTGGGATTCTGAGTTGTTCGTTTCCAGCAATGCCTCCCGTCGCTGACGCAGCACCGGTTGAGACAGAGGCCGTCCGGGAATTCAAATATCTCGGGTGGCCCCGGTTGCTCGTCAACCGGGGTGGCGAAGCCGTGGGAGGTTGTAGGTGAGGCAAACGGTTATGATGTCACCTCTTGGCGACCTACGAACGGATCACTCCTTCCATTTCAACAAGCAATTCAACAGGGAGTCGGGAATGAGAATTATTGTCTTTGTCGCTTTGACCATTGTCTGTCTCGCTCACTCGCGGGTGTTTGCTCAGCAGGCTCCGCCCAACATTGTTTACTTTCTGGTCGATAATCTCGGGAACGGTGAGTTGGGCTGTTACGGTGGTGGGGTTTTGAGGGGAGCGGAGACGTCGAGAATTGATCGCTTTGCGGAGGAGGGGATGCTGCTCCTCAACTTCGCGCCGGAGACGCAATGCACACCTTCTCGATCGGCATTGATGACCGGTCGCTATTCCATCCGCTCTGGTAATCACACGGTCGCCCTCGCTGGGAGTGAGGGCGGACTGGTGACCTGGGAGCGGACCATGGCGGAGGTGCTGGCCGATGAAGGGTATGCGACGTCGTGCGTGGGCAAGTGGCACATTGGTGCCTCCAAGGGAAGATGGCCGACTGATCAGGGGTTCGACGAGTGGTACGGTCCCCCGCACAGTTACGATGAGGCTCTCTGGGCCGACGATCCCTGGTATGACCCCACTCGCGATCCTGTTGCTTACATCTATGAGGGAAAGAAGGGGCAGGATGTCAGACAGACGGTGCAATTGACGCCAGCGGTCAAACGGGATCTGGATCTGGAGTCTCTGAAGCGGAGCAAGGACTTCATCCGGCGAAGCCAGGCAGCCGGCAAACCGTTCTTCCTGTATTTCAACCATACGCTGATGCACCTGCCGACCACTCCCAGAGAAGAGTTTGCAGGCAAGTCCGGCCATGGTGAGAGGGCGGACTGCCTGCTGCAACTCGATCATGATTTTGGTGAACTGCTCGACTTTCTCAAACAGATGGGTCTCGATCAGAACACGATCGTGGTCTTTTCAGGCGACAATGGCCCGGAACAAATGGACCCGTGGCGAGGCTCGGCTGGTGTTTGGGACGGTTCTTATTTCACCGGGCTGGAAGGCTCGCTTCGCACACCGTGCCTCGTTCGTTATCCAGGAGTCGTCCCTGAGAATCGTCGAAGCAATGAGGTCGTGCATATCACCGACATGTTCACCACGCTCCTCAAGTGGGCAGGTGCAGAGGTTCCGGAAGACCGCGTGATCGACGGACTGGACCAACGCGCCTTCCTTGAAGGGAAAGAGGAACACTCGGCACGGGACGGGTTCCCTTACTGGATGGGCGAGAAGATGTACGGGGTGAAGTGGCATCAATTCAAGATGGTGATGGTGCTGCAACGCACGCTCGATGCGCCCGCTCTCGAACTGGCAACACCGCACATTGTGAACCTTGATGTCGACCCGAAAGAGCGACAAGCGTACAACTACCCGCACGTCCACAGCTGGGTCATCGCTCACACAAGCAATATCATTCAGGACTTTCAGGCCAGCGTGGCCAGGGAGCCGTTGATCCCGCTCGGTGCCCCCATCGAATTCGTGCCCAAGCCTGCAACAAGTGACTGATCGCGAGGCGTGTCACTGTTTCGATCGGGCAGGGGGAGGCGTGGTTTGGTGCTCCAGCAAATCTTGCCCGGTCGAAGCGGAGCTGTGCATGTGTTCAACGCTGAAGGTCGGCTGAGGTCGCTGGCCCTGCATAATTCAGAGGGTATGAACGAATGTGGTCGGTTGAATGGTCATTGAACGGCAGTACGTTCAGGTTGTGTGATCAGTGAAAAACTGTTGAAGAATCTTCCCCCCGTTTGACCGCAAGGAGATTTCGCACGAGAATCCAACTTGTGTCACGCCTGTTGCAGTATGGCCAGTCATTGGTATCTGGATCTGGTCAAGGAAATCGTTGCTTCGACCGGTCGATTCTGTTGAACCGGCTTCACGCTGAATGTGATTTGGCTGAAATGAGTCAGCTGGCGGATCTGGTATGGATTGCAATCTTGCACCACAGTGAATCGGAGGAGAATCAAGATGAAACGAATGATGAGATGGCCGTTCGCCCTGCTGATGCTGGCTGGCGGGTCGAGTTTCCTTTGGGGGGCAGGCAACGCGATCGCTGCTGAGAAGCCGAACATCCTTTTTATTGTCTCTGATGACACGGGGTATGGTGATCTTGGACCTTACGGAGGAGGGACAGGCCGGGGGATGCCGACGCCGAACATCGATCGCATGGCCGCTGAAGGGATGACGTTTTTTTCTTTCTACGCTCAGCCGAGTTGTACTCCGGGGCGTGCTGCCATGCAGACTGGTCGCATTCCGAATCGCAGTGGGATGACGACTGTGGCCTTTCAGGGTCAAGGGGGAGGACTCCCCAAGGCGGAATGGACGCTCGGCTCCGTACTCAAGCAGGCGGGATACAAAACGTATTTCACCGGGAAATGGCATCTTGGTGAAGCTGACTATGCACTGCCGAACGCCCAGGGCTATGACATGATGGAGCACTGCTTCCTCTATCACTGCAATGCCTACACGTACGGAGATCCCACGTGGTTTCCAGACATGGACCCCAAACTGCGGGAGATGTTCGACAAGGTGACGAAAGGTTCGCTGTCCGGTAACGCGGGCGAACCGGCGAAGGAAGACTGGAAGGTCAATGGCCAGTATGTCGACACGCCGGACCAGGGAATTGTCGGAATCCCCTTCATGGATAAATACGTCGAGCAGTCCGGGATCAAGTTTCTGGAGGATGCAGCCAAGAACCCGGACACTCCCTTTTTCATCAACATCAACTTCATGAAGGTTCACCAGCCGAATCTTCCGGCCCCTGAGTTCCAACACAAGTCGCTATCCAAGTCCAAATACGCAGATTCGGTCGTCGAACTGGATGCCCGCATCGGAAACATCATGGACAAGCTTCGTGAGCTCAAGTTGGATGAGAACACCCTGGTGTTCTACACAACCGACAATGGCGCCTGGCAGGACGTCTACCCGGACGCCGGCTACACGCCGTTTCGCGGCACCAAAGGGACTGTCCGCGAAGGCGGCAACCGAGTGCCCGCCATCGCGATCTGGCCCGGAAAAATCAAAGCGGGTGTGCGGAATCACGACATCGTGGGCGGTCTCGACCTCATGGCCACGTTCGCATCGGCCGCAGGTCAGAAACTCCCCACGAACGATCGCGAAGACAAACCCATCTATTTCGACAGCTATGACATGACGCCCGTGCTGACAGGAACAGGAGCGAGCCAGCGGAAGTCTTGGTTTTATTTCACCGAGAACGAGCTGACTCCAGGAGCAGCCCGTGTCGGGAATTACAAAGCGGTCTTCAATCTGCGCGGCGATGACGGACAGCCGACGGGTGGTCTGGCAGTCGATTCTAATCTCGGCTGGAAAGGGGCAGACAAGTACGTTGCCACGGTTCCGCAGGTGTTCGACCTTTGGGCCGATCCCCAGGAACGATACGACATCTTCATGAACAACTTCACGGAGCGGACGTGGACAATGGTGACGATCAGTGAATCAATCAAGGACCTGATGAAAACGTACGTCAAGTACCCGCCCCGAAAGCTGCAAAGCGAGTCGTACAGTGGGCCCATCACCCTTTCCGAGTACCAGCGGTTCAAGTACATCAGAGACACGCTGGAAAAGGAAGGCATCAGTATCCCATTGCCGACGGGCAACTGATCGCTATTGCTTCCAAGACCATGCGTGCCGGATTCCATGCTCATATCGCGCATCAGGATGAGCATAGATAAATGATCTGCCGATTCGATACGACATGCTTGCCCTGTTGACGCGATGCAAGCATGGTACGAACCGCTGACTGGCAACCGATTGTCTCGGTTGTCAGGCTTGATGGGTTAGATACGTGAACTACCTTGCTGTCTAATGACGCTGACAGGAAACCGGCGGGTGATTAAGATTTTCGCGATCATCGGATATCGGAAGACCTCTTGTCGATCTCCGGTCAATTGAGGTCGTTAACGCGCCGACATGTCTCCGATGAATCAAACCGCAGAGAATTGTTTATGAATCAGTTTCGATCAGGATGGACAGTTCCCCTCATGGCCCTGTTTTTCATTCTGGCATCAGCGAGTGTCACTTTGGCGAATACAGCAGTCACGCCGATCCCTGGCAACGGTCAGCAATGGCATGATCGCCACGAGGCCATCAACGAGCAACTGAAGCAGGGGGAGGTCGATCTGCTGTTTATCGGCGACTCGATTGTTCAGAACTGGAAGTATCCCGAAGACGGTCGACCGGTGTGGGATCAATTCTATGCCAACCGTCATGCGACCAATCTGGGGATTGGAGGCGATCGGACGGAACACGTACTCTGGCGACTGACGCACGGCAATCTGGATGGCATCTCGCCAAAGCTGGCTATCATCATGATCGGCCAGAATAACGGGCCCCATAACACAGCCGAAGAGATCGCCGAGGGGGTCACAGCAATCGTGAGAACAGTACGGGAGCGGTTGCCGGACTCCAAAATCCTGCTGCTGGCCATCTTTTACCGAGGCGAACAGCCCAACGAGGAACGAGAAAAGCTGGCCAAAACCAACACCATCATCGCTGATTTAGCTGACAACGAAACCATCTTTTTTATGAATGTCAACGAAATCTTTTTGCGTCCTGATGGCACGATTTCCGCGGAACTCATGCCCGACTTCGAGCATCCCAGCCCCAAGGGATTTTGCGTCTGGGCCGAAGCCATCGAACCGAAAGTGGTTGAGTTGATGGGAGAAACAGGCGCAACGAAGTCTCCCATGTGTTCACAACCGTGAAGGTTTTCCCGACATGTTCTGCCGAGTGAGGCGATGAAGGTTAGCCGGGCAGGCAGTGGCACATTTGTGTGGACGTCCGCCGTATGCAGAACCTGCTCCATCTCAGTCAGTTGAGCATTGAGCTGGATGAGATCACAGGTGTCTGACTCTGTTCGCTGTATACCCGTGTGGCAACATCACCGTCCCGATGTTGCAGTCGTTTGCAGGGAATCAACAGGGCGGCGGTTGACGAAAGCGAGTACGCCGAGACCGGTCATCAGGATGCCAATGCTGACCCATTGGGAAATAGTCAGGCTGGTACCGAACTGGCCGAGTTCGTCGTTTCGGAGGGCCTCGATGGTGAAACGGGTAATGGCGTACAGGATGCAGCCGAGCGCGAAGGTTTCACCGTCGTGTCGACGTCGTGAGTAGAATGCCGTCACCACCCAGGCGAGCAGGAAGGCATTGATGGAACTGTAGATTTGCGTGGGGTGAAGAGAGAATGTCGCGGGAGAGGCCGGGTCGAGGAGGCCTCGCTCGACCATGGCCTGCCAGGGGACGCTTCCCTGGGGAAACGTGATGGCCCACGGAAGTTCACAGCGTCCGCCCCAGCAGCAACCGTTGAGCAGACAACCGATTCGTCCGAAACCGATGCCGATGAAGACCGACGGCGTCGCGATGTCACCCAAATGCAGAGGATGAATGCCGCGGCGATAACAGAAGAGGAAGTAGGCCGCTGCCCCACCGAGCAGTCCTCCAAAAAGGACGAGTCCCCCCTGCGAGAGATTGAGGGCTGCGGTCACGATCCCAAGGCCCTGCTTGCCGCCGAAGACGCGATCGGAGTACTGCACAAGATAGAACAGCCTTGCTCCGCCGATGCCAGCGATGAGCAGCCAGAACGCGAGATCCATGATGAGGGTTGGTTCGAGCCCCTCCCGACGTGCACGGCGTTCTGCGATCTTAACCGCTGTGAGAAATCCCACGAGCAGCATAAAGCCGTAGCCGAACACCGGGAACGAGGCGAACGGAAGACGCGGGGCAAAGTTGACGGCAATCAACCCGATACCGAACAACATGAGGGTCGAGCGTTGCTCCGGAGCAACCGGAGAGCGACGACGCAGCAACTGGAAGCCAGCCCACAATGCCATCACCACGAGCAGCGCAATGCCAACCCCCGGTCCCGGATAGCCGGCCGCAGCATCGACCTTCCAGAGAGCCCACGGTTCATCGAGAAAGATACGGATGAGTGTTTGACGCATGAGTGGGAGTAGGGAATAGGAGGTTCGCAAAGCCCGCGGGGTACGTCCCGTGGGGGCACTCAACATCACATCAGCTTTTTTTAGCTGCATTGACGAGCGACAATTCGTATTGAGTTCGATCAAACTCGAAGGGGCCAAAACAGTCGTAAACCCACGGTGTCTTCTTGCTACGAGCTGTGCGGTGTGGTTGCTCGAATTCCGACCAGATGACGCAATCATCATTGACGGTAATCCGTGTCAGCAGCGGCCAGCAGCCGGGTTCGCCGCAATCGCCACACCAGAGGATGTCTGTTTTTGCATCTTCCCTGAGGGAGGAAGCATGGATGCCGAGGAAGTGTTGCGATGGCGGAAGATGCGAGGATGCTGCGATGCCCATGTATCCACCCGCGATATCTGGTGTCCCTTCGGCAGTCGCCATCGGTAATTCGAATTCACAGACGAGGTCAATCATGTTTGTGCCATCGATTGAAATATCAATTGCATCACCGAACCATTGATCTGTTTCAACAACCCTGAAGTCAATATGGTGCATGACATGGCCAACTCAAAGGATCTTTCACAGCTCAATCACCAGGTTATCGATCAACCGTGTCTTTCCCACGCGGGCGGCGACGAGGGCGACCATGTGGGGAACAGGGGTGTCTAACTCGTCGAGTGTATTGGGGTCCGCGAGACTCACGTAATCGGGACTCACATATTCACGGGAGGCCATCAGGTCGTGCATCGCAGTCCGGATCGCGTGGAGGTCGGTCTCGCCGGACTGAATCCGCTCCTGCGCCAGTTGCAACGATGCATACAGCGAGAGAGCCGACCGCCGTTCGCTTTCGCTGAGGTACACGTTGCGGCTGCTGAGGGCGAGGCCGTCGCGTTCCCTGACCGTCGGACAGACGACGATTTCCACCGGCATGTCGAGATCGCGGACCATACGGCGAATGAGGGTCTGTTGCTGATAGTCCTTCTGCCCGAAACAGGCGACGTCCGGCTGCACGATGTTGAACAGCTTTGTGACGATTGTTGCCACGCCGCGGAAGTGCGTCGGGCGATGTGCTCCTTCAAGTCGGTTCGGAATATGCTGAAGTTCAACGTAGGTTTCAAAGCCCTGCGGATACAACATCGGCACTTCGGGCGTGAACACCAGATCGACGTCAGCCTCACGGCACTTGGCGAGATCGTCTTCGAGGGGTCGCGGGTATTTGCTCAGGTCTTCGGTCGGGCTGAATTGCGTCGGGTTGACGAAGATCGTGAGGACCACGAAATCGGATCGCTCGCGGCAGTCTTCGACCAGACTCATGTGTCCAGCATGCAGGGCTCCCATCGTGGGGACGCAGCCGATACGTTCGCCACCGTCGCGGGCGATTGCGACTGCTTCCCGAACATCGGATACCGTTTTCACAACCTGCATCAACTGATCCCTCAGACGATTCTACGGCCTCGCGGCCTGCTGGACGAGTGGCGAATTGGTCTTGCGTGTCAGCCTGGACGCGTCGATCCCGGGCATTGACGCTGACATCAGTGGGGCCTGAGTGTTAGTGACGACTGAGTTTCGAGGATCATGAATATCAGAGCTGGCGAACTCGAAAGCGTCGAGAAGCAGCCCTTCGATGCGCAGTTGCGATGTATCAACAGTCTGAATATCTTGCCCGATGATGACGTTTCCAGCAGCGAGCTTCGATGACTGACGCAGCAAGGAACCTTCGCCCCGCACCTCGATCATCCGTTCCCAACCAGTGGGAGGTGTCGATTCTGCGAACTCCAACAGGGCAGCTGACTCAAAGGGGAGATCAAACACGCAACTCTCCGCGATCAGCAACGTCGGCTGAATCGAGTCTTGTGATGTCTGTGCCGTCCAGCTGATTGCGCCGCCGCTGTTCCGAAGGGTTGATTGACGCAGATGAATCCGTAGCGGTACGGCACGTCCGGTGTGAGAGAGTCGGGTTAAGGCGCCAGCTCCAACCTTGAGACAGTTGTCAAACGAGAGTGAGCGAGGCATTGAGTGCGTGTCGACTGCATGAAAGGCACCGTCAACGAATGTGTTTTTCATCAGGAACTTTCCGCCGGTCGGATTCCGAGGATCGGTCACTTTCCAGGCGATCGCAGAGGGGATTCGCCCGTCCGCTTTCGATGGAGCCTCGTCGATCGTTTCGGAGTCGGCTCCTTCCATACGGCAGTTCGTGACCGCGAGGTTCAGACTCTGCACCGCCAACAGCACCGACGGGTGGGAGCCGTCCTCACTCTCAAACCGAACCCCCTCGACCTGCACCGAGGGGGCCGAGAGCCGGAGAGGGGCCGTCCGGACCACCACCGTCGGTTGCACTCCCTCAGCAGCCCGAATCACCAGAGGACGATCGGTGCTCAGCGTCGTGACATCATAGGGTCCAGCCGCTGTCAACTCGATGACTCCATTCGAAGATTGAGCAGGAAAGGGCACCAGATCGTTCGGCTTCGATGAATCAATGGCTGCTTGTGTGGAGTCAACGTCATCTCCGGGTTGTGACTGAATCACATTGATCGGTTCAATGTTGCGACCGGCCAGACGCAACAACTCGTTGCGGGCCCCAGCATCGAAGAGCGAGAGGGAAAGTCCGCTGAGCACAAAAAGGGTTCCCATCGCCGCTGTCTTCGGGAACCGTGATGCACTGTGGTGGACGTCACCTCGCCTGGGAACGACGGTGCCGAATGACGAATGGAACTGGGCGAGGCGCTGTCTGCCGAGCCGTTTACCGAGCGACCATTCCTTGCGGAGTTGACTGGGACCGCTGCCGCGATTCTCCGGGTTCTTGTCGGTCAGCCGTTGTATGAGTGTCGCGAGTTCAACAGGAGTATCAGGGACCCAGCGACGAACATCGTCCATCCGTTTGGTCTGATGGGCTGAGAGCTTGGCGAGCGGGTCGCCGGTTGGGAAGGGGGGCCGCCCGGCCAGCAATTGCCAGAGCAGGCACCCCAATGCATACAGGTCAGACTGATAAGTCGCCGTGCGGCCTGTGCTGATGAGTTCGGGGGCCGTTCCGTCATAGGATTCGGGCCCGTGGGTCGCATGGATTGAGACTCGACTGCCGACGGCGGGCATCACGCCCGGATGCAGGAGCACCGTCTGCCCTTTCGGTGTCAACCTTGCGTTCGTCAACGTGATGTCACCGTGCACGACTTCGCGATCCTGAAGGGCAGCGAGCGCTTCAACCAGTTGCCAGGCGATATCCGTCACGACCGAGATCGGGAATCGCCCTCTGCGAACGAGCAATTGTTTGAGTGTCGGGCCGGCAACATGCGGGCTGACCACGACGAGTTGACTGTCCGCTTCGTCACAGCCTTGCGGCACAATGATGGACGGATGTGACAGGCCTCGCTGCTTTCCAATCACATCGCGGACCAGCTGAAGCGCCTTCGGCAGATTGTCGCTGGGTACGCTGACGAAGGTGAGCAGGCACTTCTGCCTGCTCATGCGATGTTTCGCCAGGCGGAGCGTCCAAAGTCCGTCCCTTTCCCATTCGTCAACCAGCACACAAGGTCCGACTTGTAATCTCTGCGGTTGATCCGATTCGAGCAATTTTGCCTGGAAGGGTGTCAGCACTCGAGCTTGTGTGAGCGCGTCAATCCAGACCGAATCAAACGTGGGCAGATCGCGTGCCAGCCGTTTAACTTGTGGGCGACAACGGCGCACATCTGCCGGCGTCGCGAGTCCGTACCGCGACAGAAGATCGAGCAGTTGTCTCGAAGGAGGTTCCAATCATCCACCACTTGCAAACCGGGACTTCGATGTGATGAGGCAGACACACATGGAGTCCTGGATGAGTTCACTACGGAGACACGGAGGTACGGAGAAGTCTCGAAGAGGCATCGGCTGATTCTGTTGACATTCCTCGACTGCAATTCCTGTCGTTGCTAATGAACAATCGGATTTATTTGCAGCCTCTTGAAGGAACATCATCAAGGATTCCTGATCCGCAAACACGTTCTCCATGCGAATGTCTCTCCAGACGACCTCCGTGTCTCTGTGTCTCCGTGGTGATTTGATCGTCGTTACTTCACGTCAATACAGCTGAGATAATCCTCATGCAGCCTTGAGCGGGCGAGCGTGGTTCGCCCATCTGATCCACTCGGTGACCTCTTCCAAGTCGGGTGTCTTGCTTGACCGGAGGAGGCGTTGTCCTTCGACCGTTTCCACAAACGGGCCGATGATTCCGAATAAGGCTCGCGGATCCATGCCTGAGACTTGCTCTGGCTGAGTAATGTCGCAGGCCACGAGCACCTGTGCATCATGTCCGCGCAAATGCGGGATGCGGCACATCAATCGCGATTGCTGCTGCCACATGACGACGGTCTCTTCCTTGACTCGCTTGTGATCCAGTCGCTCGGCGACCTTTGCTGCGTTCCTGGCCAACAGATCGCTGACGGTCACGATGCCGATCCGTTCCAGTCTCATCGCCATCTTCGGACCGATCGACGGAGCATCTACGACCGGACTCTCCGGGCTCAGGTAGAACTTCCAGTCGCCCGACTCGTCCGTCGAAGCAGTGACGAATGGTGTAGTGTGCGCCGCCACCTGAGTCTCATGTTGTCGTTGGTCTGAGTGATCCCGACGTGAATGACCCGTCCGGGCAATCCGGATGCGGGTGCCGGAGGAACTTGTCTCCGACTGCTGGCGTCGAGAGAACGGCCTGCGGACGGAATTGTGCTTTGAGGTTGAACGACGGGCATCCTCATGAGAACGGGCATGGCGGCCGTTGTGAATCCAGCGTTGCACCGCGTCTCGCGATGGCCAACCTTCGCGGCGATGCCGTCCCCACTGGTCTTGCGGCAGACGGCTCAGTCGGTGTACGAGTTGATCAACATCGATCTGTGCCAGTTGCTGCGGAGTGCGGACGCCACAGGCCACGAGCAGTTGTGCGTCCTGCCCGGTCAGGTCTGGGACGCAGCACAAAAGAATCGCTTCGGCCTGCCAGTCACGAAGTCGAGATTCGCTGATCTGCAAGGTTTTCAGCGGCACCACTTCCTGATCAGCCGGCAACTCGATCAGTTCTTCGACGGTCCGAATACCCAATGCGACCAGTCGATGTCCCATCTGATCACCGATCGAAGGCACAAGCATCAGCGGACTGTCCATCGACAGCCAAAACTGACCACCAGGCTGACGCCGGTTCAAGGGACGAGTGAGTCGAACACGATCGGAATCCGAGCCGGGCGACACTCGTTGCCGAGATGAGGTGTCACGGCTCTCATTCGACCGGATCGCAGGAGCCGATGCACTCTGCTCAGGCACGCGAACGAAGTGCGCTTCCTCGACGATCTTGATCGGGGCAGATGGACTCTCTGACGACCGATGAGTGACCTCTGTCTGATCGACCCAACCACGAATCGTCCAGTTGGCCGGACGTTTGACGGATTCATCTCTCGTCCAGGAATCGGCCAGCGACCCGGGCATCGTGATGGGCGTTGTCCCTTCTGAATGGAACAGACTCGCGAGATGGGTGCCGCATGTCAGATAAATGATCTGCTGATCATGTTTGACAGCAAACTCGCACAGTAGTCGGACGGCTTCCTGCAGGCGGTCGATGTCACAGTCGACGAGCACATCGTCCATGACCATCGGGAAATTGATGCCTTTGTCGGCATACGCCCGCACCAGTGCCAGTCGCAGGGACAGGGCCACCTGATCCAGAGTTCCGCGACTGAGTGTCCAACGAGGTCGTTCGGTTCCCTCTCTGTCAACAACGCGGAGGTCGTGATGCTCCGGTGTGACACGCAGGTCAACATACCGACCGCCCGTCAATCGGGAGAGATAAGCACCCGCCCAGCGAATTGCCTGTGGCCGTCCGTCCTGCTCCACACGTTGGACAGCCCGTCTGATCACTTCACCCGTCAACAAAAGCACATGAGCCCGCTCCTGAAGTGAGATCAATTCACGTTCAATCGTGTCCAGTTCAACGCGAGTCAGATCAATCCGCTCTTCCAGGGCTCGCACGTCCTCGGGGAGTGTGAACGGACTCGATTGCAGGCGGCAGGTCCGCCAGTGGACGCGGGCCGCTTCGAGCTTCGTACGCAGGTCGTCCCGCCGTTGACGCAGCCGTCGCAATTGCTCTGCTGTCGGTTTGATGATCGTCGCAACGGGCAGAGGTCGCTCAACGACCACGGTCGTCGTGGCTGCGGGGACAGGCTGAGGTCGAACCAGACGCTGCTGATACTCCCAATGGTCCGAACATTCGCACAGCTCGTGTTCGACGCAGCGTTGCGAAGGACCTTGCCAGGTCTCCAGATTCCCGGTCGACTCGACAATCGCCTGCCGCTGCTCTCGCAACGACTGGACCAGTTGCAATTGCTCATGTTCCTCCTGGTCGAGTTCTTCAGAGACAGCAGAGTAGAACATTTTGTTGTGATGCAGCTCGAACCGCGATACCTGCTCACAGATACCGTACAGCCGGCGACGCATCTCCTCGACAGCCGTTCGTGTCGTCGTTGCCCATTGCTTGCACTGGCAACGCGGGACATCCCGGTCTCGGCTGAGGTTTTGCGAGTCGTCCCGCAGTTCAAGGATCGTGCCCTCCAGTTCCTGGAGCGACTCACGCAGGACCGTAAGCAGCTCGCCGGATTGCAGATCTTCGCTACCGGCGATGCGGGCCGCTCCCAGACTCACTTCCAGTCGTCGCTGTGCGATATCGATCAGGGTTGTTCGCGCCTCGATGATGCGTTCATCGATGGCTTCCAGTTCCACCCGGCGACTGACGTCCAGGTGGCTGGTGGATGCCTGCCGTTTCGGTTGAGTCGGCAAAGTCATGGTCACGCGTTGAGTCCGCTGATGCGTCGAGCTCGGCTGCCACGCACGATCTTCCGCCTCGCGCAGATCGCATTCCGCCGCTTGCAACTCCGTCTGTAACCATTGGACGGTCTTCCAGGCCTGTTCACGGTTTGATTGCTGACGCGAGTTGTGTGCTCGGGTGAGTTGGTCACACCGTTCACGCAATTGCCTCGTCAGTTCCTCAAGCTCGGCCTGTAAGCGCTGACGCTGTCCCGTTAACTCAGCGATGCGGACCTTATCAGCTTCATCTTCGAGTTCAGCACGATGGGCGTGCACCCCCGTCGATGTGGACGCCAGTTGAAGAGAGTCGTCTCCGCGTGTGATAAGATCAATTCCATCGTCGATGGCTTTCTCCACCAGTCGATCGAGGGCATGCACATCGGCATGTCCAACCATGTAAAGCATGGGGAGAAGAGCAGCCGGTACTTCGTTCCCTGCAAACCGCGGATGTGCAGTGTGTCGCCCGTTGCGGTCCAGGGTGACTCGAAGTTTGTGGTCACTCTCCGTTTCACTGGTCCGCGTGAAACGGCATACATCCCCCTGCCAATCGGCAACGACGCTGCCTCCTCCGGGGCCGCCCCCAACGGGAGGCATCAAGCCCAGCCGACGGCCCTCGTCATACCCGCAGTAAACCCCCTTCAGAAAGTGCAGGAGTGTCGACTTGCCGGCCCCGTTGGGACCGTAGACGACGTTCAGCTGGCCGTTGAGTCCGTCCAGTGTCGTCTGAGCCAGTACGCCGAATCCGTCAATGTCGATGCGATGAAACTTCATGTTTGGGTCGCCTTGGTCGAGTGATGACAGCTGCGGGGCCGTCGTGAGTTTCGAGAATGGTCCGTCACTTCGAGCTGTTGCGGGACAGCGCGAAGCGAGTCAGTTCGTGAGCAGTGCTTTCCTGAGTTGATGAATGCCTTCGTTCGTGACTTTTCGTCGGAATGGCTGATTGAAGAAGGGCGGAGCGTTCTCCGCTCCGTGTCCCTGACTCAGGCTCTCTGACATCCCTGCAGCTTCGCGCAGAAACGCCCCGAGTGAAGTTGATTCACTTTGCCAGTCGTCCAGTTGTCGAGCATCAATGACGGCATCAAGATCGAGATTCCAGATTGCCGGCACCCGATTCTGGAATCGGGTGTTCAACTTGCTCATGAGTTGCCGCTGCATTTCAGGCTGCATGAGACGCTGCATTGAGAGCCCGCTGCCGGTCACGGTCCAGTTGATCACGGCCATCTCAACGGTTGGCGTCGAGGTCAGTTCATGCCGCAAACGATCGACACGCTCTTCAAACTGTTGTTCAACTTCTGTCCAGGGGGTGTGATCACAGAACCGGAAGGCCTCCTGGCACCAGCGCACGACATCCGTTGCGACCGGCTGGATCGAAACATCGCCAGCACCATCGACCGTCACCAGGCTGCAACCATGCGGGCCGACTTCCTCCGGAATGCGGCCCTGGGGCGAACCCGGAAAATGGACGATGTTTCCGTCAAACGTGTGAGTGTCTCGTTGCGACTGTCCCCCCAGTGCCCAGTAGTCGACAGCCGACTCAGCATCTCTGGTTGCCGTTGTGCATTGCGGATCGATCCCAATCGTGAAGAGCTTGGAACTCAGCGGGCGAACAGGATCTTCATCCAGGAGTAACAGCCGCGCGACCGGCCGGGAGTTCCGTTCGTGAATCTGCGACGCGGCCCCTTTGGCAAACAGCCGAAGGTTCGAGGGGAGGGGAGCTTGACGGGGCCAGCGTCCAATCGAAAGGAACGTGGCACCGGCCCAATAGACCTTGATTCCATGCTGGGCCAGACGCTCGAACTGTTCAATCAAAAACAACGGACCACGCAACCCTGGGAGTGCCGGATCGAGGAGTCCGCCAGCAAGAACCACGAAGTTAACCTCGTGTGCAATCGCCGTATCGAACACATGCCGAGCAGCGGCATAGCGGGCGTTGACGAACAGACGGCACAGCTCGGGCGTAAGATCGCGAACCCCCATGCACGGGACATCCAGCCGGAAATCGGCTGCGTGCAAAAAGCGAAACGATCTCAAATCCACGAGTGCCTCCCTGCATCGTGACTGTCGACAAACATCGAATGGGGCGGGAAGATACCGGAGTCTTGTAAATCCTGCAATGCCGACTTTTTAGACCCTGCTCATGCTCGATTTTCCGCCAAATTCAACCATTTCTGATGTCATCCGCCATCGTCGGACCATCGAGAATTTCCAACCAGAATGCCCCCCTCGGGACGTCATTCTGCGGGCAATCGAACTCGCCCGCTGGGCCCCCAACCACAAACACACCGAGCCCTGGCGGTTCCATCTTCTGGGCGATCAAACCGTCCGGGAGATCGCCCGCCTGAACACGGAACTTGTACGAGAGGCGAAAGGAGACACCGCAGCGGCAGCCAAGCAACAACGCTGGTCCTCCGTTCCCGGCTGGCTCGTGCTGACGTGTGAAGTGACCGACGACCCGATTCGCAGCGAAGAAGACTACGCTGCCTGCTGCTGTGCTGCCCAGAATCTGGCGCTCGCACTCTGGGCCGAAGGGATCGGGATGAAATGGTCCACCGGAGCCGTCACCCGCACCGACGAATTCGCCCGCCTCCTCGGGCTGGAACCGGGCGAGCGACGCATCGTCGGCCTGTTCTGGTACGGCTACCCCGCCTCAATTCCCGAAGCGAGAAGGAAAGAGGTCGAGGACATCATCAACGAACGGCCGTAGCGACGTGGAGTCAGAGGTAGCGTGCGTGGTCGCTGATCAACAGTCCGTTCGGATCACGCGAACCACGTCGATTAAGTTTCGCCGCTGAAACTCCTTGGAACGCACCCGCAGAATGAGTTACGTCGGGTGGCATGGCGTCAAGACGACAACCGGGTCGCCATGGGGTTCGACGGGACCCCATGATCGCACAGATTCACTTCGACGTGCCACTGTTTGCCCGACTGACGGAGCACATTCCCTCCGCTCTCGGCACTGCTTCGGTCGGCCAGCAGTACTGAACAACCATTCCCGCCCCCCAGTCCGACCAAAGCTGTGACACGCATCATGTCTATTAGTCATTCACTAGGACACGGCATCCATGGGACCAAATCGCCATCCATCAGGATCGTTTATCGCGCCCCAACATTCGAGAGATCAGAAGGAAGCAGAATGCCAAGAAGTAATTGACCACGAAAATAATAGCAAATACCAACAATCCATCAGAAAGGAGTCCATATCGGAGCAAAACTGAGACAAGGGCGAATCCTGGCAGCAACAGCAAGACAATCGCTCCGTCAAACGCACCGTGCCCAGCACCAAATAATGGCAAGATCAACAAACCTGAAGTTGTGCTTACAATTGACAGAATTCCCGCCCAGTAGGATCCACGTTTGATGGCATTCTGCCACTTTATCATCACAAACCTCTGCGGTCGTCTATTTCAGTACAGAGCCTTTGAATTCTTCCTTCCGCAGTGTGACGTAGCGGCGGGTGGCATGTCGCCACCGCGACAGCCGGGTCGCCCTGTGCTTCGATGTCATCCCATCATCGCACAGATTCTCTTCGACGTGCAACTGTCTGCCCGACCGACGGAGTCCGGTAGTGGTCCGACAGTCGGACCACTACTTCACTCTGATTCAGGACCTCAAGCGATTTCACGCAGCGATCTTCAGTGGTTCCTGGTAGGACGTCTGTCGCAGGAACTCGGCGTGTTCGTGGATTTTGAGGTACTCCCAGGAACAGATCATGTACCAGGACCACCAGGAGGCCATCGAGAGCAGGACGCAGGCGGCGGCGGCCCAGGTGAGGGCGGCGTCGCTGCCTGGGGTGGTGAAGACGTGGGCACGCATCACGAACTGGAGGGCGAGGGCGATGAGCAGGGCATTCAGTGACCAGCCGCGGCAGATGCGAATGCGCGTGCGACCGTAGTCGTGCATGTTGGCCAGCCGGCTTGAGGAACTGATCACCAATCGGCGGGCATCCTGATAGTCGCGGCGGTCGGCGAAGTAGCGGGCGCGGAGCGGGCCGCTGAAGAGCTTGTCAAACACAAAGTCCGCCATGCGGTCGGAGATGATCCCGAGCACATACACGAGCGGCAGCAGGAACACCAGCACCGGATAGCCAAGTGCCGCCTGAAGGGGAAACAAATCGACGCCGATGAGGCCCAGCATGAACAACAGCACCCAACACGCGGCACCAACTCCGATCACAAGTAACTCGACGAACAGATTCGTGGTCGCCATAGTGGACATCCTGTCAGTAGTGAAGGCGGCGGACAATATCGACGGTGTGCGTCATGGTCAAGAATTGATGCGAAACAAATGACGCAAGTCGTTTGCAGTCGCTGAGTCAGACAGCGATAGTGCAGAATCTGCCGGAAGTGAGAGCACGAGTGCCGCAGCGTGTTTCGAGGAGGTGACCTGCATGCCGATCCCGACTGATGATCCGATCGTGATCGCCCCGATGCCCACCCCTTTTCGAGAGGATGACGCGGTCGATCACGGGGCCATTGAACGTAATGTGCAGCGATGGAAGGAGACAGAGTTGTGCGGGTTCGTCCTGAACTCGGAGAATGGCGAGGAGGCGTTTCTCTCCGAGGCGGAACGGCTGGAGATCATCCGGACCACGCATCGCGCGCTGGGTGGCGAGCGGCTGATCATCGCAGGGATCGATAATCCGTCGGTCACCGAGACGCTGAGGCTGGCAGAAGCCTACGCACATGCTGGGGCCGAACTGCTGCGCATTCGCATTCCCCGGCTGACGACGAACATCCGAGGCTACTTCGAGCAGGTCATCCCAAGGGCAGCGGTGCCTGTGATCGTGATCCATCAGACGGCCCCGGGCATGTTCCTCCAGACCGGCATCACAGCCAGCACATCGCCGGAGATGATTGGCGAGATTGTCGCTGGAGACAACGTCTACGGTTACATCACCTACGACAACATCCGCTTCGAGTCACGCGTGCGACAGTTCGTACCCGCTGACAAGAAGTTCTGGATCAGCAACGCCAGTCTGCTCCTGCCCGGAGCAGCCATCGGCGCTAACGGCGGCTGCATGATGCTTGTCAATGTCGCACCACGGGAGTGTCAGGAGGTGTTGCGATACGTCATGGAGGGCAAACTCGCAGAGGCTCAAACGATCCAGACCCGCCTGCTCGCACCCGATCACGAGATCCTCCGTCATGGTGCTGCCGGCATCAAAGCGGCAATGACACTGCTCGGCTACGAAATGGGACCGCCGCGACGTCCGTCACCACCATGCACAAACGCTGACATCAAGCGGATTCGCGAGGCGTTGGATACAGCAGGACTTCTTCCAATCACTTAGAACTTCCAGAAGGACAACAGAGAGATGCAACGAATCACGATCACGGTTTTGTTGGTCTTCATATTGACATCGACCTTCGCGAACGCTCAGGAGGGGCAGGGCACGGGCAAGCCGGAGCCTAAGAAGCCGAAACCGAACCCCGCATTTGCGGAGGTAATCGACGATCCCGCGTTGCCGCGTGTGTTGCTCATTGGAGATTCGATCTCGATCGGCTACACGGTCCCTGTACAGGAGATGCTCAAGGGCAAGGCCAACGTGCATCGCATTCCCACCAATGGCGGGCCGACGACGAACGGCCTCAAGCACATCGAACAGTGGCTGGGTGACAAGCCGTGGGACGTCATTCACTTCAACTGGGGTCTGCACGATCTGAAGTACATTGACGACAAGGGGGCACTGGTTGATGTGGAGCAGGGGCATCAACAGGTGCCCATCGAGGAGTACGAACAGAATCTCAGAACGCTGGTCGAGCGGTTGCAAAAGACCGAGGCGAAACTCATCTGGCGGTCGACAACCCCCGTGCCGGAGGGAGCAACGGGACGCGTGGTCGGTGATTCGGCGAAGTACAACGCGGTGGCGGCCGCCATCATGCAGGAGCACGGTATCCCGACCGATGATCAATATGCCTTCGCGCTCTCTCGACTGGAGGAGATTCAACGTCCGGCCAACGTGCACTTCACGGAAGAGGGATCACGTCAACTGGCCGCACAGGCTGTCGCCGCGATTCAGCAGGCACTGAATAACAATTAGACCTGTGGCAACCTGTGAATGGCAAGTTCATCCGTTTGATCTCACTGCAATACTGATTGGAAGATTCCCGATGTTCAAGCGATCGCAACTGCTGTTGGTCATGGTGACGGTCCACGCATTGTGCACGGTCAACTCGCGAGCGAAGGCATCTGATCTCTCGGAGTACTATCATCAGGAGGGGCCGCTGGTCGGCACATTGAAGAGCGACGCCCCGTTGCCCCTCTATGATGCAAACCCCGAACATTTGTGGAATCGGTTGTACGCAGCATTCTACATCCGTCCCCGGACGGTGCCGCCAAAAGGCGACGAGCCATTGGCGGTGCGTTACGAGGGCGGTGACGTCATTGAGTTTCTCGCCTGGGGATCGACTGACTACTGGTCCAGTGAAGAAGTCTTCGATCGCGTTCTTCCCTTGCTCGATGAGTTTCTCAACGCTGATGGGGAGGAGATGTTTGAAGATCCACTCAAACGTGTCGTACTTCAACACGACCTGTGGGCTGTCTACGATCACTTGATCGACCAGAACATACAACGTCGAGGGGATCGTGAAACCAGGCAGCGTCGCGATCTCTTATGCAGCAAACTGGCCAGGTGCATACAGTCACTGGCGATCTCGAGGGAAGCGTTGGCCCGACTGCCGGACACGTACACCTGTGCGATTGAGTCGGGCGAGTTCGCTGCCGAGCACAACTTTGATGCCTCGGTCAACTACCTGCCGCATCACCTGCTGACGGACCGCGATGAGTGGGTGGAGATCGACTTCTACTATCCGAACATGCACGAAGACATCATGGACCGCTTTGTATCCCTGCATGCCCGGTCGTTCTTCGGAAGATCACACTACCGGATCTTCTATCGATTCCCGGAAGGACGAGAACAGGTCACGAGCTATCTCGAAGATCTCGCGAGGGAGGGACTCGACTGGAAATTCTCAGCACAGTTTGGGTTCGCAAAACTGAAAGAGAGCGTTCCTGAGATTCCGGTCGGGACAGAGGTGCTGTTGATGCAGATGATGGTCTCCCTCGATGATCAGATGCGGCCCGTGCCCACCCGTCTGGTCGAGTCCGTCCAGTTCCGGGTATTTCGCAACCTTGATGGAGGCGTCGAGCCGGAAACCAACACCGGCGTCGGGATCAACATCCTCGACTACCGTCTGAAGCGACACCTTCTGTTCGACAATCTGCGATCAGGTGGGCTGGAGCGGGAGCCAGAGGAACAACCGCAGTACCGCGTCGCGATCGATGGCAGCAAATGGGGAGCACCGGACTGGGGATATGACGACAAAAAGGTGCTCTTCCAACAGTGTGCCGACTGCCACATGTCCCGCAGTCTCACGCGACTGGGAGTCGTCAGCATCCCGTCCATCATCCACTCCGGAGGTTTCGACGCGGGCGCACAAATGGGCATCTCACAACCGCTCGATCCTGAAGAGATTGAATTCCGAGGACTCCGTGTGGCCCGCTTCAAATCCCGTCATGAGACCTACCGCAGACTGCTGGACCATCTGGGACTGTGAGCAGAGCCCTTAAAGTGGTTACTTGGCTGGCAAACCACCTACGAATTCTCTCGCCAGTTTGAGGACAGCTTTGCGGATTCTGGTGTCTTCGATCGCGGCTGCACTGAGGTCAACCATACCCCCCATCTTGCGGCCGGTGAATGACAGCGGTGTGACTCCGTCCAGTTCGAGGGCCGCCACCTCCGACTCCTTGCCGACCCGGGCCATCCCTCCACCTTGATGAACGCCACAAAGCATGTTGCCGTTCAGCAGAAAGCACAACCCGCCAAACATCTTCTTCTCGGTGATGTCACCAAACGACGCGACCGACTTCCGCAGCAGCTTTGCATGTTGCTCGTTGTATGCCATCTTCTCATCCCATCAGCGGGTAGCACCGGTTGATTCAACCGGTGCCGCGAAGCGGCCAGAAGCATTCGCAAAGACGACCTGTGATCTGAGGTCGTACAACTGAGAAAGTGCTTCCCATCGCTCCGCGACACGGGTTGGGACAACCCGTGCTACCCGGTGTCTCACGCGGAATGATGACGATGTTACCCGACAATCATTGGTAGTCGGACCACTACCGCCATATATTATTCCATTCTAACCGGTCAGGGGACTGTCGTCCCCCGCTCGCCGGTGTTGTTGTTCCAGGTTGAGCAGAAACTCCTTGCGACGCAGGCCGCCGCCGTAGCCGCAAAGCGTGCCATTCTTGCTGACGACGCGGTGGCAGGGGATGACAATCGAGATGCGGTTCAGACCGTTCGTGCGACCGACGGCGCGTGCCGCAGTTGGAGAGCCGATGTCATTGGCCAGTTGTTCGTACGAACGAGTCTCGCCGTACGGAATTGCAAGCAGTCCCTGCCAAACACGCTGTTGAAACTCCGTGCCGGAGTAGAGCAGGGGAACCGTGAACTCACGCAGCGAGCCGGCGAAGTACTCGGCAAGTTGCTCCTCCAGTTGATCAAGGTGCCGATGTGATCCGGGAACGAGCGGTTGTCCGAGTTGTTTGCGAAGCGCATCACACTGCGACTGCAACCGCTCTTGCTCATTGAACTCCAGCAGACAGACACCCTCGTCCGTCGCACCGGCGACCAACGGGCCGAGTGGGCTGCAGAACCACGACAGCCTCACGAAGTGACCATTCCGCGAGCGACCCGGCGTTTCACCGAACATCTGCACGAACGCCTCACGGAACCCGCTGTGCGAGTCGTATCCGCTCTCAAACACAGCATCATCCAGAGTGCCCGCCCCGTTCAGTTGCTCCAGCGCCCCCGTCAATCGCTGAGCGCGAGCAAACGCATGAAACGTCATTCCATAACGTCGTTGAAAGTGCCGCCGCACGGTCGCCGGGTCGATGCCTCGCTCGCAGAGATCGTGATCGGTGATCCGCGATGTCGGGTCACGCCGGATGTCATTGAGCAGGGCAGTGGCCCACGCTGGTTCGTCATCCCATTCCAATGGTCGACACCGCTTACACGCCCGAAAGCCGGCCGCCATCGCCTCCTCTGCTGTGGCGAAATACTCAACGTTACGAGGCAACGGTTTCCGTGCCGGGCACGTCGGTCGACAGAAGATGCCCGTCGTCTTCACCGCCAGAAAGAACACGCCATTGTACGACGCATCCAGCTCAAGATATGCCCGCTGCATTTCATCAATCGGTGGGAGAGTGTTCATGCCGGCAGTCTACGCGTGTCTTGTAACGTCCTCCACCGATATTCGGGCGCGGATGTCCAAAGTCGCCATCTCGCTCCGCGAGATGAGCGGGAGTAGTGTGTGCGTCCAAGTCACTCGGATGCGTTCGAGCGTTACTGTCATCACGGCGGAGCGTGATGACTACTCTTGTTGCCGTCGCAACAGACACGCCGTGCCGCCGAGTTCGTAGTCGCGGCAGATTTGCGGCCGCCATTCGTAGTGACGACAGCGTTTCATCTCCGCGTCGTACCACAGACACTGCGCCTGCGGTTCCTGCCCGCGTGCAAGACCAAGAAAGCGGTCGTCAATCTCCTCAATCAACTCCACCGGCAACCCTTCTGGTCGACACGGATGCGGTCCTTGAGCATGTGGCTGTGACTGATACAACAGCACGGGCGACCCGATACCAACACAACACAACCCGCAATCTTCGCATGAGACGGGTGGTACAACTTCAAGCGAGAGGGAATCGACTTTCACATCATTCTCATCAGTGAGAGCAAGACGTACATACAGATGCTTGTCAGGATCACGATCATCGTTATCGAAGTGACCCGATCAAAGGTTGATCGCTTGTTCAGCTCTTCAATACATTGATCAAAGTTGGTTGTGATGCTGTCCCGACATGCCCGACAACTGGGAATCGGGTCGTCGTCACAATAAAGGGCAGGATGCTCTGGCGCAAAAAGTCGCTCACCCTGTTCCCAGGCTGCAACCTCCATTTCGACTGTGAATATCTCGCCCTCGGTCAATGGCTGACCGCACCATCCACAGCGTCCGTCAGTCGATGCTTCGGGCCAATAGGGTTCTTCCATTCGATTACTTTCAAAGTCATGGCAGGCGTGCGTCAACTCGCTGAACCCACGACTGAAACTCTTCATCCGTCATCTCGACGGCATTGTAGAGGCCGACCAGCAGATCCCCGCGTTGCCAGACGTGAAGGCGACCCCTGGAAGCCTCTCGACGCTTGAGAATCGTCGCGTTCATGCTCGCCGACTCCTCATCTGCATAGACATGGGCATACATTCCCATGCTCAGCTTCCCCTCTGGGTTTCGATAGAGAGCCAGCAGGACGCGAACCACTTTCGAATTCGCGATTCCCTTTCCGCCTGTATACCACGCCATTGCGTGTACGATATCCGGCCGGGAGACCAGTGTCGGAATTGGTTCGGAAGATTCGAAGTCCGTCTCCGAGAGGTCCATAGACGTCCAGCCGGTCGGGAGCTGATCGTCGGGGATGATGAGCGACATCAGTTCTTCATTGGTTGTTGAATGTTCATCAATGGCCGTTTCTCCCAGTGCGGCATAGATGTCACGGGCTCGCTCGTACTCAGCCAGTTCATCGGGACGCAGGCGGTCGAGGTTGCGTTCGATCTCCTCCCTCATCCGGCGGACAAAGTAGTCTGTCTCGATTTTGCGCGGCCGCAGCGGCTTGCCGGGCATCTCGATGTGAACAGGAGACGAGTGGGCGAACATGAGTTTGTGCCGCCGGCCAAGCTGCTTGCTGGCGAAGCACCGTACAGCGATCCACGACGAACCATCGACAGGCACCTCAACGTCGATCTTCGCTCGATGAATCCAGGGACTCTCGTACTCCCAGTCGAGGTCGAGCCTTTCAACGAGTGATCCGTTCCTGATGACCTCGACGACCTGATTCGGGATAATGGTTTCAATCGTCCCCTGCACGCGGACGGTCGTGGGTTCATCAACGGTGATCGTGCTGCCCTGTGGCTGGTCATTCACGGTGACGAACAGCATCGGGCCGGTCGTGACGAACGAGCGGCCGGCGTTGAGGTTCTGCATCCAGTTGTCGTACGTGAAGCCGTCGGGGCATTCGACGTACACGCGACCATAACCGAGCGGCACGGGATGCACACCGTTGGCGGTGCCGGCGGTGGGACGCATCTTGAAGCCGCAGTTGAGCAGGGCGTAGTACGACTTGAAGCCGAAGTCGATCCAGCCCCACTCGGTGAAGCCGTCTGCGTCCGTCTCGATGTTCCAACCTTCAGGTCGCATCTCCTGTGTCCACTGTTTGAAGAAGAATCCGGTTCGCCAGATATGATTGTTGGCCAGCTCAAAAAGATCGACGTCCATGATGGGCACCAGCATCATCGACCACGGCCACGAGTGTTTGTCGAGATCGAGGATGGCTCCCTGTCGCCGTGCCTCCGCTGCGATGGGAGCGACCGGCGGAGCAGGCAGGGTGAGCGGCTGTTGATGGTTCAGCACAAACACGGCCCCCTGAGTGTGCCGCTGGCCGTTGAGCGTGAAAAGTTCGTACTCCGTGTTCATCGGCCAGATGACCCGGTTCGGATCGACCGTGATTAGCCCCGGCTCGACCGCAACCGTCTTGTCCCCCTGCGACGGCGGCGTGTACGCATCCCGCACCCAGTAGGACAACGGCAAAGCCACGTTGAGGTCCTCAGCTCGCATCACGTTCGGCAGGTCCTCGACCTTCCGATGCACGTGTGTGTCGCCGGAGTACCAGCCGCGCTCGTTCATGTCGATCCACCGGGAGGTCGGCAAAGCGTACTCTGTGACCTCGCCCTCCTTGACGGTGAGTTGAGCCTTGTTACCTCGCCACTCAGGACCGTGTTCGTAATAGACGACATAGTGCCCCGGCGGGACCGTTGCCCCGAAGGGGTGAGCCGAGACGGTTGTGTGCTTCTCGAAACTCTCCGGCCCCCGCGTGACGTCATACGGAATGGCCGACCCCTCCGGGTCGAGGGACTTCACGAAGTGATAAACCGGAGCTGCTCCTTCAGCGTGTTGCTCGACCGTGATCCGTCCGGGGACGAGTTGCCCAGTGTTGTGGTCACGCAGAGTCAGCCGCAGGTTGACGTCCTCGCCAACCACGACCGAGCCGGGCAGGGCGGACATGGTGATGACACAACCCGTGATCAGACAACGGAATACGCCCGTCATATCTGGTCTCCCCGCAATTGTAAAAATGGGATACAGTGCCCGCCCGTCGCGATCCGCCCTGTGTCGAGCGGGTCGTGGGTCAGTTAAGGACTGGGTGGCATGGCGTCACGGCGATAGCCGGGTCGTCATGTTCGAGACCCACATGAACAACATGCTCACCCGCCTATCGGCGTGAGAGCATGCCACCCACAGAATTGAATTCCCTCGTCAAGCTGAACCACTTCCCTCTAGCGTACCGGGTCACACCGACATTTCCCACGAGTCGAAAGGAATCGACGATGAGAATCACACGAACACGCGTCTGTCTGGCAGGATTGGTCTCTGCCGTTGGTCTCGCCTTCGTGCCTTTGAACGCAGCGGAGGAGAGTAGGACGGACGAACAGCTCCTCACGGTTGTCTATCCAGTGGCCGATCTGGCAGTCTGGTCCGTTGGTCGCGAACCGGTCAGATCAATCTCCGAGAAGAAGGATGAAGCTCCGACATTTGATCCTTCACTGCTGATCAAATTAATTCAGTCAACGGTTGATCCAGAGAGTTGGCAAGACGGCGAGGGGATGATCGTCACACATGAGAGAACAGCTTCGCTCATCGTGCGACAAACACGATCGAACCTTAACAGAGTCTCAGATCTGCTCTCTGAACTTCGACCAAAGGTTAAGGAGGAGGCAGAAGAGCGTCTTGATCTGGAAGGTTCCGACATGAATGACTCAGCAACAAGCGACGAATCAAATCAATCACAATCCTCGATTAAGGGATTGCAGCGAGAAGTCATGATCGTTGACCTCGACAGCGATGCAGGAGTCCTCTTCCAGACCACGGAACCTTTTGACAAATCAATTTGGGAAGTACCTGAGCAGAGCGAGTTCAGCGGTTTTCGGTCTGCGGGAGTCGTCTTCACTCGATGATCCTCTTGGGTGAAGTAAGGTGCATGAAGCAACGCGGAATGCACCACCATAGGAGGTGCATTTCACTTCGTTGCATGCACTCTACGAGAATCGGACCCACGGGGCGTTGCCCGTGGGGTTGAATGGTTGATCCGACACCCGAACGCCGAGACCCGAAACCCGATCCTTGACAACCACAACACTCACACGTCCGAACTTCGTTCATACCGTTGGTGAAACGGTGCTCGACGGTGTGCGGCTTGTGGGTGACCTGACGTTGTTCGCGCTGAAGATGGTCTGGTGGATCAACTGGCCGCGGGGTGGGGTGATCTGGCCCATCATGTATCAGACGGGCGTGCTGAGTATCCCGGTGATTCTGATTACGGGAGGGTTCATCGGCATGGTGCTCGCCGTGCAGGCGTATGATCAGTTCGCCATGATGGGCATGGAGAACCAGCTCGGCACCGTCATCAACGTCACGCTGGTCAAGGAACTCGGTCCGGTGCTTGCGGCACTCATGCTTGCAGGGCGGGTCGGCAGCTCGATGGCCGCGGAGTTGGGCACGATGCGGGTCACCGAACAGATTGATGCACTGACAGCACTCGGTGCGAACCCCGTGCGGTTCCTTGTCGTGCCTCGGTTCCTCGCGTGCTTCCTGTTGATTCCGCTGCTCACGATCGTCGCGGACGGCATCGGCATGCTGAGCGGCTGGATCTTCAGCACGAAAGTCCTCGGTGTGCATTCGTTCTACTACTGGCATCACTCATTCAACTTCATTACGGCTTACGACGTCTTGAGCGGCGTGATCAAAAGCGTATTCTTCGGAGCAGCGATCGCCATCATCGCCTGTCATCGCGGCTTCCATTCCGAAGCCGGCGCGGAAGGCGTCGGCAAGGCGGCAACCGAATCGTTCGTCTACACGTTCATCGCCATCCTGCTGATCGACTTCCTGCTCGGCACATTCTTCATGAAGTTCTACTACGTCCTCTGGCCGGGAGATGTCGCGATGGTTTAGCTGTAGGGTGCATGAAGCAACGCGGAATGCACCGCGTACGCGGTGCATTCCACTTCGATGCATGCACCCTACGAAACGGTCCCTATTCGCTGCTCCCTGACATATGTCCCTCATCCAACTCAAACACGCCTCAAAGTCCTTCGGTTCCCAGCATGTGCTGCGGGACATCACGCTGGACGTGCGCGAGGGGGAGACGCTGGTGCTCATCGGCGAGAGTGGATGCGGCAAGTCGGTCACCATGAAGCTGATGATGGACCTGCTGGAGCCGACGCAGGGCGAGGTGCTTTGGGACGGTCGTCCCATTCGCTCGCGGTCGGAGAAGCAGATCACACGCGAGCGACTGAAGTTCGGCTACCTGTTCCAACAGGCCGCCCTGTTCGACAGTCTGACCGTCTTCGAGAACGTCGCCTTCGGCCTGCGACAGAACAAACGACTGCCGGAGCAAAAGGTCGTGGAGACGGTGCACGGGCGACTGCGGGATGTCGGGTTGAGTCCGGATGTCGTCGTAGACAAGAAGCCTGCTGAGTTGTCAGGCGGCATGCGAAAGCGGGTCGGCCTCGCGAGGGCCCTCGCCATGTCGCCCGCCATCATGCTCTACGATGAACCGACCACCGGACTCGATCCGATCATGAGTGACGTCATCAACGAACTCATCCTGCGCACACGAGACCGGGAGAAGATGACGAGCGTCGTCGTCACGCACGATATGCACACGGTCAGGAAAGTCGCGGACCGCATCGTGATGTTCTACCCGCTGACACGACTCAAACCGGACGAACCCCAGATCATCTTTGAAGGGACTGCCAAGGATGCATTCGCCAGTGACGATCCCCGCGTGCACCAGTTTATCCGCGGCGAAGCCGGCGAACGCCTCACCGAACTCGCCGCCGCCTGAGCCGTAGCTGAACTCGCCAGAGTTCAGACCAGACAATACCAGATAGGCATTCGACTGAATTCTGGCGAACCCAGCGACAGCCAACTTATCCCTCAACCATAAACTATCACCCATCAACCAATCGTGACTGAACAACAACTCCAATTCCGTGTCGGGCTGTTCGTCCTCGTTGCACTCGCTTTGGCGACGGTGTTTGTGCTGATGTTCGGCGAGCTACAATCATACTGGCAGCCGACGTACGCGATCGCGATCCAGTTCGAGGAGGCCGCGGGTGCCCAGAAGGGCGTGCCGGTCCGTCAGAACGGGTTGGAGATCGGCAGCGTACGTGAGGTCAGGCTGGACGACGAGACGGGCGGGGTGCTGGTCGTCGTGGACATCAAGGGTGATCGCGAGTTGCGACTCGATGCGAAGCCCATGCTCCAGCGGTCGCTGTTCGGCGATGCGAGCATTAACTTTTCGCTGGGTTCGAGCACGCAACTGTTGCCGCCCAATTCCAAGATCGTCGGCCTGCCGCCACGCGATCCGATGCAGATCGTCGAACGTCTGGATGCGAAAGTCCATGACACGCTGACTGCCTTCGAGCAGACGAGTCTTGAATGGAAGCAGGTTGCGTCCAACGTCAACATGCTCGTCGAGACGAAGCAGGGGAGTCTGGATGAAGTCGTCGAACGGGCAGCAGACGCTCTGGTGCAGTTCGCGGAGACAATGGAGACCGCCCAGGTCGCACTCGGCAGCGCACAGCAACTGCTCGGCAATCCGGAGTTGCAGGAGAGTCTGCAGGCGACCGTCGCCGCCTTGCCGGAGATGGTCAATGAGACGCGCGGCACCATCACGGCGGCCCGGCTGTCCATCGAGAAGATCGGCGTCACCGCAGACACGCTCAACGGCACGCTGGACAACATGAATCAGATGACCGGCCCGATCGCCAAGGCGACGCCGACGATCGTCACCAAGCTGGACTCGTCCCTGAGCCAACTCGACACGCTGCTGAACGAGTTGACCACGATCGCCAAGCTGGTCAATCAGGGAGACGGCACGATCAGCAAACTGGCCAAAGACCCGACGCTGTACGACAACCTCAACCGCTCGGCCGCGTCGCTTCCGATCGTCTTACGCAATCTCGACCTCATCGCCCGCGACCTGCGCGTATTCAGCGACAAGGTGGCCCGCCACCCCGAACTCCTCGGCGTCCGCGGCGCGATCCAGGGCAGCAGCGGCCTCAAAGAAGTCCCCGGCGTCCCCCAAGAGCAGGGCAACCCGGTCCAACGTATTACCTCACCATCGCCGGACGGCCCCTTCCGCCAGTGATGTGAGGCGTCACGTAAACTCGGTCACTCCACGGTGTGCCAATGCTGGCTCGCCCAGTAGTGCAGCCTGGTTGTAGGGCCGGCTGTGCCGGCCGCCGCGATGATATACGTCATTTGGTCATTGCGTCCGGCGAGAGCCGGACCTACCTGACTCGCCCTCGCCGGATTGCTTTCGGTAGTGATGTTATGAGATGTCTACCACCGATTGACTTATTCGGTTCTACTTGGGGTGGTAGAAATTATCTGGACGCGATTCTCTCCACTGTGGTATTCAACCGTGTTGTTGGCTCTCATTTTGCTCGGTACCAAGGACGATAAACGATGACAATGCAAGACTCGAAACGTCGCCCGAGAATCAAGTTTCCGACGATTTTGGCCTGTGGGCTCTGCCTTCTGCTGTTCATTGGCTTCACTATCTCGACCGCGACGATATCCGTGTCGGGGTCTGCAACCTTGCCGAACGGGCTCGTGGCAGACATTGATGGTGAATTCTTCGCATCAGAAGGTGAAGACATCACGACTGTGCAAGCTTCCGGTCGGACGTTTGTCTTCACCAATGCTGAGATTACGGTGGATGGAAACAAGATTGCGGACTTAGACGAATCCGCAATTGACGTTGCGATCGATGCGCGCAGAAACGATGTTAGGTTCTCACTCAACGGCCACGATATTCCATTACCTGGCAAGACGCTCTAAGTTCCGTACTGGGTTACTTGGCGGAAGGGGAAGCCCCGTACGAGCACCGAGACGCCGCCGGTCCCTCTCACTTTCTTTCCGTCTATGTCGAATAGTTGTAGGGCCGGCTGTGCCGGCCGCCGCGATGATGTACGTCATTTGGTCATTGCGTCCGGCGAGAGCCGGACGCCGATAAACTGTGATCGCACATGGTCGTTGCGTCCGGCGAGAGCCGGACCTACACGGCTACATACAACCACGGGGATGAGGCCACCCTCGATTTCACGTCGGGCTGTCCGACTTGTAGTGTTGAGCAAATCTCTTCGCATCGTAGACCGATAGGAAATCCTCGGCGTACATCGCGTGTCTGTGAATAACACTTCGTCCTAGGCGTCCAAGACTTCGTGCTCCGCCTGGATTGCGTCGTGTAGCCTCTAATAGGCCAGCTAGTCGTGACACATCTGGCGAGTTCGTGTCGGGCCCCAATACGATATGAAATTCGACGTCCCTCTCTGCTGAACCACGACGTACGGCGCGAAGAATACGCTGCCGTGCCTGTGCGTCTGTTGGCGGAAATCGGTATCCTAAAAACACGATTGCGTGAGCTTCTTGCAATTGCTGCTCTGCTAAAAGCCAGAGAGGCTCAAACATGTCTGTGACAGTCGACTGTTTTCGTGGCCCCGGTGTAGCGATCGCTAGCTCATTATCATTCGCGTTCAGTGCAAAATAGGGCTCGTTCTCTTGGATCTCGAGTGTTGTGTGCTCGGTCCATCTCCAATCAACACTGCCGTGCAGCTTAAGTACATCAGTCACGAAAGGAAGGGGCTCACAGTCGCCACCGGTCTTGAAGTGCAGGTCCGGGTTTTCAGAAACCAGGGTCTCAAGGACACGGTCATAGTTGAATGAGATGATCGTATCGTTGGTTTCCTCTTGTCGAAGCTGTGCAGCCCAGTGGCACGGCAATCGCACGTTCAAGCGGCTTGGAATGCTGCGTAGATGCCGTCGAGGACGGCTTCGTCCCAGCCAGCACAGAGTCGTTTGCCTCGAATGCTCTCTTTGAGGGAAGTGTTCTGTTGGAGAATGTTCAGGGAAAGTCTTCGGAAGGCGGCCGCCACTTCGGGGGCCGAACCGGTTCGAATCCGGCTGGCGTCCTCTGTAAAAACGACATCCAGGACAGAGTGCTCGCTGCTCTCGATGGACCAGTGATCCCGCAGCAGTTGATTGAGCCGTCGCACACGTGGCGGCAGGCTGCTGATGAAGAATGTCACGTCGTGAGTCTCTTGGACTTTGCCCTGTTTGTCGCGTGT
>JAGQQG010000179.1 GCA_020426325.1 Planctomycetaceae bacterium | reverse complement strand
GACCATGAGCGCATTGTCCCGCAACATCTCCGCCGGCAAGCGATGGCTCGACATGTGCGACCACAAGCGATTCTCCGGATCACGATGCACGGCCTCATCACCGGGCGATGAGGACTGCTGATACGTTGCGGACATCACGAACTGTTTGAGCAGCCGTTTGACGTCCCAGCCGTGCGTCATGAAGTCGCCAGCCAGCCAGTCCAGCAACTCCGGGTGAGTCGGCATTTGGCCCTGACTCCCAAAGTCTTCCGGCGTCCGCACCAGTCCGTTGCCGAAGATCAACTGCCAGTAACGATTGACCGCGACACGTGCCGTGAGCGGATGTTCCCCGTTCGTCAGCCATCGGGCCAGGCCGAGCCGATTGTGTGGGGCATCCTCCGGGAAAGGTGGGAAGGCCTCGGGAGTGTCAGCCCTTACCTGCTCGCCACGTGCGTCGTACTGTCCCCGCTTGAGCACATACGAAGGCCGGCGTTCGGCCATCTCCTCCATGACCATGATCTCCTGCAACGCGTTCTGCTGCTTGGTCAAGTCCAGACGCGCGCTCTGCAGTGCTGCGAGTTGGGAAGTATGCTCCGGGTCAATCGTCGACAGGTAGTACTCAAACAGCTTCGCCGATTGTTCGTCGTTCAGGTCTTCGGTCGGGCAGTTCAACAAGTCTGAGAGCGACTTGCCATCGTGGATCTGTGCCACTTCAACCGGGGTGAGTTGCCGATGAAAGACCTGGAACTCATCGACGAGTCCATCGGTGAAACCTCGATCCCGCATCCGCTCACCGATCGCGATGTTGTCTCCCCCCCCGCCCTGAATCTCTTTGGTCAGTCTGTCCCGGACAACCGCTGTCTCGGCCAATTGGCCATCGACGTAGATACGCAGTCCGTCGGTACGGCTCGATCCGTCGTACGTCACCGCGACGTGCACCCATTGGCCGATTGCGAGCGGTTCATGCGTCATCACGCGAATGGCGTTTCCCGGCCAGAAGTGAATCAGGGCCGCACTCAACCGCCCCTCTTCGATCAGCAGCTCGTAGCCGCGACTGGCTGCATCCGTCCAGGCTCCCGAGCGGTGATAGATGACTGCCCGCTCCTTGAGATTCGGTGTGTTCATCCACAGAGCGACCGAAAACGGCTCGTGCCTCGGGAAGTTGCCGATTCCCACATCAATCTTGTCATCCCCTGTCAGTTTCACAGCTTTCCCGTCAATACCCGGGACGCTCACATTCGGACCATCTAACTGTTCTTCGAAGTCGAGATGTTTGACGAGACCGGGAATGAGGGAAGGTTGAGAGTTGAGGGTTGAGGGTTGAGCGACTGCTGAATCTCCAGCTCGTTCTTCAGTCTCCTGACTCTGTTTTTGACGATTGTCGAGCCAGACATCGAAGCGTTCCCCTGCCGAGGCGGCGATGTCGCTCAACTGTGTCTCCGCCTGTTGGACAAGCGTCGAAAGTTCTGTGAGTTTTGCCTTCGTGGCATCGTCCGCCAGTGCAAGGGTTGGCGTGGGGATTGACTCAGTGAAGTATGAGTACAAGCCTGCTTCGTCGATGTTGTCGAAGAAGGCAGTCAGCTCGTAATACTCCCGATGTTGGATGGGATCGTACTTGTGTTCGTGACACCGGGCACACTCCAGCGTCAGGCCGAGAAAAGCGGTCGCCACAGTTTGCGTCCGGTCGGTCACATACTCGATGCGAAACTCCTCCGGGACGCTGCCCCCTTCGACCTTTTGCGGATGCAGACGATTAAAGGTCGTCGCCAGGATCTGATCGTCAGTCGCATCTGGCAGCAGGTCGCCCGCTAACTGTTCGGTGATGAACTCGTCGTAACTCATGTTCGTATTGAAGGCGCGGATCACCCAGTCCCGCCACGGCCACACGAAGCGATCCCGGTCAACCTGATAACCATAGGTGTCGCTGTACCGGGCCACATCGAGCCAGTCCGCGGTCATCCGCTCGCCGTAATGATCGGATGCCAACAGCCGATCCACCACCCGCTCATACGCATCCGGGGACTCGTCAGCGAGGAAGTCATCAATCTCTTTCAATGTCGGCGGAAGCCCCGTCAGATCAAACGTCAAACGACGAATCAGCGTCTCTCGCGACGCCGTATCCGCCGGCTCCAGACCCTCCTCGCGAAGGCGCCGCAGGATGAACTGGTCAATCTCGCAGTTCGGCCACGAAGTGTCCCCGACATCCGGCACTGTTACCATTTTCACTGGCTGAAACGACCAGTGCCCGCTGTACTCTGCCCCTTGCTCGATCCAACGTCGAATGAGGTCAATTTCGTCGGGGCTCAGTGAGCCTCTTGCGTTCTCAGGCGGCATCCGTTCGTCCGGGTCGACCGAGGTGATCCTCCGGTACAGCTCACTCTGTTCCGGCTTAGCGGGAGTGAGCACCCCAGCCGCTCCTTCTGACATGTCGAGTCGCAGGTCCGCCTGGAGTGCCTCCTGATCCGGCCCGTGGCAAATGAAGCAACGGTCCGACAGAATCGGTTTGATATCAAAGTTGAAATCAACGCGACGATCAGCGCCCTGACTTGTGGAACAAGCCGACAGCAGGCACACAGCGGTGACGAGCAGCGTTCTCAAGTGACAGTCTCTCAGAACGGTACGAAAAGGACAGGAAACCTCCCTTCATCGTATCAGTCCCACCACACTGCTGACGACCGTATCACGGATTCACGCGTTCCACAGGTGGCATTTTCTGTTGCGATGACCGAGTCGGAGAAACAAAGGAGACGAGTCAGTATGCTTCATGCATTCCCGGAAGATGTCTGTCATTCCGGGAAACCCGCTTGACGGCCTCTCCTTGCGGGATGAGAATCGAGATGTGTGTTTGAACACGCGTTTCCGACATGATCGATTCCCACCGTTGAGGTAGAAACGATGCGAATTCCGGCACTGGCGGCCCTTTTGACTGTCTTCCTGTCTGGCCAGACAGCGGTTCATGCGATCGAGATTCGGGGGCAGTATCTCGAATCCCGGACCTGCGATGTCTACACAGGCCCCTGCTTCGCGAACGGCGAGATGGGGCTTGTTGGCAAAGAGGCTGTGATGGCCTGGAGAGTCGACGAAGGGGGCTGGAACGGCACGTCTCTGGAGGGTCTGGGCGTTGCGGTTGTGGCCAAAGCGGAAGGGACATTGGGGGAGGATGGCATCTTCCCCATGCAGGCTGGCCATATCAAATCAGTGATCCTTGTCGACGAGCAGGCGACTACGGAGCAGGAGTTGGCACTCATCAGTTTTGCGAAAGAGGCTGCCCGGAAATACACTCAGGATGTCACATCGATTGAACGAGTCCCGCTCAAGCTGGAGAATGACCATCACAGCGTGGAGGGAGTTTTTCAGGCAGGTGATCTGGCGGAGATCCACACCCGGAAACTTGCAGGCAACGATTGCGTTTGCACCAACGAGGAAATCTACTTCCAGCCACTCACCGACGTGTACTATGCGACCCCTGCCTACACACTCAAGCAGAAATACCTGGGTGAAGGCCTCAACTGCCGTTGGGACAACGCAGGCTCCCGCAGCGCGTTTATGGCCATTTTTAAGAAGTAGCTTGGCGTTCCGATTCAGCATCTCTGTCATGACCTAATGCCTGCTGCCCTCGATATTCACCTCCAAAAAATGCGAGACTCCATGAAGTTCGTTTCACTGATCGCTTTCAGCCTGTTTGCCGCATGTGCGTTCATTCAGCCGCTGGCTGCGGATGATTACTCGCTCGAATCTGTCGAGAGTCTGCCGAAAGATCTGCCCAAGGAGATCTCCTCAGCTCTGTCGGGCAAGGGCACTCAACTCGTTGGTCCAGACGGTGCCGTGTGCGACCTTTGGCTGGTCAAGTCGGTTGTCTCCAAAGAGGGTTTCAAGCCGGACCTGCGTGTGAAGTACCCGATGCCGGTCGGCTCACTCGTCGGCGTCCTTGAGGTCAAGGACGGCCCCGAGTTTACGGATTTCAGGGACCAGGTCATCCTCCCCGGCCTGTACACGATGCGATACGGACAGCAGCCGCAGGACGGAAATCATGTGGGGACGAGTGAACTCCGCGACTTCCTGCTGGCGTTGCCGATTCAGGATGACACATCGAGTGAGACGCTGGAGGATGAGGATGAACTGCAGGAAATCAGTGCAGAGGCCGCTGGCTCAGCTCACCCTGCCATCTTTGCACTGTTGCCACCCGAAAAGCAGGATGAGAAAGCGACACTGACACACGAAGACAACCACGATTTCTGGATTCTGCAAACGAATGCCGGCGAAGAGACTCCGATTCCCTTGAGGCTGGTGGTCATCGGGATCGGCGAAGAATGACGCCTCTGCCGATACGTCGCCGGAGGACGTCGTGGGTTTACAGTCGCCCGATCGTGGGACTCGCGGTGCTCGGTCTGTTTGCTACTTTCGTTTCTCCCTTTCCTGCGCTGACTGTTCAGTCCGCGGAAGACACAGGTGAAGCAAAGGCAGAGCCGGAGACGAATGGCGAACGCGAACTGTTCACCGGCCAGGTGGTTCTGCTCAGGGAGGCACTCAAGCGTCGCGGACTGCGTGTCGCAGATGAGATGGCTGATCAGGCGGTACTGGAGACTCCCGAGGGAGACGTGATCCCGATTCTGGCCGACTGGCGTGGGCGGGCCTTCTTTCAGGACGAGAGGCTAAGGGACCGGAAGGTGGAACTCGTCGCCTATCGTCGGGAGCACCTGCCTTACCTGCAGGCGTTGATGGTCTTCACTTTTGATGAGGATGGAGTGCGGCAGTACACCGACTACTGGTGTGACGTCTGCTCCATCCCCATGTATGAGATTAAACCTTGCGAGTGCTGCCAGGGAGACATTCGGCTGCGGTTTCAACCTCAGGACCTGCCGGATTATCTGAAGTTGGATGCGGTCTCCTCTTCATCTGCGACAGACAGCAAATGATTCG
The DNA here is from genome assembly GCA_020426325.1 of Planctomycetaceae bacterium. Taxonomy (GTDB): domain Bacteria; phylum Planctomycetota; class Planctomycetia; order Planctomycetales; family Planctomycetaceae; genus JAHBXU01. Next base: position 3,179 of record JAGQQG010000179.1, on the reverse strand, counting down.
CCTACGCAGTCTGGAGTTGCCGGGCGTCGATCGTTGCGAGGGTCGAATCGCTGAGCAGTCGAGCTTCGCGTGCCTCGAGGATGACGTGCCGGAACCGCTCGGGTCGCACGACCGCAGGAAGCCTCAGGAGTTCATCGCCGTTGGCTTTGAGCAGGACAAGGTCTCCAGCGTGGTAAAATCCCTGCCCGCTCTTCACGTCAATGGCGACGTTGTCGATGTCTGCAATGTTAGCTTGACCTTTCAAAGTCTCGCCGATTGCAGAGAAGATTTTGACCGTGCGATTACTGATGACGTATCGGTCACCAAATAGCTTGAAGACGGCATACCCTGCCAGCGCCAATGGGGCGAGTGGCAGACCGAACAACAGATATGACAGCTTGACACCGGCAATACGAACGGGGATCGAATCGCAGATGGAACCGATGAGACGCCCCAGTCCAGACGCTGAGATTGAAGGGTAAACGGTTTCCATCACAGTTTCCCGTCCGGCACTCACGCCGGAGATTGCCTGTGGCTGTGCTGCGGGCATTGTCAGTCGACTCCACTCGATCTCGATGAGAAAACTCTCAAATCACATGAGGCGGTAGGCTACCACAGGACTTGATGGTCCGCCAGCGAATGGAAGGGAAACCAGCCGCCTGATCGTAATGTGAAAATGTCAATTTATGGCGTGCCACTTGGGGGGCCCGGGCGCGGCGGGCCAGAACGTCGACGTGTTCCCGTTTCCGGTTTCTCGTCATCATCGAGTGACCGCACCATGACCGAGCGGCCTGACAGAGCCACCCTGAGGACACAGCGAAAGCCGACATCCTCCGGCGGTGAGACCATACTGGCTCCAGCTCGATGCCACAGTTCCCAGTGGGGACCGCCCCCTTTAACGACACGCTGGTTCGCTGGCGAAGCCCGTCGCGGACCGGTGCTGTTCTTCACGGATGTCCCGTCTGAAGCGGCCAATTGATAGGCCTTTTCGTGGTACAGGTCGAACATCCATTCCTTCGCATTTCCGGCCATGTCGAGGATGCCGAAGACTGTGCGATCGCTGGGGTAGGAACCGACGGCATCGATTTGGCCGGCCTCCCGATGTGTGGCCCAGACAGCTCTGCCATTTCCCCAGGGGCAATTGAAATTTCCCGGACCACGAGCCGCGAACTCCCATTCCGACTCTGTGGGCAATGACTTGCCCGCCCACTTGGCATACGCAGAGGCTTCTCCCCATTCGATTCCTAACACGGGACGATCGCCATCCGCACCTGCATTTACCGGGTCCGGAATCTTGCGGCCATCCGCACGACTGGCCTCCATAAACCGTTGATACTGGTTCAGCGAGACCTCTGTGACGTCCGTGTAGAACGCGTCGACCTCAGCCGGATGTGCCGGAGCCGCGTTCTCATCCTCGCCGTCCATTCCCTGCAGGAACAGTCCGCCAGGCACGATCGCCATCACTGACCCATCCGCTTCGCATCGAATCCGCTCCGGCCAACCCTCGTTTGTAAGGCCGGTTCCTTCCACTGCAACGAATCCCGTGGGCAGACCAACTATTTGTGCTGTTGCAATCCCGGAACGGCCAGCATCCCTCAGCATGAACGAGCACGAATCAGCCCCCGCAGCCGGACTGACAGCGACAAACCAGTCATCAGGATGGATGCCCTGATTGCCTTCAACGATGACGAAGTTCCCGGACCCCTCTGGCATGGCCAGCATCACGTCCTCTGGGTTCGTTCCCGGGGGCAGCGACTTCGATGAAGCGGCTGGAGGTGCAGCCGGTTGTTGAGGCACCCCTTTGGCAATCGGTCGGGCCGCCTGTGCCGGTTCCTGCCTGATTGTCTGAGGAGGTTGCGGTGCCCCGGGAGGCGGCGGTGCGGGCGATGGGGTGCTGCCCCCGCATCCGAAAATGAGCATGAAAGATATCACGAGCAACCGCTGGGGATGTGTGATGCTTGAGTTCATCGACTTGCTCCTGGAGGGAACACGTTCATCGCTCGGCTTCGTCTCAGTTACTTCAATGTCTGTTCAATTACTTCCAGGAGCAAATTGTCAAAGCCTTTGATGGCAGCAACGTCCCCTGCAATGTCGGGATGACCGAAGACTCGTACTCGTTTCGCATAGTCGTCGAATTGTGTGCGAGCGAGGGCATCGACAACGGGCGAAACCTCTTGAAGTTTGCGATATTCCTGTCGTCGTGGATAGTAAACATCAATTGCAAACTCAACTTCCCGGTGCGGCGGGGGGGCGTCAATCAACAGTGCTGTCGTGTCCAGAGAGCGATTCAGCCTTCGTCCAATCTGACGCGTGAGTTCGCTCGAGCAGGCGACAATCTCGGAGTAGGGCCGACCAGTGAGCCGTGAGTAAAGCTCCTGCTCCCGGTCATGTCCATACTCGACAATCCGTTTGTAGAGTGACCGCCGGCTTCCGAACACACCCTCCAGCAGCGGTTCGCTGGGGGTCCCGGCACCGTGAGTTCGGAGTGCTGCAATCATCTCCGTGTCAGACTGCTCGAACAATCGATCGAGGTCCAGTCGGTAATGCAGTTCGTAGAACGCACGAGCGAACATACTCGTGGCGGAACGCACCGCATGGTGCCAGTAGACCTCGCTGAACATCACGTAGCGGGCAAACACCATCAACTCGGCTGCTGTCTTCCCCTTGTACGAGATAGCAAGCCCGTCGCCTGCCTCATTCAGCACGAGTGACTGGATCAGCCGGTGCCGATCGAAGTGGCGACCGTAAGGCACGCCGCAATGCAGGCTGTCTCGGTCGAGATAGTCCATCTTGTCGATGTCGATCGGCCCGGACAGGATGGACCGTAACACACGCATGCGCGGGGTGTCTGTCTTGGCGGAAAGGACATCACTCACATCAGCCGGGTCAATGTGCCACTGCTCTCGCAACACCTGCCCCAGTTCGCTGTCATCATGGAGATACCGAGACGCAAAGGCCTCGTGGGCTGTCAGACCCTCGATCTCAAGGTCTTCGATGGGATGGCAATACGGCCAATGCCCCAGGTCGTGGAGCAGGGCTGCGACGATCAACAGCTGTGCGGAGGATGAGTCGATGAGTTCACAGAATCGCTGATCCTTTCGCAGTTGCTGCAAATAGCAGAGTGCATTGTGATACACCCCCAGCGCATGCTCGAAGCGGGAGTGTCTTGCCCCCGGGTAGACCCGCGAGACGAGCCCCAG
>JAGQQG010000178.1 GCA_020426325.1 Planctomycetaceae bacterium | reverse complement strand
TGTGATGCTGTTCCCTCTGTCGCCACATTCGTCTCGCCGACAAACACCTGCACTTCAGCCAGATGCAGGAACTGTGCCTCACCCAGCGACTGGATGCGAACGAACCTCGTTTCCAGCGGACCAGTGGGCAACGTCACCTCGACGGGCATGGGCTGTTCGTGATCGGACTCTGCAAGGCGTCTCTCCAATTGGTCGATCTCCGTTTGCAGCCGGGTTCGTTCAGTGAGTTGTGATTCGCTGTATTCCTCAAGCACAGGAGACTCATCCGGACGATCAGCGTCAGCCGTCTGATTCAGGATGGCAAAGAAACGGAAGTACTCCTCCTGAGAGATCGGGTCGTACTTGTGCGTATGGCACTGGGCACAGCCCATCGTGAGGCCCATCCAGACCTCCATCGTGGTGTTGACCCGGTCGATGATCGCTGCGTTGCGGAACTCCTCATCGTTTGTGCCCCCTTCGCTGTTCGTCATCGTGTTCCGATGGAAGGCTGTCGCGATCAACTGGTCTGACGTCGGATGAGGCAAGAGATCGCCCGCGAACTGTTCGACAGTGAACTGATCAAAGGGCATCCCCGAGTTAATGGCGTTGATGACCCAGTCTCGATATCGCCAGATCATCCGTTCCGAGTCCTGAGCGTACCCCTGTGAATCAGCGTACCTCGCGAGATCGAGCCAGACGCGCGCCCAGCGTTCGCCGAATCGTGGAGATGCAAGTAGCCGATCGACGAGTTGCTCATACGCATCCGGGGCAGTATCGCTCACAAATGCGTCTGCCTCCTCGATCGTCGGCGGCATTCCGGTCAGGTCGAGTGACACGCGACGGCAGAGGCGGTATCGGTCCGCCACTTCACTCGGCGAGAGTCCTTCCAGCTCCAGCCGCGCCAGCACATAGCGATCAATCGAGTTCTCCACAAATCCCGACTTCTTCACCGCTGGCGGCGGTCCGGGTTTCGGAGGAACGAATGACCAGTGGGCTGAGAAGGAGGCCCCTTCTGCGATCCATTGCCGCAGGGTCTCGATGTCCGACTTGCTTAGCCCACGGCTGATCTCGGGCGGCGGCATGCGTTCGCTGTCGTCGTCTGACTCGATTCGTCGCAGGAGTTCACTCTGGTCGGGTTGTCCGGGGACGATCGCCTGATTGCCGCTGTCGAGTTCCGAGAGCGCACTCTCTGCCACATCGAGCCGCAGCCCCGCTTGACGTTCTTCTGCATCCGGTCCATGACAGGACAGGCAGTTGGCGGTGAGAATGCGGCGGATATCCCGGTTGAAGTCGATCCGGTCCCCCGCATCAATCTGCGTATCGTGAAGACTGATGCCAATTAGCAACAAAACCACGAAAAAACGGGAAGATTGGTGTCTGAACAACGTTGGCCTGTTCCAGAAGAGTGTCGACGATTCGTGACAGCACTTGACGCCGCATGATCGTCCTCATACGGAGCGCCATGCCGTCGTGTGGATGAACATCATTCTAACAGGGCCGAGGCATCATTCGCCAACAGCCATGACGATGAGACAAACGAGTTTGACATCGACTACTGATCAAGATGAAATGGGGTCACACCAACTTGTTGTGTGTGAACGGGGTGGGCCGTGCTGGGTGAGCAGTCCCACGTCAGACAACTTGTATGAAAGGGGCTTGTGATGAGCCGACAAATCTGGTTGGGGAGCCTGTTACTGGTCGTGTGCTTGAGCGGGGTGCAGCCGACATCAGCTGATGAACTGGCAGACCAGGCTCGCAAGATTTTGCAGGAACGGTGCGGCGGCTGTCACGGCAAGGTCAATCCACAGAGCGACCTGAACGTGCTCGACCACGCCTATCTCATGGCTAACGGTTACCTGACTGCCGGGAATCTGGATGAGTCCGAACTGTGGGCTCGCGTCTCGACGAGTGACGCAGATGTGGTGATGCCTCCGGGACAACCGCTGGCTGCGGAAGAGGTCGCTGTCATCCAACAATGGATCAACGCGGGTGCACTGGCTCCGTCGGACGCAGTCCTGCATCGTCCGTTCGTGTCTGTCGCGGACGATTTCGCAGCAGTCGCTGCTGATCTGAGAAATCATCGAGAGGACGAGTATGACCGTCTTCGTTACTTCAGCATCACGCATCTGCACAACAACTCGACCGTTTCCGACGAAGACCTGAAGACCTATCGGGCCGCACTCTCCAAACTTCTCAACAGTCTGAGTTGGGAGCGTGAGATCTACCTGCCCGAGCCGATCGGAGAATATGGAACGGTGCTCCGTGTGGACCTCGTCCGCATTGGCTGGGACAAGAATGGCCAGTGGCAGCGCATGCTGACCGATTATCCCTACGGGATGTCCTACACGACTGCCACTGATGGACGGTTAAGCAATGAGGCGAGTTTTGTCTATGAGGCAACCCGGTCGCAGATCCCGATCGTACGGGCCGACTGGTTCGTCGCCAAAGCAGGAGTGCCTCCGCTGTATCATGACTTGCTACAACTTCCCGGAGGGGATAATGCGGCAGCTGAGATCGAGAAACTGTTGCAAGTGGATGTCATTCGGGACTTCGAGCAGGATCGGTTGGCAAGAGCCGGTTTTATCAAAAGTAATGTGTCTCAACACAATCGGCTGGTCGATCGACACCCAGCAGCGTTTGGAGCCTACTGGAAGAGTTACGACTTCGGCAGTAGTGCGGGGCGACAGTCACTCACCCAGTTTCCATTGGGGCCGGTTTTCCCCAACAACCGTCATGCTGCCTTCGAGCACGACGGTGGTGAACTGATCTTCAATCTGCCGAACGGACTGCAGGCTTATCTGCTGGTCGATGGCAAGGGTGCAAGAATTGATCGCGGTCCAATCAATGTGGTCTACGACAGCAAAAGCCCACTGGGAAATCGGGAAGTCATCAACGGTATCTCCTGCATGGTCTGCCACGCCGAAGGCATGCAGCCGTTCAAGGACGACATTCGGAGCGGACACGGTGTCCAGGGGAGAGATGCCCAGAAGGTCGATCGACTTTTCCTGCCTCAGGATGCAATGAACCAACTCGTCGCGAAGGACCGCAACCGGTTCCTGACGAGCCTGGATGAAGCGACTGGTCCTTACCTTCGTGGACCGGATGACAACAGACCGATCACTGAGTTTCGTGAACCGGTCGGTGCGATTGCCCGTCAGTACACAGAGAACCTCGCCTTTGAGGATGTCGCTGCGGAGGTGGCCTTCGAAGATCACGACAAACTCAAAATCATCTTCGACACACCGGCCTTTCGCAAATTCGGTATGGGCGTGCTTGTCGACGACAAGGTTATCAGCCGCGATCTGTGGGAAAAGCTGGATCCCTATTCTACCTTCCACGCAGTCGCAGAGGAACTCCGATTCGGCACGCCGGAACGAGTCTTCCCAGGAAACTGAACTGGGATCAGTCCATACATCATCAATCATCAGCCTGCATGGGGAGTCGGGTCATATGAGAAGTTGCATTGCCACCATTGCCATTGTCTTTTCGCTGATGACTGCGAGTGCATCGGCCCAGGAACTGACAGCTTTCAACAAGTTCGACGCTGCCCAGAAGGTGGCCGAGATCGTCATGCAGATCGCTCCGGACCAGCAAAGTTTTTTTGTTCGCGAGTTCCGGGCGACCGCAAGTAATGATGTTGGCCTGTCGAAACTGATCGGTGAACAACTCGCGAAGGCCGATCTCAAAGTCGGCCCCGGGGGGACAACCGAGATCGAAGGGCGTCTGCACCGACTGCCTCGTGACGAGACGAAGGAGTTGACCGGCTTCTCAATTCAAGGGGCCGTCTTCCTGCCCAATGGAAATGAACGACGTTTTACCGTAAACGTCAAGAATCGGGATGACGGTCACACGGCTGTCACCGATACGGGTGAGACCAGCCCGCCGCCCAATGTGCCCCCGGGTGGGATTGCGGTGAGCGACCCGACGATTGTCGGGAACGAAGTCAGGCCGAGTCCCAGCAGTCCCTTTGGGGTTGAGGTGCTGGTCGAGACGGGACCCGGGCAGTTTCATCCGCTCACACCGTTCCATGACGGCAATCTGATCAAAGTGAAACTTGAGCATGGAAACATCTATGCGGTGAAGATGTACAATCGCACAGACTTTGAAGCAGCCGTGGACGTCCTGATCGACGGTCTGAGCCGCTTCTCCCTCGCGGACGACCCGGACCAGAGAAACAGCCGGGACATTATTGCTCCGCATGGAGAGCGCATGGTTCCGGGATACTACCGTGACGCATCTCTGGTGGATGCGTTTCAGGTCGGTGAACACTCGAAGAGTCTGGCTGCCCAGATCCTTCCAAACCCCTCGGATATCGGGACGCTGACGGTCACGTTTGCAGCGGCCTGGGAAGTGGGCCAGTCCCCGCCACCGAACGAACCCCCCGTGGCCAAGAGCATTCTGCCGAGAGGTACCCTCCCGGGACCACCGCGGAAGGATCCAACATTCAAGGTCGTCCGGGAGATCGGGGGAATCCGGGCCGTGGTGAAGGTTCGGTACTAATCTGTGGTAGATCGTTGACTCTGCTGTCAACGCTGTTATGCTCTAAGGCGTGCAAATTGCCCACACTTGCCAATCTGGGGAAACAACCTGACCGGAAAACTTGTGGGGAATTGGTTCCAAATTCAACTGTCGATTTCGAAATCAGAGGAACGAGATATGAAACGCGCGGGAGTATTGACCATTTGTGTTGCCTTGGTGGCTGTGTTTGTCCTGGGTGATTCGGCTGAAGCCAGCCATCGTTGTGGACGCCGCGTGCGTTGCCACAGGGTTCGCCACCACAGCTGTGCACCAGCAACCTGCTGTGCCCCAACGACCTGCTGTGACAGTTACTCGTCATGCGACAGCTGTTCGACCTGTGACAGCGGCTGCTCGACTTGTGACAGCGGTTACAGCTCATGTGACAGCGGTTGCAGTGCCTGTGACGGCGGATGCTCCGCCTGTGGCGGTGCTCCAGCAACAGGAGGTCACGCTAACCCGGCACCCGTGAACCCGAATCAGGTCGGGCCGGAAACTACCGTTCCGGCCACGAACCCGAATCAGGCCGTGCCGCAGGAAACAATCGTTCCGGCCCCAAACCCGAATCAGACAGAACTTCGTGGCACCAACTGAGCCACTGTTTTCTGTTGCGATCAACAAATCAAACACTCGTCCTCGATCTGAGGGCGAGTGTTTTTTTGGTCGATGTGATTTGGAAAAAAACTCTCCTTTCGAGAAATCATGGGAAGTTTCACTTTCGCCACGCGTTGTCCCTTGCGACAGAAGCTGTGCCTTCGCACACGTGGTCGTTGATTGCGTTCCTGCCCCTCCGCAGAGATGATGCATTCATCAGGACGTGAATTGCTTGCGACGGACTGCTGGTCAATGGGGAGACCGAACATGGACACGACTCGCTCGAAGCACCTCAAATCAATCGCGACGATGATGTTTGGCCTGCTGCTCATGGCCCAGACCGCAGCAGCGAACGATCCGATTCTCGTGCTCAACTCCAGCGGACACACCGCCTACATCCGCGATGTGCTCTTCGCTGACAATCAGACCATCATCTCGACCAGCTATGACGGAACGGTCCGTGAATGGGACCTCAACCTGGGGCGTATCTCACACGTCTACCGGGGAGAGCTGGGGGATCAGAACTTCGGCGAGGTACACGGGGCGGCTCTCACTCCCGATAGTCGCTTTCTGTTGACAGGTGGCTGGTTTCATCCCAACGAGGATGGTCCGCACCCGATTCGCATCTACGACCGGACGACGAAGCAACTCGTCCATGTCGTGCATGGCCACAAGGGACCGGTGCGGGCCATTGCTGTGAGCCCGGACGGCCGATTCGTCGCCAGCGGTGACTTCAAAGGGTTGGTGTATCTCTGGAGCATGCAGCCGGACGGCAGTCTCGTACCGATCAAGGGATTTGAGGGGCACAACGAACGCGTGACCCGCATCGCCTTCGCCCAGGCCGGTTCGCCACGACTGGTTTCTATCGGCTACGACAAACTCATCCGCTTCTGGAGTTACGAGGGCGGCGAGTTCAAGTTCGTCAATACAACTCAGCTCGACGGAATGGACAATGTCTGGTGGCTTGCCCCACATCCGACCCAGCCAATCATCGCAGTCGCAGGTAATGCCAGCCAAACGAACCGTCCGCCGTTGGGACGTGTTGGCTTCTTTTCGACTGACGGACAGCGTCTCAATGAAACCCTCGACCTTGATGAAGGAGCTGCTTCAGTCGCCTTCTCAAGAGATGGACTGCGACTGGCGATCGGGACCGGTTACCCAGCGAGCACTTCCTCTGCATACATCTACTCTTGGCCAAGTTTGCAGCGACTGCAGCATTATCGCGGACATCAGCGCACGGTCGCGGCGATCGCATTCAGTCCGGACGGACGAAGCGTCGCATCAATCGACGGAGGTGATCAACAAATTCATTTGTGGGATGCTGGTTTTGCTCGAACTCTTCAGATTCTAGGAAGCCAGGCCACATCAATCTGGAGCACTGCATTCAGTGCAGATGGCAAGAAGCTGCTCTGGGGAACACATCTCTTTCGACCGAACGAAGGTGTCCCCGATGCAGAATTAAACACTCGTGGCAGGCTGGACTGGTCGTTCGACCTGGAAACGCTCGCGTTTCGTTCTGCACTCGCACCGGCTGGGAATGGTCAGGCGTTTAACCCGAATAACACCAACTTGGGCGGGCAGCCAAACCAGTTTGCACAGCCGGCGGCCGTCCCAGCATTCCAGGGACAAAGAGGGTTGCTTGAGTATGCCGGGCGGAGGCTCACAATCACACGGGATACCCAGGGAAACGAGACCATCACCGCCATTCCCGGAGGAAGGTCATTCAGAACTGGTCGGGAGCGCGACAAGATCAACGGTATGACGTTCCTTCCCACCGAGAAAGGGCTCCCGATTTTCGTCGCTGGGTCGCATACCTGTCAGATTTATGACGGCATCACCGGTCAACCGGGGATCGAATTCCGTGGGCACCGTGATCAAGTCAATGCTGTCGCTCCGTCCCCCGTTTATCCTTACGCTCTCACCGGAGGCGGCGACAAGACGCTCCGCATGTGGAATGTTCGGACAGGAGAGTTGTTGCTCAGTCTGTTTGCGGAGGGGGACGAATGGGTCGCCTGGACGCCGACGGGACATTACGCCTCCAGTCCACGCGGGGAGCGGTTAATTGGCTGGCAGGTGAACAAGGGCGAGTCAGCACTGCCCGACTTCTTCGACGGCACGCAGTTTCACGAGACGTTATACAAGCCGGATGTGATCCGTGCTCTGCTGGAGACGGGAAGTGTGACCGCAGCCATCGCCAAAGCGGGCGGACAGCAGGTCACCGTCCAGAAGGTGTTGCCGCCTGCCATCGAATGGCTGGCCCCCACCTCTGCCAAAGTTCAACCTGCCGACGGAAAAGTTCACATTCAGGTCCGTGCTCAGTCCCGGCAGGCAGATAATCCGCTGCTCAGTCTCACCCTCTACATGGACGGACGACCGTTTGAAGGACGCAATGGACGTCGGTCTGTGAAGTCGCAGGGAACAGCGTCCATCACAGAGACTTGGGACATCGAAGCCCCTCCGGGAGAACATGCCTTCAACGTGCGGGCTGCGACCACAAGCAGTCACACCGACACCTCGACACTCACCGTTGCTTATCAGTCGAACATCCAGACGGATCGCAAGCTCTACGTGCTCAGCATCGGTATCACGCAATATGACGATGCCACGATCGACCGGTTGTACTACGCAGACAAGGACGCTGAGGAACTCGGCAACACACTTCAGGACTACAGCCGTCCGGTCTTCAAACAGATCGAAGCCAAAGCACTCACCAATGCCGACGCCAACAAGTCGGGCATCCTCGAAGGACTGAAGTGGCTCAAACAGCAGATGACGGACAACGACATCGGCGTCGTGCTCTACTCCGGCCACGGAGCGGTCGACGAGAGCTTCGGCGGGTTCTTCTTCCTGCCTTCCGATGTCGACGATGAGAAGATTGCAGACCGAGGCATCTCGGCTGACCTGTTCAAACGGGCACTGGCTGAGATTCCCGGACGGCTGGTCGTGTTGCTCGATGCGTGTCATGCAGGAGCTGTCGGCAGCGGGGGCATCCTCCCCTCAAGGGAACTCAACGAGGACATGATTCACTCGCTGAC
>JAGQQG010000177.1 GCA_020426325.1 Planctomycetaceae bacterium | reverse complement strand
ACGCATGGCCTGCGCCCTCGACCCTGACTACCTGCTCAGAGTCTTCAACACCGCCAAAATCGATGCGTAAGCCCTGGCCACTGGCCCGGTGTGCCTTCGTGGATGCCGAATTGTAACGGCTGTCTCGATGCGTTGATCATCACGTACAAGTCGGCATCGCCCTGCGATGCGCCGTGCAGAGAATAGGCCAGCGCGTGCGAGCTGTCCGACATGTCGACTACATGAGACACCCCATACCAATTGATGGCGTTCCCAACCTGAAACTCTTCCCAAAATCCGACGATGGCATTCATCACCAGCAGCATCAGGATGATGGCAAAGTCATCCCAATGCCGAACCAGCGCTGAGAGCACTGCTGCGACTTCGATCATCCACGGAATCGGCCCCCAGAAATACGAAAAGAGTTTAAGCAACGGATTGACTTTCTCCTCAGCCAATTCGTTATAGCCGAATTCTTCCAGTCGCTGCCGAGCATCGTTTGGATCGAGACCGCCTGCGGTGCATTCAAGTTTTCTTTGCAACCCGTCCAGGGGTAACTCACTCAGCTTTTTGGCATCGATCCGAGGAGGAGGATCCGTCTGCATTGTCGATGTCATATTGCACCGCACTCTTTCACTTGCCTATGCAAGTATTCTTTGGGTTCGTCTAATGCATGACTTCTCAGCTGTTCAGGCCACTTGCCAACCAGGCAGCTTCGACTCCACCGAGGATCGTCAGGGCGCTCAGAGAGATGACACTTCTCCAACTTCGACGCCAGCCGGAAAAAATGATGGAATAAATCGCCTTGAGCGTGTTGTTTGAGGAAGCGGCAATCAAGATCGCAACCACCATCGCGGTCTGATCCAACCCTGCCACACCCCCTTGTGCCACGTTCAAGACGAACGGATCGATATCAGTCACACCGACGATCCCGGCCAGCCAGTAAACTCCGATGTCGCCGAACCGCTTCTTGACCCACATCGATCCGACTGAAGTCACGACAAACAACACTGCAAAGACGACAGCAGCCGGTAATTCGAGCGGGTTTCCCGGTGGGGGTGCTGCCGCGTGTTCGCCGTGTCCGGCAGGCCGGCCCAACCACAGGCAAGCTGCTGACAGCCCACCACCCACCGCTGCCAATGTTGCCAGCGGCACCGCCAGCCGAAATGCCAGCGGCAGATTGAAAATAGCCACGACCACGCCCAACCGCAGATACATCAAGGCCGTCGCCAGTACGATGCCAGACTGGAACTCATGTCGATTCGACGGATCCCGTTTCAATTGACGAGCGAGCACCACGGTCGTTGCCGTCGAGGAATACAGACCGCCCAACACTGAAGTCAAAAACAGACTCTCCCCCGCCGGCAACAACTTGTGGAGCAGATAGCTGCCGTAAGAGAGCGAGGAAACAACAACCACCGCCAGCCAGACCTGGAACGGTGTAATCGCTGTGAGTTCTGTGACAGGCTTGTTCGGCAACAACGGCAGCACGACGCCAGCCAGAACCAGGAACTGTGCCAGTGTAATAATCTCCTGGCCGGGGATGCTCTTCGCCAAGGTGTGCAACCGATCGCGGGCGCGCAGCATCAGTACGGCAGCGACCGTCAATCCGATCGGGAACCACGGTGGCTGAAGCAAGGTGACCGGTCCGAGCAAATACGCCACGACGTTGCACAGAGGGACCATGATGCCATCGGCACTTTCATCAGCCGGTCTTTTCTGTGCGACTTCTGCTTGATAATAGGGATAAAGCCAAACGCCCAGCACAATGAGCCCTACGCAAAACGCCATCGCGAACTTGGGTTCAAGCGCGTAAAGGATTGCCCCGCACAGCGAGATCAGTGGGAACGTGCGAATTCCACCGGGCCGGCTGCGGGCTGACTTGCCATAGAATCCCTCGAATGACAATCCAAAGAAAAATGACAACCCGACGAGGATACCCATTTTTTCAAGGGACAGAAGTTGCATGGTCGCCTCGTCTTTCAAGGTGCGATCATGCCGTTGGTCAGGCACACCTGCTCGAAAGGAAACACCACATTGGGATCGGGGCAGACGAGGGATTCATCCTTCCCCTTGTATTCCAGATGGGACAACAAGTTCTTAATTGTATTCAAACGAGCCGACCGCTTGTCGCCCGCGCGAACGATTGTCCACGGCGCCATAGCGTGGTGCGTCCGCGAGAGCATGATATTTCGTGCCTCGCTGTAATCATCCCAGTGCTTTTGGGCAGACTGATCGATCGGGCTGATCTTCCACTGCTTGAGTGGATCGTCGCGACGATCTCGCAGCCGCTTTTTCTGTTCCTGTCGGTCAATGTCCAGGTAGTACTTCAGCAGCTTGATCCCCGAACGAACGAGCAACTGTTCATAACTGCCGACAGTTTCCAAAAACTCGTGGTACTCGTCCTCGCTGCAGAACCCCATCACTCGCTCGACGCCCGCCCGGTTGTACCAACTGCGGTTCAACAGCACCATTTCCTGTGCAGCTGACAGATGCGGCGTAAAACGTTGAAAGTACCATTCGCTGCGGTCGCGATCGGAAGGCTTCCCCAAAGCCACCACTCGAATTTCGCGTGGGCTCAAGTGTTGGATGATGCGTTTGATCAGCCCATCTTTGCCAGCCGTAACGCGACCTTCGAGCAGGATCAGGATCTTGGCGTCCGAACGGATGATCTCGTTTTGCAGCTTGACCAACTCGATCTGCAATGCCCGCAGCGTGTTATTGTAGTCCTTGGCCAGCCTGCTGCCAGCTTCATGTTTCTTCTTCGACATGTTGCAGCTTTCTGAGATTCCGTGGCGACTTGAATTCTCCCTAGCTCCATTTGGGACGTGCCGGCAAGAAGCCGCTCAATCAGCCGACCGGAATTGTCTCGATCTCAAGTATTCACTTGCAATGTGGTCTCGACAAGTTCGTTGACATCGCTCCGCAAATCCCCCACGAACATTCCTCTCGCGAAACGGTTCGTCACATTCCAAGCCAGGTACATCGGAAGTGTCCTGGATCGTAGCGTTTCAAAATTGCCTTCGTTGTTTCAACCGAGGGGAATGGTTACTGCAGAATGCGTACCAGTTTAATGGGAGTCTTGAACACCTTCGATGATGACTGGATCACCAAGGGGCACATCATGTGGGCAACTACGAAAGTCCATACGGAACGAGTCCTCCGGCCAGAGACAACATCCCACATTTCGAGGTCGTATCTCAGTCAGATGAATATTGAGGAGAAGTACGTGATGCCTGTCAGTTCTTCTCATTTCGGGAAGCTTCTGTGACGGGATCGCACGTTGCACTTCACTGCCTGACCGGATTGTCGCACTCGTGTCAGGATATTCGTCACTGATTAATTTCAAGGGATATCGTGACGTGAATTGCAGATTGGTGGAGTTGTTCCTGCAAATATCTTCATCGGTGAGTTGCGAAGTCTCAGAGCCAACAGAGTTCAGCAAAGAGAATCGATGGAATCGGGACAATCGCGGGAATGATTTGATCAGATTTTGGTCATACCTTTGTTATGGATCACAAACGTCCCGATCGAGAATAGGGAGCATCCCTTCATCGTCATCAGTGGAATCACAGTTGGTGAAGTACGTTTGATTACATTCTGTGCAATGAACTCGGACACGTGGTCATGTCCAGGCAATATGTCATCGTAACCCGGTTGCTTCTTCATCTGCGATTTACGCTGTGCGTCTTGTGTATGCTCGTTGCCAGCGCGTTCGTGTCAGGGACTTCCGTTGGCCATATTTCTGCAGGTTGGCTTGAACAATACGGATTTGCCCCAGTCCATATTCCGCTTTGGGAATGGCATCGATTGCTGACATCCGTCTTCCTGACACATGGAGGAGTGACATTTTTCGTCTCGCTCGGAATGGTCGCCGTGTGTGTCGGTTTGGCAGAGATGCAATTTGGCACGGGTAGAACGACTCTGCTCTTTGTGCTCTCGCACGTCATCACGTTGATGGTTCAGTCACTGTTGCTGGCTCTTCCCCTGCATCATCTGGACATCAGGTGGGGCACCATCCTTGCGACAGAGTATGATGTTGGTCCCTCCGCAGGGTACTACGGTTGTCTCGGAGCGGTCTGCCGGCAACTCCCCGCGAAGAGACGTTGGGTCACACACAGCGTCTTGACCTGTTTGACACTCCGATTGCTTGTCACCAGTGTTCTTCAATGGGAGGGTTGGAAAACGTCGATCTCCGCTGACATCGCGCACTTGATTGCCTTCTTTGCAGGTCTCTGGCTGGCGCAAGCCTTGGGAAGAACTCTGTGCAAAAGGGCGTCGTAACCTGAAGAGGAATTATCCGACCGACACCCCAAACATCCAGCCGATGATCGCTGTCATGGCCATGGCAGCGACTCCCCAGAATGTGACACGCATCGCCCCGCGCGGGATGGAAGCACCACCCGTCCAGGCAGAGATCCCCCCCAAGAGTAACAGGCACAGCACTGTGGTGAATCCGACTGCGACCACGATCCATTTCTCCGCAACCAGCATCGCGACGATCAACGGCATTCCCGCTCCGACCGCAAATGAATTTGCAGAGGCAACTGCGGCTTGAATCGGTCGGGCTGCGAGTTGTTCCGTGATCCCCAGTTCATCACGGAGATGAGTTGTCAGGGCATCGCGCTCCATAAGTTGTGCGGCAACCTGCCGGGCGAGTGGTTCATCAAGACCGCGCTTCACGTAGATGAATGTGAGTTCGTCCAATTCACCGTCAGGATTTTCGCGAAGTTCCTGCTCCTCTCGTTTGCGGTCAGCACCTTCCGTGTCTGCCTGAGAACGAACCGACACGTACTCCCCAGCCGCCATCGACATCGCTCCGGCTGCCAGACCGGCAAGACCGGCCAGCAAAACACTATTCCGATCCGGAGACGATGACGCAACACCCACAACCAGACTCGCGACGGAAACGATTCCGTCGTTCGCCCCCAGCACGGCGGCTCTCAACCAACCGATGCGGTCAGTCTTGTGAAACTCCTGGTGAAAACGAGCGCGCGTCATGGCTTGGTCCTGTCAATCTCTGAAACACGGAATCAGAGACCCGCCTTCTGTTGATCATTCAGTTGCCGAACCATCGCAAGTGCTTCTGCGACGTGCTGCTCTCCATGAAGTTGTGAGTTAAAGACCAATCGTACGATTCCTTGTGGATCGATGACATAGGTGATCCGCCCCGGAATGATTCCAAGAGACTTCGAGACACCAAACGCCTGTCGAATCGCACCGTCCCCATCCGAGATGATCGGGAATGGAAGTTGATGAGCGTCTGCAAACGATCGCTGAATGTCCTTGCCTCGGACATTCAGCGGCTTGCGCAAGACAGCAGTCAGGAGGACATAACTGACTGTAACCGCAAACAACACCCAACACAGGGCACCGACCGTTTTGAACGGCATGTGCAGCTTGTCGGGAATCTCAAAGGGGGCGACGACGAACGCCAACCCAGCCAAGGCAAACTCACCAATCCAAAAGGTCACTCCCAGCATGATCGTCAGCTGGATAATCTCGACGGCGGACAGACCGAGTGTCGAATACACTCGGTATCGCACGGGAATCCCGCCCACTGTTGCTCCGAAGTTGTAGCTGGCGACGAAACCTGTGAATGATGCGAAAGCGACTCGGGAAAGGGGCAATGGGTGGCCGATCGCCTGCACCCCAAGCAAGTCGTAGCCCACCAGGATGCAGTAGTTCAGCACAGTCAGGACGACACTCAGTGCAACCTTCTGCGAAGGGATCGTCGTCAGGCTCTGACGGATGTCATGCCAGTGATAATGCTGCAACTCGTGCCACAACAGCCATCCTGCTCCACAGAACATGACGACCGCGAACAGAGGCGAAAGATTTTCAAGCTTTGGTCTCAAAGTCGTTTCTCAAACTCGGTTCGACGTCATTTCCAACGATCAATTGGACTCACGGTTGGCGATCTCTCCCAGCAAGTCGGTCTGCAGTTGTTGTATCTCCAACAATCGTTGCCATTGATGTGTCAGCAGGAGATCCAACTTGCTGTGCAGATGGCGGATTTCCAATTCGGCTTTCAGATTCACACGGTAGTCATGTTCGGATCGCAGTCGATCTTTGGCTTCCTGCCGATTCTGACTCATCATGATGACCGGCGCCTGAATCGCAGCCAGACAGGACAGGACGAGATTGAGAAGAATGTACGGGTACGGATCGAATGGCCTGAACATAACAGCCACCGAGTTGATGGCGACCCAGATTGTCAGCACCGCTGTGAAGAGTAAAATGAAAGTCCAACTGCCACCAAAGGATGCGACGTGATCGGCAACCCGTTCTCCTAAGGTGATTTGCTGATCGAACTCCTGATTCACATTGGCGGAGAGCAGTTCATGCTCGCGCAAGCTCTCGACCACACGGCGTTCCAGTTCCGAAAGCTCACCTCGTTCCTGCTCCAGCGTGTCCTCGATGTACTCGCTCCGATAACGGTTAAGGTCAGTCGCGCAAATCTGACTTCGCTCATTCCAATTGGGATGGTCCTTCGCAATCAATTCGAACACGGGCCGACGGACAAACATCGCAGGCACCAAATCCCCGAGACGCGTCTGCTTTCCGCACACGTCACAGGGCTGTCTCCGGTCTGAATTCATGAATTCACAACACATCTGATGGAGGTCCTGCGTCGATGATCTGCGAGCCAAACCCCGTGCGGAAATGATACGGGGACGACAACTCGAAGAGGAGCGTGACGCCATTGTTAACTACCAGCGTCAGCAACAGTGAGGATCCGAATGGAAACCGGCCACCACAGTCACCGTAAGCGGAAAAAGTGAGCTCCCCTTGGCGAAATGCTCTTTAGGAGTTTCCGCAGACTCCCACAATCTGTTCATCTTGATAGTAGGATCGTTGACCGTCATGCAGAATCGAACAGATTCACCTTCACTTCGCGAAGGAATCCAATCAATCGCTACACGATGTCTAACAGCCTGTTCAAAAACTCCCTTGACGCGAATGTTAGAGTTGCGGCTCGTTGGTTTTCGAATCGGGAGGAGTTGCGATGGGGATGGGTCGGCGGGAGGGTGAGCGGCAGGGGATGTTGTGGGTGGCGACGAGCGAGACGACTCGGGGGCCGCGGCATGTGTTTTATGAGAAGCTGAACTCGTTGCTGGCCGAAGCCGGGTTCGATCCGTGGATCGAGGAACTGTGTGAGCCGTTCTATGCGAAGACGGGGCGCAAGGGGATTGCTCCGGGGATCTACTTCCGCATGTAGTTCGTGGGGTATTTTGAAGGCATTGACTCGCAGCGCGGCATCGCGTGGCGGTGTGAGGACAGTTTGTCGCTGAAGCGGTTCCTGGGCTTCGAGCCGTTCGACGAGACGCCCGATCATTCGAGTCTGAGTCGCATTCGCGGGCGGTTGCCGCTGGAAGTCTTTCACGCGGTGCACCAGTTCGTGCTGGAGGTGCTGCACGATCACAAGTTGATCGATGGCACGCTGGTCGGTGTGGACGCGACAACGCTCGAAGCGAACGCAGCCATGAAGTCCATCGTGAGGAAGGACACGGGCGAGGACTGGGACACGTACGTGCGTCGTCTGGCCGAAGCGGACGGCGTGGAGATCAAGAGCAAGTCGGACCTCATCCGCTACGACAAAGACCGGAACAATCGGGGAAAGAAGAAGGTCTCGAATGAGGAGTGGACCTCGCCTGCCGACCCGGACGCCCGCATTGCTCGCATGAAAGACGGCCGGACGCATCTGGCGTACAAGGCCGAGCACGTGGTCGATCTCAAGACCGAAGCCATCCTCGAGGCGGAGGTGTACCATGCAACTGAAGCGGACACGGCCACGCTCGTGCCGAGTCTGGAGAGTGCTCAGAAGCACCTGGATCAAGCGACCGGCCTGCTGTGTGACATCAGGAAGCTCGTGGCCGACAAAGGGTATCACGCAGTAAACACACTGCAGGCGTGTCGGGAGTCACTCGGCATTCGTGGCAAGACGTACATCCCCGAACCGCAGCGAAAGACGGAGTGGGACTGGAGCAAGCGAACGGACGCAGAACGAAAAGCGGTGACCAACAATCGTCATCGCACCCAGCGCGCGTACGGAAAGCATCTGCAACGCCGCCGCAGCGAAGTGGTTGAACGGAGCTTCGCTCACATTTGCGAGACGGGTGGCGGCCGACGGAGTTGGCTGCGGGGCATCGAGAATGTGAGAAAGCGACACCTGCTGGGAGCCGTGTCTCACAATCTGGGTCTGGTGCTGCGCAAACTGCTGGGCACCGGCAAAGTGCGGCAGTTCGCGATGCTGTGGTCACGTCTCTCGACGGCAGTGAACGCTCTCGCTGGCCCCCTCAGCCAATTGCAGCCTTCGACCGCAATCTGTTCACGCCTGTTCTCAATCTTTCGCCCAAACACACCCGCCCACGTCCTGACAGCCTGAATTAATTTGCAACCAATCAAACATCCATTTTCAACGGGCTGCTAAGTCTGCGCACCGTCCCAGTGTGCAGTTTGCTGAAGTGCCTTCTCCGCACACTTCAGAAATAAAGCATGTCACTCTTAAGCGGATCCGCCTTCAGATTGGGAATTCAAACTCAAGATCTCGGTCCACAATGGAATCCGAAACAATGGATTTGAAGGCACGACCCTCAGAGGCAGTCTTCTAATTGACGTGTGAGAGGAAAATGGGTACGGCTCCTGGTGCAAACCAGTTCCAAGGAAGGAGCC
>JAGQQG010000176.1 GCA_020426325.1 Planctomycetaceae bacterium | reverse complement strand
TCGAGGACCGCCTGACGTGCGTGTTCGTGGACACGGGCCTGCTGCGCAAGAACGAGCGGGAACTGGTCGAGACGACGTTCCGAGACCACTTCAAGATCGATCTGCGGGTCGTGGACGCGTCGGCGGAGTTCCTTGGCGATCTGGCGGGCGTGACCGATCCGCAGGAGAAGCGTCGCCTGATCGGGCATCGATTCATCGAGGTGTTCCAGCGGGCCGCGGCGGAGATCGTGTCGCGGACGGGTGGGCAGGTGCGGTTCCTGGCGCAGGGGACGCTGTACCCGGACGTGATCGAGTCCGGCGGGGGGCACGCGGGCAAGGCGGCGTCGATCAAGCTGCACCACAATGTGGGCGGACTGCCGGAGCAACTGGGTTTCGACCTGGTCGAGCCGCTGCGGGACCTGTTCAAGGACGAGGTGCGCCGGCTGGGCGAGGTGCTGGGGCTGCCGGAGGCGATCGTGTGGCGCCACCCGTTCCCCGGGCCGGGCCTGGCGGTGCGGGTGCTGGGGGCGGTCACGAAGCCGCAGCTCGAGATCCTGCGCGAGTGCGACGAGATCGTGCTGGAGGAGATCGTCGCGGCGGACCTGTATCGCAAGACGAGCCAGGTGTTCGCGGTGCTGCTGCCGATCCGCAGCGTGGGAGTGATGGGCGACGGTCGGACGTACGACAGCGTGGTGGCGGTGCGTGCGGTCGAGACGCAGGACTTCATGTCGGCGGACTGGTCGCGGATTCCCTACGCGGTGCTGGCGGAGATCTCGTCGCGGATCATCAACGAGGTGCGCGGGGTGAACCGGGTTGTGTACGACATTTCCAGCAAGCCGCCGGCGACGATTGAATGGGAGTAGGGCGGGGCCGAACCAAAGGCGGGCGTGCGGGTGGCTCGGCGGGCTTCCGGCCCGGCGGTCCGGGAACCGGGTGGTCCGGGGCGGCGGATCGGACGATAATTGCGGCAATGTCCACGACCGACACCATCCAGTTCCAGGCGACGCCCGAGTTCCGCAAGCAGCTCGAGGCGGCGATGGGCCTGCTCAAGGTCGACCGCGACCTGATCCGTCGCTACCTCAACGACGGCTTCTCCGGTGGCGAGAAGAAGCGGATGGAAATCCTCCAACTCGCATTGCTCAAACCCAAGTTCGCCATCCTCGACGAGACAGACTCCGGCCTCGACAGTGACGCCGTCCGCGTCGTGAGCGAAGGGCTGGCCAAACTATCCGGCGAGCACATGGGCACACTCATCATCACGCACCACGAACGTCTGCTTGAGTACAACGTCCCTCAGTACACCCACGTGATGCTCGCTGGCCGCATCGTCGAAACGGGCGACGCAGCTCTCGCCCACGAACTGCACGAACAAGGCTACGCCGGCGTCCGCGAGCGACATCCTCAAGCCGCAGCGGAGGAAGAGGCTGTCAAACAGCAGGAAGAAACAGCTGCCGTTTGACATCGAACTCACGCGCTCTGACCAGTCAAAAGTCAGATCATTCCAACAACAGGTCTCATCATGTCCACTGACATCTTTACCGACGACGCCATTGATCAGGAGAAAGCCGAAGTCGCCGCGATGGGCGATTACCAGTTCGGCTTTCATGATCCGACGGACAAGTACTCATTCATGTCTCGCAAGGGACTGGATCGCGAGATCGTCGCGCAGATCTCGGAGATGAAGAACGAGCCCGGCTGGATGACTGACTTCCGGCTGAAGTCGTACGACATCTTCGAAGCCAAGCCGATGCCCGACTGGGGCGGCGACATGTCGGGCATCGACTTCCAGGACATCTACTACTACGTCAAAGCGTCCGACAAACAGGAGAAGTCCTGGGACGACGTCCCCGAGGACATCCGCAAGACGTACGACCGACTCGGCATCCCAGAAGCAGAGAAGAAATACCTCGCAGGGGTGAAGGCCCAGTACGAGTCCGAAGTGGTGTACGGCTCACTGCAGGAGGACCTCGCCAAGCAGGGCGTCCTGTTTACCGACACCGACTCCGCTGTGCGGGAGTATCCGGACCTCGTCCGCGAATACTTCGGAACCATTATTCCGCCCAGCGACAACAAGTTCGCCGCTCTCAACTCAGCAGTGTGGTCGGGCGGTTCGTTCATCTATGTGCCGCCTGGAGTGCATATCGACTTCCCGCTGCAAGCCTACTTCCGCATCAACACCCAGAACATGGGTCAGTTCGAGCGGACGTTGATCATTGTCGATGAGGGCGCCAGTGCCCATTACGTCGAAGGCTGCACGGCTCCGACGTATTCATCAGACAGCCTCCACTCCGCAGTCGTCGAGATTCTCGTCAAGAAAGAAGGTCGCTTCCGGTACACGACGATCCAGAACTGGTCGAACAATGTCTACAACCTCGTGACCAAGCGAGCGATGGCCTATCAGGATGCCCTGATGGAATGGGTCGACGGCAACCTCGGCTCCAAGCTGACGATGAAGTACCCGGCTGTCTATCTCATGGAGCCGGGCGCCCGTGGCGAAACGCTGTCGATCGCCTTCGCGGGCGAGGGACAGCACCAGGATGCTGGTGCCAAGATGGTTCACTGCGCTCCTCACACCTCCAGTCGCGTGATCAGCAAGTCGATCTCCAAAGATGGCGGCCGCGCAGGCTACCGGGGCCTCGTCAAAGTGCAGAACGGCGCGACCGACTGCAAGTCCAACGTCGTCTGTGATGCCTTGATCCTCGACCCGGAAAGCCGTTCCGACACGTACCCCTATATCGAGGTCGAAGAGGACGACGTCGCGATGGAGCACGAAGCGAGCGTCTCCAAGATCGCCGAGGAACAACTCCTCTACCTCATGTCCCGCGGCCTCACCGAAGCGGAAGCCTCAGCCATGATCGTCACCGGCTTCATTGAGCCACTGGTGAAGGAACTCCCGATGGAGTACGCCGTCGAAATGAACCGCCTGATCGAACTCCAGATGGAGGGAAGCGTGGGATAATTACTCGGGGCCAAACTGTCGATCGTCCAAGTCTCGTTGGCCCTCACGAATCCACCGAACAAGTTGACGAATCGTTTCAGCTTCGGTCACCTCCCTATCGCCTAACTCATCACGCCACTTGTCTTCAATCGCCATGACGAGTTCGACGAGATCGAGAGAGTGTCTGGCAACTTGATCGAGCAGGTCCAGCGAAAGTTCGGTGACAGGAACGTGAATAGCATCGTTGAAAAGAGCGCATAGCTCCCATGTAATGACACCACATCGTGGGCAAAGAGTGTCACCGGCTGACGAGACTTCCAAATACGAGAGCGCTCCACAGATCTCACATCTCCGCGGTTCCCCTTCCGGTGTCCGTGTGGATACACTTGCCATGCTGTCGTTCCCGTATCACTGATGTGATCGATTCTCGCATATCTGTGCTAAGAGTGACATGAAAAAGCTCCTTCACGGCCAACATCAGGCGATTCTTCGAGTTGTCAGCGTCGTCGTGATACTGGCCTTTGCGAATTGTACCCAAGCGATCATCACGGGATTCCTCCCGGGAGATGCCTGTTGGGGGTCAGGGTTAACTCAGGCAACCATCGATCGATTCCAAACAGACAAGCCAGTTGAGTTTCCGTATCGACGAGGTGCAGGGCATTTGGCGGGTTGCGGGTATTCCGGTTACTGGAATCTCGAGGTGCGTGGGATGCCAGAATCGATGAAGTCAGCTCTCGCTGCTGTGTACGAAGAAGTCCGAGATTACGATTCTGCTAAGTTCACGATCTCAAAGGACGAAGACGGTACTGAACGCCGACATGAAATCAATCCCGTGACGATCATGATCTACAACAAGGATTATGATCTCAGACAAGGCATCGGACTGAAGTTCAACGAACACTGGATGAAACTCGTCGAATACAAACGGGGAAGCGAATATCCCGGTTTCTACTCTCCCTATGTCACGAGCTATCGGGCGGTTTCACGTGACTGGGAAATAAGTCCCAAGGTTCCCGGCCTAAAGCTCAATGAGCAGGACGCCAAGCCATGGTGGGGACCACGAATAGATGCGCCAATATCTGTTAACGCTGACCAAGTCCAAATCCTCGTCCTGCCTGACGGAGTGAGCGAAGCATTCGCGATGGCGGCCGAGCGTTCAGATGATGAACAGCTTCACGGAGAGGAGATGATTGAGCGATATTTCTATCGAATCACGGTCGGTGGCGCGACTCGGTGTCATTGGGAGAATGGAAATGATCTCATTCTGGAATCTTGGCCAATCGATGAAGCCGTTCACGAATCCCGAGAACGAGCCCGCGTAGTCGATGAAGTTATTGAGTCATTGGACCGGGCTGTGACCGACGTCTATGGAATTGACGAAACGTCGCTTCCCGCTGACCTCCAACTGAGATTGGAGGAGTTGAGAGAGAGTACAGGTTCACTGATTGATCTATTCAAAGACTTCAATGATAGCATAAAAGCAGACATGCCAATCAAGACCGAACCGTGTTCCTGATGAACAATGCTCAAACTCGCACCGGCTTCATCGAAACACTGGTCAAGGAACTGCCGATGGAATACGCTGTCGGGATGAATCGACTGCTCGAACTTCAAATGGAAGGCAGCGTGGGGTGACAGCTTTCTCCGCCGGTCTTGCAACGGTGTCCAAGACCGGACTCCTGTTGGTGCTTCTCCTCACCGCTGCTGTCGGTGCAGGCATCGGAGTCGAGTGCTCTGAAGGAGAGATGGAGACGGTCTTGGTCCAGAGATGCGCGTTTCTTGAGGGTGCTCAGCAAGCGAATCACCTCGAAACGCCCCCTTCAGTTCGAACTTCATTCTCTAACTCCCATGCGAACGTCCGACGCTTCTCTGGAGAAGTGTGCACGCCGCTGGCACCGCATGGTCGTCCTGACAATACGCGTGGCGATCCTACTTATTGCTGACGACAGGTAATGCGCAATGGGATGAACTCTACCGTTCTCCATATCGCCGCCCTGCACGCTTTCCCGCCTCACAAATCAATCTTGCGCTGTCGCGATCGGGCAGGCAGCACGAGCGATCAGTGTCAGATCCTGCGTACCAACAACGCCAGAAGCGCATCATGCGCTCAAGGCTTTCAGCCTACATCTCTATCGAGTTCAGGGACATCTCATGCAGAAGATCATTCGCGGAATTCACGAGTTTCAAGAGAACTACTTCGCTGGACAACAGGAACTGTTTGAACGGCTGGCCGCAGGTCAGAATCCTGAGACTCTGTTCATTACCTGTTCGGATTCAAGGATCAACCCGAACCTCCTCACCCAGACCGAGCCGGGAGAGCTGTTCATCCTTCGGAATGCAGGCAACATCGTCCCGCCGTGGGGGGCAGCCAACGGTGGCGAGGGGGCGACGATTGAGTACGCTGTCCGTGTCCTGGAAGTCAAGAACCTCGTGATCTGCGGACACACGCACTGTGGAGCCATGTCCGGACTGCTCAACCCCGACTCTGTTGCCAAACTGCCAGCGGTCAAACGGTGGCTTGAGCATGCGGACGCGACGCTCAGCATCGTGAGAGACAAATATGGCGATGAAGCGGGTGAGGAACTGCTGACCGATACCGTGAAGGAGAACGTACTTTGCCAGATCGACAATCTCAGGACGCATCCATCCGTCGCGGCCGGACTGGCAAACGGTTCTCTCAAGGTCCACGGTTGGGTCTACCAGTTTGAGACGGGCGATGTCTTTGCCTTCCAACCAACGGAAGGAAGGTTTGTTGAAATCAAGCATCTGCCTGCGGAAAGTCTGGGTGTGCTGGAAGCGCCGGTCATTTGATCTCAACCTCGATGGTGAGAAGAAAACTCGATGATTGTCAAACAGAATATCCCCTGGCTGAAGATGCTGTTCTCCTTCCGGGGGAGTGACCTGCGATTCACATGGCGGCGAATCATCGCGATGACGTTGATTTCTGTGCTCGTCACATGGTTTGAGATCCACTACGGACTGGAACAGTTCTCGCTCACCTCCGAGCCGTTCACGATGATCGGCCTGGCGATCGGCATCTTCCTCGGCTTTCGCAACAACGCTGCCTACGACCGCTTCTGGGAGGGACGCAAGCTGTGGGGTCGACTCGTCAACACGTCCCGGTCTTTCACTCGTCAGGTGTTGACGCTCATCGGCCCCAGGAATGAGCCTCTCACACCCGAGGTCCGGGAGTTTCAGGAAGACCTCGTCTACCACATGATCGCCTATGTGCATGCCTTCCGGCATCACCTGCGTCAGACCGAGCCGTTTGAGGAACTGCGAAAATACCTCTCAGCAGAGGAGGTGTCCGCTCTCGAACAACACATGAATGTGCCGATCGCCATACTTCAGGACATGGGAGAACGACTACGTCAGGCCTGGGAGCGCGGCTGGATCACCGAGTTTCATCTGCCCATCATCGAGGCCTCACTCACTGATCTGGCGGACATTCAGGGGGGCTGCGAACGGATCAAAAACACCCCGATTCCGTATGCTTACACGGTGCTCATTCACCGACTCGTGGCATTTTACTGCTTCTTTCTTCCGTTCGGCATTGTGAAGACGGTCGGCCCGCTGACTCCGGTGGTGGTGCTCCTGATCTCACATGCGTTCTTCGGCCTGGATGAGATCGGAGACGAAATCGAGGACCCGTTTGACACCGACCCGCAGGCGTTGCCTCTGGCAGCCCTCTCACGCATGATCGAGATCAACCTCCTGCAGTCGATCGATGCCGACGACATTCCCGAGATGCTCGAACCGGAGAGATCTGTTCTCCTGTAAGTGTGTCCGGAAAACGACTAAGGCTGCACACGCACGTGCAGCCGGTCCTCTGCAGTGTGTCCGTGCTCATCGATCCGCTTCACGTGAACCAGGTAATCACCCGGCTTCTTGTACCGGTGTGTGGTGACGGCATATCCGTTCTTGTTTCGCGGATCAACATTGCCATCGGACTGAGCGGTCACAGTGTCGGAGCCGTCGCCAAAGTCCCAGGTTTCCTCGCCGTGCGTCGTCTGGAAGGCTCGCACCTTGAACGCCACCGGAGTACCGGCATGAATGTCAAAGGTTGGTGAGAAGGCCGCATGGAGCGCAGCGGGGGTGCGGTCTGGATGAGTGGGGTCGTACACGGTCACGCGGACGAAGTCGTAGTCGACATTGCCATCGCTGTCGGTGACCTTGAGTGTCTCCCGATAGGCACCCGGTTTCTCGTAAGCGTGCATGGGCGTTGGACCAACCGCTGTTGTGCCGTCGGAGAATGTCCACTCATAGGACGCGATATGATCAGCTGAGGTCCACGACCGCGTTGCATCATGTTGGACGGATTCGCCGGCGAAGATGACATGTCCCGGTCGGGCGACAGCGATGACGTTCGGACTGTACTGCTGGAGATAGGCCTGCCAGAGGAACGCGTAGCTGTCGAGCGTACCCCACCTGCCGGAGGGCTGCCTGCTTTTGATCTCGAAGTGGAGATGCGACCAGCCGCCGCTGGCCCCTTCTTTGCCGAGGGTGCCGATCTGCTGCCCCATCGCAACACGGTCGCCCAGTTTCAGGCCCTCCACAAATGACTGCAAGTGGCTGTAACGGTAGTACCACCCACGTTCATCAAGGAGATAGATCACGTCGTAACGGGGTTCAACCGGAGAATCCATCTCGTGTCCCGGAAGGACGTCGGTCCCCAGGCTGACGATACGAGCATCCGTCGCAGCGAGCACGTCCACCAGCCCTTCTGCCCCGCCGATGTCGAGGCCGGAATGGTAGTACAGCTTGCCATCGGGACGGACGGAGACCGGTTCATTCGTAAACCACGTCTGACTGGCGAACCACTCCTGTCGGACGGGGTAGACGAACGTGCCGTCCGTAATCCAAGGACTGTCCCCTGGCCAGATTCGCAGCCGTGCGTCCTTTTCCAGTGTCCACCAGTCGATGTGGCTGTGGTCCTGAACCGCGCGAGTGACGGGACAATCCACCTGCACGCCGCCGACGGTCTGTGGCAGTCGATACATGCCGGACTCGATCGTGACCTCAACCCCATTCACCTTCAGCACGACAGCCGCTCGATTGACTTCGTGCCAGACGTTTCCACGTGACTCCTCTACGTCGATCAATTCAACGCTGGCCGTCGAGCCATCCGTCAGATTCACATCGACGGCTTCCCCCTTGGCGAGATCAACGGTCACGAACAGTCCGCCAGCATGAACGCCCTGCGAACCGGCCAAGATCAGGGTGACGGCGAGCATTCTCAATGGAGCATATTTCATCTTCAACTCGATGGGGTCGCAAGTTGCCAACTGCCGGGTAACATGATGTCGACTTTGATTCAATCACCAGGCGAGGTCAAGATGGCAGCGAACCAGGAACCGTCTCTGTCACCGCGACGGTTCGCAGTGCTTGGTTGTGGGCGGATGGGACGGTTGCACACAACCCGATTGCAGCAGGATGCGCGAGCACTTGTCACGACCCTGTTCGACGTCGACCGTTCGATGGCAGAATGTCTCAAACAGGACCTGCTCCCGCATGCAAACGTTTGCAATTCTCTGGATGAGGTGCTGGCTCGCGATGATGTGGATGCAGCCGTCATCTGTACGCCGACATCTTCGCATGCCGAACAACTGAAAGCGTGTCTCGCTCAGCAGTGGCCGGTGCTGTGTGAAAAGCCGCTGGCAGACTCGGCCGAAGCAATCCGTGAACTGATCGAAATCGTGTCACAGAGCGGAACTCCCTGCTCGATCGCCTATCAACGTCGAAGTTCAGCCCTGTATCGCACCCTCC
>JAGQQG010000175.1 GCA_020426325.1 Planctomycetaceae bacterium | reverse complement strand
ATGCCTGACGGGGTTGTTGACAAACTGACTGACGAAGAACTACGAGACCTGTTCGCCTACATTATCGCCCGCACTCCACCTCAGTAAGGGGCCTGCCAGATTGAGGGGACCGCATCTTCGATGCGTCGCAAAACGCTGCTTTCCTGCTGGTTTCGCTTCGAGAGATCGCTCATTCGGCTATTTTGCTTTTGAAGGATCGAAGCCATTCGCCAGTTCGGTGTCCCATTCGTCGAGGAGGGGCCAGTCGACGGCGCAGGTGCCGAAGTCTGCCCGATGTGAGTAGCGTTCGAGGCGATCGATCGTCTGCTGAAGATGAGCGTTATCTTTTCGGAAGATCGGTCCGTGAGATGGGAGCAGCCATTCCACGTCGCTCTGCTGAATCCGGGTCAGCGACTCGATGAACGCGGTGATATCCGAGCCGTGATGTGCATCAATATTTCCAACACAGCCGTCGCGATAGATGTTGTCGCCTGAAAACAGCAGATTGCCGAGACGGAACGCCAGTTGAGCCGGAGCATGGCCGGGCGTGTGCCACACGTCGAGTGTGAGATCGCCGACGGTCAGTGTGTCCCCTTCATCGATCGTCTCGTCGAACCGGACAGCAGGCATGTCGATGTCGATCCCCTGCGCGGAGATCCGGGCGTAGGTCTGGATGCGTTCCCCCTCAGCCATCAGCTCGGCAGCTTGCGGATGCCCGACCAGCTTGGCCTGTGGGAGCATCTCCTTGGCCTTCTGCATCCCCTGCACATGGTCAACGTCAGCGTGGGTGGCAACCAGGTACTTGCACTCCGCCAGCGGGAAATCCATGTCGCGAATGAGGTCGATGATCTCCGCGAGTGTGTCCTGATAGCCGATGTCGATCAACAGCCATTCATTCTTATGGAAGACAAGATAGACGCAGCACCCCAATCGCCTGCGGGCCTGATAGTTGAGTTCGATGACGTTGGGAAACGCCTCCAGACGCGGTTGCATCGTCTCTTTCACTCCGTGGGTGAATGTATGTGATCAACAAAGAATGCCTGTGGTCATCGCGAGCAGAGAAACTCACAGTAATCCACATACACAGATGTGTGGATGCAGGATAGCACGTCGCCCCAAGGGCGTCACCCACGAGCGAAGAAGCGATTCATGAGGCGATGCCCCTCATCGAGAGTGAGTCCTGTGCTTGCAGCGACGATCTCGTCGTACGATTCGGCTGAGTCTTTCGGGACATCGGTGCCACACATCGCGAAGGGGACATACCCGTGGCTGTGTGTCTTCGTCCGGAGAAACGTTGGGTGATCGGGGCACACGAGCAGCCGATAGTCACCCTGGCTCCGAAGATACTCATGCACGGGGCCAACGATGTGGGCATCGATCTGCTCGAGTGCCTTCACCTTTTCCTCGGCATCCCCTTCGTGAGAGGCTTCATCCGTTGCTTCGACGTGCACGACAACAAAGTCCTTTGACTTCAACGTCTCGATCGCTGACCGTCCTTTGGCAGCATAATCCGTGTCGATGTACCCGGTCGCGCCTTCCACCTCGACGACATCCCATCCCAGCAAGCGACCGATGCCTCGTAAGAGATCGACGGCTGTAATGACAGCACTCTCGACGCCAAATCGATCGACGAAGGGCGTCAGAGCCGGTCGTCGCCCCTGCCCCCACAACCAGATTTGAGTGGCCGGCAACTCGTCTCCTTCACGTCGAGACTGGTTCAATTCGTC
Source organism: Planctomycetaceae bacterium (assembly GCA_020426325.1). GTDB lineage: Bacteria > Planctomycetota > Planctomycetia > Planctomycetales > Planctomycetaceae > JAHBXU01. Next base: position 7,084 of record JAGQQG010000175.1, on the reverse strand, counting down.
AGCGGCAAAGATCTCAACACTTTTCTCCATCAGAGCCCGCAAGTCACAGGCACCCGACCCCATAGGGAGATATTCCGCGATGGGCTGATCGGTGATATCGTGCGGAGGAACTGAGAACGTGTCCTCGGCGAATGGAGCCTTCCCGTCACGGGATCGGTATAGCAACAGGTTGCGATAACTCACCCCCGGATGAAACTTCCAATGAGGGTCGCCGCAACAAGCCTGCTGCATCAATCCAACGAGATGGGCTCCCAGGTCGTTCGGAATCTGACCGGCGGTGAAGCTCTGCATCCGCCCCTCGCTGACGGTCACGAGATTGCAGCGAATGGCCCAATCGTCTGCGCTGAGTTCGATGCCTTGGGCAGCGGCTTCCAACGGCGCGCGGCCCGTGTGATACACGAGGGGATCATACCCAAACAGACTCATCGTCCCGACATCGCTGCCCGAGGGCATTGACTCAGGCACGTTGTCCGTCTGTCCGACTTCACCCGCGGTTGCGACCGCATCCATGTGTGGAACGTGAGCCGCTTGCAAGGGAGTCTTGCCGTCAAGCGACGCCTGCGGTTCGTCGGCACATCCGTCGGGAATTATCAGTGCGTACTTCATGATCTCGTCAAACAGGGGGTCATCGATCAGGCACAGGATACCGGACATGCAGCGTTCTGTGACAGCCATCGGGATCGCATTCTTTGATGTGATCGAGGCTGACAAACGGCATGTGTGCACATTCGATCAACGGGGGACGTTGCTCGGATTGATCGGAAAGTTCTTGTCGGCCTACTTGAAGAAGCCGAAGAGTCCACTCCTTTTCGCAGGAGCAGGGCGAGTCGGCGGCGGAGGCGGTTCGTCACCCGAAGTCACGATGATGTTTTCCGGGAGCAGCACGCAACTTAGTTCTCCCTGAACTCCCCCCGTGGTGTCGATCAGCAAACGTCGGTCGCCAAAGTGGACCGCGGACACCGGAACGTGTCCGGAGACGACCGTCAGCGGACAGTCATCGGGGACGCCGCTGTTGACATACGCTTTCGAACACAACCAGGGGGGACGGGCCAGACTGAAGTCTCGCTCATGCAGGATCTGCATCTGGAGATCAAACGGTTGATTCGGATCGATCCCAGCATGGACAAACAGGTAACGAGGATGCTCGACGCACCAGGGCAGTTCCTGAAGCAGGAGACGATGCACTTCTGGCATCTTCTCGTACAGATCGTTGAGGTCGCCGAACTCAGCACCATAGGAATCGAACGTGGTATCGGCACCGTAAAGTTCCACCCACTCCTCTGGCCAGTCGGTGAACGAGGGGGTCGGGATCAGTTCCAGCGCAGCTGCCATCGCAAACTCATGGTTTCCAGAGACACACGTCGTTCGCGGATGATCCTCGATTAAATCGAGCAGGATCTCGATCGCCCCCATGGGATCAGGCCCCCGGTCGACCAGGTCGCCGATGAAAACGATCCAGCGCTCATCAAGGTCGGGCAGGTAGTTAAGTTTCTCCAGCACATCCTCGAGTTGATCGACCTGTCCGTGGACGTCGCCAATGACGGCGACTGGACCGTCAATGTGAGTTGCCAGCTTCATTCTCTGATCGTATCCGTAGTTCGAGTCTCGATGGGTCGCGGGGTTGAACACCGTTCAAACCTGATGATCGTAGTCTCGACCGGCAGATTGCGACAAGATTGGTCTGCTCGGCTGACGAAGTTGGGGATCAGCGACCAGCAGGAATTGTTCAGGTGAGAATCAAGAGATAGACTCGCTTGTCCTGGACAGATTCTTGTGGAACGGTTGATTTGAGATGTCTTTGTTTTCCAATGACAGCGAGTTTCTCAAGCTGCTGGCCCATCGGCGAGACATTGATCTTATTGATGTGTCGCTGGAACTGGCTCGGGATGCGAACCCGGACCTCGACTTTCGACCAACACAGAATTGGATCAATGATCAGGCGTTTGAAGTCGGTCGCATCTCGTCTGTGTGTCGCTCTGAGCATGCCGTTTTGGACAACCTTGTCTCCCATCTCGTTGAAGAGTGTGGTCTGCGGGGTGATCCGGCAGTGTTTCATCGTCCCGAGTCGAGCTATCTGCCTCACGTCATTGAGACAGGACTGGGTATCCCGATTAGCCTGTCCGTAATCTATATGGAGATTGCTCGTCGTGCGGGGATCGAACTTCAGGGGATCCCGGCTCCGCTGCATTTTCTCAGTCGTCATCAGACAGAACGTGGAGCGGTGTTTGTCGATGCCTATTCCGCTGGCCGGATGCTGAGTCAGACAGAATGTCTCCACTGGTTGCAGGCCCAGACCGGTCTCTCAGCGGAACAGATCATCCCAACCTTGCGGACAGCATCCCCACGTCAGATTGTGATTCGCATGCTGAATAATCTGAGAGGGATCTATTGCCGAAACGAGGACTGGAGTGCAGCATTTCGCGTTCAACAACGCCTGGCAGCACTCAATCCAATAGACTACGACGCGCAGGTTGATCTCGGTCAATTGGCTCTCCGGGCAAACGTACCTGGACCGGCCTACGACGTGTTCCGGAGATGTGCGACGCACTCCGGTCGGAAAGAACCTCAACGTCTCCAGATGCTCCTCCGAGAAGCCAAGCGGAGAATCGCCTTGAGTAATTGATGGCAACGGCTTTTTCAAAACAGGCATGAGGATTTTCACATCTGAATAAGGTGTCCAGCAGAAAAAGTTAAACCGGGCGATTCGGCCCCCTGTTTCGCAAAACACCGGTTGGGGCATGTCGCAAGTCGTTTTCAAAAAACACCTTGCATCAGAATCGCCTAGCCTGAGTTGCCTGCTTCTCGAATGTGCACTCGCGACGTAAGTCGTTGTGAGGAGAGAAGCTATTGACCATCGCTCTGGTCGCGAGTAGCATTTTCTTGAGGAAAGGTGGGGCCTGAACCTTGACAAGGTTTGTGGTAACCGTCTTACCAATGCTCACAGTGGCCGTGTTCGACCAGAATGAATCTGTTCGCGGTTTCCGAAGGATGAGCATCTATGGAGTAGACCGATGTTGGTTTTGTCACGAAAAAAAAATGAGAGCATTGTGATCGATGATCAGATCAAGATCACGGTGGTCGAGATCCGTGGAGACAAGGTTCGATTAGGAATCGAAGCACCCCGAGAGGTGCCCGTGCATCGGAGTGAAGTCTATGAGGCGATCCATACGATGAAGGACGTCCCGGGGGGAGCGTCTGATACGCAAACAGAAGTCCCGACTTCGGAAACCTGATTTCAAAAGGTTACGCTTCATCGCTCAAGCTTAAGTCCTCGATTTATCCCCGGAATTTGCCACAGAAACGTGTGACATTTTCCGATGTTGCTTTCGGGCAGTCTTGACTGATTCGATCACGTCAGTACCCTATGTGCTCCGGCCCCATCGTCTAGCCCGGCCCAGGACATTGGATTTTCAGTCCAAGAACAGGGGTTCAAATCCCCTTGGGGTCATTCAAGAAGTCCGAGTCACGTGCATGCGTGTCTCGGATTTTTTTGTACTTTCCTACTGGAGTTCGTCGGCCAGTGAAGTCAGTGCGACCACTCGGCGACGTAGATTTCATTTTTCCGAGGTGACAGGATGCAAGCCGCTGACTACTGGCAGCAATTGTTCGAAGGATGGCCTCCCAGTTTCCCCACCAGGGGGATTGTGGTGACGAACTATCAGGAGTCCATCGTCTTCGTCAGGTTTATGATCAGCGATGGGATGGTCGTTCTGGAGCGAGACAAGCCTGACAGCAGCGATGCACGAAAAGTGGTGCTTCCTTTCGGGAGCATTGCGGCACTCAAGATCACCGATACATTCGAGCTGGAGCGCTTCCAAGAACTCGGATTCCGCTCGGTGACGCAGGAATAGTTCAGCGATAGAGTTGCACACGCTGAAGTTGTCCGCCCCCCATGACCCGATTGGGAAGCGTAGCCTCATTGAGAGGCATCGCAGCGGATGTTGTATTTTCCGAAGTGTCGTCAAGTCGTTCCAGTCGTGTCAGACGGGGCCGGAAAACGACCATCAGCAACAGCGGCAGATACCACAACAGGTAGACGCCCCCCTGTTGGGGATACCAGAACTGTGTTCCCACAATCAGTGCTGCCGAGTTGGCAATCAGGTGTTCAACCTTCTTGTTTCTCGGCCAGATAGTTAATGCCACGAGCATCAGGAAGTAGCCAACGATCACCGGAATCCGATAGGGAGAGCCATACTCCCCTTCATTCCAGAAGCCATCAACCTGATCACCTCCTTCAAATGCCAGGACAGGCAGTCGGATTGTTCCAATTGTCTGCCGCCAGAAGGAATCTGGGTCTGCGGAGGTGAGCAACGAACTGGTCAGAAGAGCAGCGAAGACGACGGTCACAGCGAGAAAGAACCGGACTCCCGCCTTCCTGCCATAAAACGCACACCACATGGGAACCAGGAACAAAGGGAAGAACAACGTTCCACAAGCCATTCCCATCAGCGAACCAGAAACAAAGGGCAGGCGATAAGCCACAATCGCCCAGACAATCAACGCGGCTGGCAGGACATGATTGAACTCGCCGACGTCATACGCGGTGCAGGGGAGAAGCGAGTACAAAGTCGCCATCGCCAACCCCAGTTGCAGATCACCGAACAGGTTCCTGCCGATGAATAATAACCCCACAATCACTGCGAGGTGAGCAGTCATGGCCATCACACGAGGAGCAAGGTGATCGAACATCACCTTGATGGGCGCGCCAATCACGGCTGGCGTCGGACCAGCTTCGAGTTCGACTGGATCTTCGATCTCTTCTTCCGCTTCAGTCCGGTCGGTTCGGGTGATGAGATCGTCAGCCCGCTGCAGGGTATGTTCGGTCGACTCCGGTAATGGCACCGAGACCGCGTGCATACTCAACAGCACGAACGCCGCTGCGCACAGGAAACCCATTCCGGCGGCGTTGAGATTCTGGGTGGTGTGGGGCCTTCGAACAAGCAGGCTGTCGAACAGCAGGCGAACGAGAATGATCCCACTCACCACGAACAACCAGCCAAAACCGAGCATCCGACGATCCTCTGACTGGACCAGTAACAGCCCGGGTGAAGTGCAGAGGAGTAGCGCAAGGTCGATGTTCCTCAGAGACCACACACGGTGGAATCGAAAGAACACGGCCAATACGAGCAGCAATGAAAGATAGAACCATGTGGTTGCATCCACATGGTACCCATAAGGGGTCAAGTCCATAGATGAATTTGCAGGTGAATCAGGAGACGCCGTTCGTTCTGATCAGTGCTGCATCCCAAACTGGGGCCGCGTCCGTCATCCATGGCTGGCGCCGCCTGACTGCATTCCCACTTGGCTGCTTCATGCAGCCTGTTTCAGCGGCCCTGCAACACAAGTCCCAACCTGTTGTTGCGCAGCGGTGAAACATCCACTCACAGTCGAAGTCGTCATGATACTGCGAAGAATTCGGGTAGGAAAGCAAAATGTTCATATTTCGAGACATCGCGTTCGCCTCCTTCATCGCTTTGACGGTTCCTGACGATCGTTGGATCGTGGCGGTTCGGCAAATTCGGCGGTAAAATCGGGTTCTGATCCTGGACGGCTCTCCGCCGACCGCCGATGCAAGTATCCTTCATAACCACTTTCTCCAAAAATGGTTGCGACTATGGAACATGCGCGACTGAATCTCTTCGTGGGAAGACAGAGCCCGACGGGGATCAAATGGACGCCCTGTCAGTCCGTCGAAGACCTGAACGCTTCCGTCTTCGGATCGGAAGAATGTGTTTTTCTAACGAATAGGGACTTACATACTGAAGCAGACATCATGGCGGAGATGCTCGAAGAAAGAGGACACGGTCCGTGGGAGGCAGAGTCGATTCGAAATCAGCCGGAGGTCAGTCATCTCGACTTTGAGGCAACTCCGGCAATCATCGACGCTCAGGCAGGTTCTCAGCTCTCTGAAATCTGGCGCAATTTCCCTCAAAAAGTCGCTGTGCGAGTGACTTCGCCGTTGTGGGCCGGTTTCGTCCGGATTGATCCCACTCAGGTGTCCCCTTTTGAGAACGAACGCCTGCATTTTCGTGAGGGCTGGGACCCTGTCTGGGACTGGTTGATCCGGCAGGTTGATGCCGATGTCGATATCCGTTTCGTCGACACGATTCCGATCAACCCACGTTCGAATGGTCTTGGTTCGCAACACTTGGTTCCGTGGAGACCCGGTTCGGAGCGGGACTGGCTCCTGGAAAACCTGCTTCATGGGGAACTCATTGTGGCCCCGGAATCTCCGGTGGATGAAGTGGCATTGCGAGCCGGACTACTTCAGTTGCACGACTTTCTCCACGAGAGCCACCAGCACGCGCAAAGCATTGAGGGAGAAGGCCGACACCGTAATGGTGACTACTGGCACGCGATCATGCATCGTCGGGAACCGGACTATGGCAATTCCAAATACTGGTATCGCCGAGTGGGTCACCATCCCATTTTTCCTCAATTGGCCGAATTGGCCCAGTCCGCACTCACAACGCTCATGGTCGCTGCTGACACCACCGAGTGGCAACAGCGACTCGGAACATCATCAAGATGGGATGCGATGGCTTTTGTTGACATTTGTGAGGAATGCGCTGAGTTCACAGAAGATAATCCGCTTCGATCGATCGCGGGAATCATCCAGTCGCTTGAAATGCAACTCCTGCTGGAGCACACATGTCGAAACGCGTTGGGACAGGGGACGAACTGACTAGAATCAGGACAGGTCCATGTGATGACTTTGTGAGAGGGAAACCGAGTCGTTCGAATCTCAACATTCTGGAATGATGGCCGATACAACTTCCACCGATTGAATATGTTACACACCGAGGTGTCCCGCAGCAGCTTTGAAATCTTGCCCAAACTGGGCAGCAACCTCAGTTGACAGTGGGACCGCATCGGGGTTTAATCGTTGCTGAGCAAGTGACGGTGCCGCGTAGGGACTGTGCATCGTGGCTTATCGATCCTGGTTGATGACAGCGGGCCACACTCGGCCTTCCCCCCAACCTTGCCACCAGCACCATGATCGGACTGGAGATGTTCGGTCGCTGAGTTGCAGGACAGCCGTCATTCCCTCCGGGAGATAACACCGTCGATTTTACACCTGGAA
>JAGQQG010000174.1 GCA_020426325.1 Planctomycetaceae bacterium | reverse complement strand
TTGACTCTCATAACATCCGGATCAAAATTCGGGGAGCATGCCAATGTTTCTGCATTGTTTTGCTTACGGCTGTGCATACGCTTCTCAAATGCTTGCCAACACCACCGGACAAAAGAACGCTGCAACAGACCTCGCGTACAATCTATTGCGGCATGTCTACCAGACAGAAATGTCCAACCAAGAGACCAAGATAGATTTCGTCGAATTCTTTCGACCTCGTCCAGACATAGTCAATCCTTTTGATTATTAGGATGTCGACTCGTTTTAGCAGAGTTATGGTCTGAACGCGCTGTGTTTTCACACGTCCGTTTTCATTTGCGCTTCCTGTACGCCCGATGGACAACTTCTGGAACCAATTCGAGCGACCAACCCGCTTGGCACGACGCATTGACGTGCCATGCGAAGAGGAACCCTGTCAACGACGCTTCATCACTTTTGGCGAACTGGAAACACTGTGGAGAATCGTGTCGGTGCTCTACGCGATTGCCTTCTGGGGCGTCATCTCTCTGATTGTAATTCTCATTCTGTTGGCGGTGATCTCCCATGCGGCATGAACTCATCATCGGTGCAACACAGGAGTCGGGAAAGACAAATGCGGTGAAGCTACGGGTGGGACCATTTATGAACGATCCGACGTGGAGCGTTGCCAGTGCTGATCCGCAACCCGATGCGACATCGTTCGACCTCTTCCGCACGAGTATCCATCTTGGCCAATCCCATCGCACGATCTTTGATGACCTGGGAGATACGGAACGCATCATCCCCCGTGATTGGCTGCTTCCGTCATCATCTGAGAGTTATTGGCAACGCGAACAGGAAGACAAGAACAGTGTCGAAATGTTTCTTGATCCGCTGGCTCGACGGCGAGGACTTGCCAACCTTGATGCCAACCCGTTGATCCGTGAATGGGCGATGTTCTGGTCATACCTGATGATGTACCAGAATCCCCGCAAGCCTCTCTCCGAAGGCAAAGCTGCATTCAAGCCGTGGCTACCGAGCTTCAACACGATCTGCACCGATTGCACGAATAACGACATTGCCTGGAAGTTCCGCAAACTTCCTCAAACGGTTTCCGTCCTCGAACGGATGGCGAACCCTGCGGAGCGGTTTCTTGACCCTGTTCTGAATTCACCCGGAGTGAAGATGCGTGACGGGATGGGACAGGGATTTGACTTCGAAGGCCATCTTGATCGTGGTGGCCACTACTTCATGCAGGGTGGTAATCACATGTCGAAGGAAGAGATCCGCTTTCTGCTTTCGAGCATGGTACTGCGAGTCATCGAATACAAGCGGTCAGGTGGGAAACAGAACGTCCTGGTGATTTTAGAAGAGGCTGAAGCATTTGATCTGGTCTCCACTTACGAGGAACAAGCGATCAAAACGCTCCAGAAACGGGGGCTCGTGTTTCTGATCGTCTGTCAGTCACCGTCATTCATGGAGGACAAATGAATCGACTGTCCGATTCCATTCTCCAGAACACACACCATTTGTGGGGAAGGTGCAACTCGGAAGCTACCGCAGAAATCGCCGCGAACGACATTTGCGGGCTACTGAATCCGAATGCGATTCATTCGGTCGAATACCGCGAACGACAAGAAATCATCGGATACGAAGAAATCCCAAAGACAAGCAAAACGAAACGGAAGGGGGGCAAGAGCGTTACGACTGGTGTCAGGCATCAGCCTGTCTACGGCAAGAAACTCGAAGAGTACGTCAGATACCTCACTCCACAGGAACAACAGATTCAACTGAAACAGTTGGTGATGAACCAACGGGTTGGCGAGTTCTTTTTCAAGGGAGAGACAATCTTATGGCTAAGTCTTCCTCTATTCACGGACATGTGCAGCGACGAGGAAGCGAGACAAACGTACGCCCGTATGAGAATGCACGCTCCCTACACCGAACCGCTCGATCTGCGGAAACACTGGATTGGCTCGAACAAGCCCAAAACGGAAATGGCGGCTCAACCTTCTGGAAAGCCCGCAATGCGGCGATCAAACAAACGGCGAAAAAACACCCGGTAACGATCGAAGACCTGGAAGACTTCTTCCCGACTGTTCAACCAAAGAACAGGTACACGAAGGCTCACTACGTCGTCAGGAAGATGCACCTCAAAGGGCAACTCCCTTGCATTGGTCGAGTGCAGCTTAATCACACGGGTAATCGCAAGGACGTCTATTACCTCGGAAAGCTCAAGACAGACAACCTTTTCCATTCAGTGTTGGAAACCAAAGTGGTGAAAGCCTACGGATGGGCACCTTGCAACAGATTCGATGATGTTGGCTCACTTCGGCCAGACGTCGAACTCTTTCTGAACAATTCCAAATTCAACATCGAGCTGGATACCGGCGAGATGAAACGGAATCAGGTGCAGGGCCGTTGGGACAACTACGCGATGGCAAACGAGTCCGTCCACGTCATCACCCCGTACCAAGACAGATTGTGTGACCTCCTGAGATGGTCAGAAGCCATCGAAGGCCTCGGCCATTTTGCCCTGCTCGACGACGTACTCAGTGATCCCTTCGGGGCAATCTGGGCGATGGTCGGCGACGAGTTCCTCTATCAGATCGGGTGTTGATCGCCATGTTGACCAATCAACAACCGTTTACGCGACTACTCGGTTTTCATTGGCTCCGGGAAGCCGATGTCCCCCCGCATGCGCGGGAGCTGTTCCCTTCCCTAATCGTAGCCCGTGGAAGTGTCCCGGCACTCCCAACCCCTTTTTGAAAGGTAGCGACATGATTACCGCAGCAACCAAAAACGTGACGCTCGATGAAATCATCGTGGACATTACATCAACGCGTCCCGCGATCAGCGAACGCAAAATGATGCACCACCATCAAGAGGGGGTAAAACAGATACTCCTCTTCTGGTCAGCACTCAAGGGACTGCTTGAGAAGTGCGGCATCACCACAGAATGGGAGCCGACAATTCCAATAGTTGGCTCTGAGATCGGGAGTTTCCCCTTCGTTGACGCAAGACATCATCTTCAGCAAATGCGAGAGAAGCTCGCAAAAAGCATTGCAGATCAATTCATCTGGGAGCTTGATGCTGGTTTCCAGAAGCTTCGGATCGGTCGGATCAAGTTTGAAGATCGAAAGGCGTGTGAATTCAGCTTCTTCGAGCGAACGCGTTCTCAGAAAACGACTCTCTTGACGCGTGTCACGGATGTGAATCTGAACATTCACACGCTTGTGAATGTGAAGAAACATCGCCTTCCGGCAGAGCATCTTGTGATCCCCAATGATGCCAAACTCATCATCGCTGCAATGCCCAGACAACTGATGAAGTATGGCTTTATCGTGACCGGAGATCGGATTCTCAAAAAGTCCGACACCGTCAAAGAGGAGTCTGAGCGAATAGGTCTGGGCAAGTTCGTCGATGCTGCTGAAGAAGCAGCGGTCAAGACCGCCAACGCCATCGCCCGAAACGGCAAAGCAATCGGTGTCGGTGCTCTGGCAGCCGCCAGTGCCGTTGGGGCTGGCCTAATGGCAGCAAGCATTCCGGTCGCAACAACAGCGGTCACCGCTGATCCCGCACTGGTCCTCGGCGAGCATGTGTTCATCGGATGGGACTGAACATGTACGACTTACTGAAACGCTACTTCAATGAAAGATTTAGGAGGTACATCGTGGAAAAGCGAAACGGACAACTCGTAATCAGCAGAAATGGGGAAATCATCGACCATGAGAAAGGAGGTATATCGCGGTTGAAAGACGAGCAGACCACGAACTCAATGCAGACGATCTCCGAAGCGAACGGTGGGATCAATAATGCATTGCTTGAGACCGTTCAACGGATAGATAAAGCGCTCGAAGGAAAAGTCGATTGTGATGTGGATTTCATCGATCAGTCAGAATTCACTCACGATCGCAAGAACGACGTCGTGATGATTCGCCGCAATGTGAAATTCACACTGCGAAAAGTTGGCATAACTGGCATGTAACCGCTGTGAGGGCATGGATGCCCTTCTTTCCTACTTGAGGTGAAGCATGAACAAAAACATTTGGTGGCAGTTGAAACTGACGCACGAGAATTTCGCAATCACCTGTATCGTGACATGGCTTGTCGTAGCGACGGCTGCCTCTGCCGTTTTTGGAGTAATCTGCGATCATCCAGGTGTCTTCTTCGCAAGCCTTGGGATTTCGATTTCAAGTTCAGGTCTTGCCGGAGTGGGATTCTGGAATCTTGCGAAATCCGACATGTACCGAATCATTTCGTACGAACGAAATCAAGAACTCAGCAATGAATGATCCGATGAACTTGCGCCTTTCCGTGAAGAGGTGGAAAATGACCGACATGTTTGATGCCGCATTCGAGTACCGCGACATGGGTCTGTCGGTCATTCCCCTCAACGGGAAAGTTCCTGCGTTCAACTGGAAAGAGTTTCAGGAGAGACTGGCAACCTTCGACGAAATCAAGAGTTGGTTCAGAAAGTCGGCACACAACATCGGCATCGTGACGGGACAGGTTTCTGGTGTGATGGCATTTGACGTGGATTCGTACGACACAGCGAAGCAGTTCTTCGCACAAGATTTGCCAAAGAGCCAGATGATGACTCGTTCAGGAAACGGGCGAGGTCATGTGTACTACAGGATTCAAGAAGATTTGATCCTCGGGAACCGTGTGAGAATCAAAGGGATGGGGGCACTCGACATCAGAGCGGAAGGCGGGCAATGCGTGGCTGCACCCTCAATACACCCTATTTCTGGTCAGCAATACCAAAAAGTGGGGACGTGGAACCTTCAAGACGTGCCGTACTTTGATCCCGCCTGGATCGACGATGAAATCATTGAACCCCCGAAATGGGATTCCAAGGCACCTGTGAGCGTTCCGAATCGTGAGGGTGGGATAACTGACCTTGATTCGTATCTCGCGGCTGTCAGCTCAATCCAAGGACAAAACGGGAGTAAGGGGCTGTTTCGGGTCTGTTGTATCGCCAGAAATGAATCAGGGAGCCTGGAAGAAGCCTACGAGTACGTGAAGCGGTGGAACGAATGAGGTGCAGCGTGCCCTCCGTGGTCGGAGAAAGAGATGCTGCATTCACTGGAGAACGCCTTCAAGAAAGGAGCCAACCATGTTCACAGGTAACTTCACAGACGACGGATGTCTCATCTGCGGCAAGGAAGCGAATGAAGTGAAAATCAAGAAACCCAAGTTCGTTGGTGCGGTTTGCATCACACATCTCAAGCAGCTCCACAAACGCAATGAAGTCTCAAAAGGTCAACGTGACCAAATTGCCGACGCTACCCAGAAATAGATAACGAAAGGACAACGAAAATGATCGTCGTGAAGGAACTGAGGTGTGGGGAATGCTTCGATTGCAAGAGGCAAGCCAATGGTGCAGTACTCCGATTTGTGATGGGAGAAGTCCGCGAGTTGTTTTTCTGTCATCGTCACGTAGGTAAGTTTCTCAGAAATGTGCAGGAGTCGTCGTTCAAGAGGCACGTCATGTTCATGACCAAGCAAAAGGTTGAAGACATTGTGTCCTTCGCACTCTAGCCGGAAGACCCTGATGCGGTGAAGACATGAAGCTGATGACCGTGAGCGAAGTCAGCACGATGCTCAAGCTCTCCAAATCGAAGATCTACGACATGGTCAGTGATGGAATGCTGCCCTCGCTCAAGATCGCTGGTTCCGTCAGGATCAGCGAGAGCGATCTTCTCTCATTTCTGGAGTCGTGCAGACGGGAAGGGGCTGAACGAATGCAGCCCCGTCGCACTCTTCCCAAGCTCCGTCATCTCAAACCACGGTGCACAGATCGTGCACGGAAAGCGTAGCAATGCACGGAATTCTTGGTAGAATTTGGAAATGGAGAAGAGTGGCACCGGTCGCCACACCCCTACAAATCAGGGGTTTTTCAACTCGTCCCCGTGGCTCAATTGGATAGAGCGTCGGCCTCCGGAGCCGAAGGTTGCAGGTTCGAATCCTGCCGGGGATACTCGACTTACGACGATTCCCATTCTGGATGCAGGGAATGAATGCAGGAAACCCCGAGCCGCTGCAACGGCCCGGGGCGGTACCAAACAAGCCTTTCAGCTTGCTGGCGTGGTTATTCGATCACTCAAGCTGGAGGGTTTCTCATGTCTCGCCCACGCAAACCGTGGCTTCGCAAGTCCAACAAGTGCTGGTACGTCGAGATCGACGGAAAGCAGGTCAACCTGGGCCGCAACAAGACTGCGGCTCATCGCCGGTTTCATGCGTTGATGGCCGAACCGATCGCCACAGTTCCCAATGGTCCCGACATTACCTTCACCGAAATTGCCGACCAGTTTTTGGAGTGGGTCAAGCAGAACCGAGCCGTTGACACTTTCGAGTGGTACCAACAGCGGATCGAACGGTTCTGTCGCCGCCAACGGATCACGACGGCGGATCACCCGGTGCAGGTTTCGCAGCAGTGACTCGGTATGCACCGGTCCACGCGTGTTATCCGGTGAGGAACGCAGCAGAATCAGCATGGAGAGTCACAGGTTGCACCCGCCCCCTTCGACGTGTCCGAAACAGGCGTTGCCACTTCGAGGGCGGGGCCTCTTGTGGCCTCACTCCTGCGAAGGGCCGGCCCGGTCCCGGAACGGTCGAGGGGGTTTGGCTCGACGCCGTCAGCACGATTGCAGAGATGCCAGCCCTGGCAACCGTCCTCAAGGATGTTGGGCAGAGGACCGGACTGTTCGCACGATCACGGACATAGCCTGTTCAGGAAAGGGCCTCCCAAGAGGACGGGCAGTCTAACACGGAGCAGTAGTGAGCGTCAGCGAAGTTCGCTGAGATTTGGTACGCGGGCTGACCTGCGGCACGATCGACAGCTTGAGCCCGCGATGATCGCGAAGGATGGCCAGGCGGAGTGGGTTCTCACAAGCCAGAAACTCCGACAGACCGGCACCGACAAACACGCGTCGTTGACGATTCTGCTGGATGAGTGCGGCCAGATCGAGAATGTGATTCAGCCGTGCCGCCGAACGAGTCGTGATGAACAGCACGACATAGCGTGACGGATCATTCGCCGCGTATCGCGACTGATGCAGGTCGTAGCCCCGCAGCTTGCGTTCGATCGACTCAGTCTCCGCTGTCGATCTCACTGACTCGGTACTGTTGTCCACTTCGACCAGAAAGTTGAAGGGCTGACCGTGATGCACGATCTGAAAAGCACAGTCGGGAAACAATGTGAACTCCCCTGCTTCGATCTTGGTCGCATTCTCACGGGCAAAGTGACGCAGCTGACTCCCCTCTCGATGGACGGCAACCAGTAGATGTGCAAGGAAATCGCCGATCGCCTGCGTGTGCGGATGATGACCGGGAGCGATCGCCTCGAAATACCGTCGAGTCGGTAGGACGGCGTCTGCTCCATGAAGCAATTGGTACCCGTCCCGCGTCAGTTTCCAGTAATGCGGCGACCCGCCGCGCGCGGCTGTCGCATACGGCCAGTCTTGGATGAAGCCGGCCTCACGTAGTTGACGCAGACGACGTCTCAATAGCCGTACATCAGTGAACGCCTCGACAAATGTCTCACTCAACTTGAGCAGCTGCTCGGCTGTCAATGGATGACGATCGATCGCCGTGAACAGGTCGAGGTCGCGGGGAGTAATCTGCCGGCGGACGTTTTTGTTTGGCATACAGTCGGAAGCAGTGTACCGTGATCCGGCTTCACTTCCACTTGCGTGAACGGTCCAAATCGTGGCTACATCACGGGCCTTGACGAATTGATCGAGCGAACGAGTGTCGAGTAGGTGCTGACACACTACGGACGTCCGCTGCCGGATCAGACATCCGGCGAACACCGCATGCCGTGTGTTTTCGACGAATCGTGCATCGACAGCACCTACGGCACGTTGACGGTAAATCTGAGCGACCCGGCATACCGCCTCTACTGTCATTCCTGCGGCGTGCGCGGGAATCTGCTGAGGTTGATCCATGGGTTGCAGAACCACACCCCGCCATCTGGCGGACGCCTGCGTGGAGATGAGTTCAAGTTGGCAGTCACCGTCCTGAGATCGATCAACGGCAACACCGAAGATTCCCCTCCTCCACAACCACCAACGTCATCCGCCCCATCCGCAGACGACGTGCAAACCTCGCCCGCAGACCCACCGCCCGAAAACATTCCGCTTAAGGATCAAGAGAGAACACGGAACCTCGTCAACCTGTGGGAAGACTGCATAGTGAACGTCGCTGAGATGTCACCACAGGCCGCTGCCTACTTCCGGCAACGACCCTGGCTGACTCCCGAAGTCTGCCGCAAATGGAAAATGGGCTATCGGTATGTTGCACACTGAGGACACTACACTTGCCATATGGCAACTATATGTGATAATGCCCACATGTCCGGAAAACACAAACTGATCAGCGACCAACTTCGTGATGCCATCGGGGCATCGGGAGAGACCCGCTATCGCATCTCGAAAGAGACCAGTATCGCACAATCGGCTCTCTCCCGATTCATGTCGGGAGAACGGGGGCTAACGTCATCGGCCATCGACACGCTGTGCGAGTATCTCAACCTCGAATTGATGAAACGCAAACGCCGAAAGCGGACGTGACGCCGGAATTCTGAAAGGTAGAACAGAATGCGAGTCTTCAAACAGAAGTATACCGATCGCAAGGACCAGACCCGCGAATCGTCGAAGTGGTACGTCGAGTTCAAGGATCACAACGAAATCCGTCGACGCCTGCCGGGGTTCACGGACAGAGGTGCGACAAAGGAAATCGGTCGCCGAATTGAGAAGCTGGTTGCACTACAGACCATGAAGCAGCCGGACGATTCAGACACAACAGCTTGGCTGGAGTCGTTGCCGACCATGTCGAAACAGCGACTCGGGAAATTCAGACTCCTTGATCGTCATGCCGTGGCCCATACCAAGCCACTGTCCGCACACCTGGATGACTACATTTCGCGACTGCGAAACAACGGCCGCTCCGAGGACTACGTGAAGCCGACGGAGTCGCGCATCCGCGCTATCCTAGTGTAGCGTCTCACTTTTGGGCGGTCTTATTTTGGTTGTGTGGTGTTTCATCCT
>JAGQQG010000173.1 GCA_020426325.1 Planctomycetaceae bacterium | reverse complement strand
ACACCGGCACGCTCCAGGAAGAGGCAGCGAGCGGCCGCTTCCACGCCAGCATCGCCTTCACGCGTGCAGCCTATGAGACGGCCGGCGGCTGGCCGCTGACGCAGCGCGGCGATTTCGATCAGCAGTTCCTGACACGACTGTCTCAAGCATCCACCACCGTCGATCCCTGCCACACGCATCCCCCCTCCTACGTCTTCCGCTGGGGATCAACCCAGTCCTATCACGGCCAGGGCCTGATGCAGACCGCCAGCGACACGCAGTGGTACGACCGGGTTCCGGATGCTTATGCGATTCCTTCCGACGTCGTCGCTCTGGTGCCGAATGCTGACAGGGAGACGCAGGATCTCCTCAACACGATGTCGTGAGCATCGAGAGCCAGCTGAGTGATTGGGGCGCCGGTTCCGATGACCGGGTTGGCACTCGGCGGCTGGAAGTCACCGCTGGGAGGTCGCAGTCAGAAATGCGCGCGCCCAGACTGCGTCTGGGCGATTCAGAGGGGCAGAGGACAGAGTTTCAGAGTCCGGAGGGCAGCGTTTCAGAGACCGAAGGAGGATGACTGGGAAGGAACTCACTCACACACAACACGAAATCCGATGCTATGGTGGCGGAGGTCGGGCGTGACGTAGTTGCGGTTCGCCGAACGCGCGTTGAACGCGACGTTGAGCCACGAGCCGCCCCGCAGCACGCGAGACGACCCGGAGGAAGGTCCCTGTGGATCGCGCTCCGGACTGCTCGCGTAATAATCCGCTCCGTACCAGTCGCTGCACCACTCATAGACGTTGCCCACCGTATCATACAGCCCCCACGCGTTCGGCGCGTACGTGCCGACCTTCGTCGTCACGTTCAGGTACGGGCCCTTCGTGTTCGTCCCATACGGAGCATTCCCGTCCACGTTCGCCTCCCGGCCGTTCAGCGAGTCCCCCCACGGATAGGCCGTCGTGCTCCCCGCACGGGCCATGTACTCCCACTCCGCTTCCGTCGGCAGTCGGTACGTGAACTTCGCGTCCTGTTGCGTGCACCACTCACAAAAGGCGACCGCTCCATCCCACGAGATGCTCTGCATCGGCTGCTCGGGCGACGATCCGAACTTGCTGCTCGTGTTCAGCACCCACCGCGAGCCGGACTGCTTCACCGGACTATACTCCCCGCCGTCGGTCACCCACTCGGCATCGATCGTCACCCCCGAGTTCAACCACGCCAATGCCTGCCCGACAGTGACTTCGTACTTTCCCGCGTAGAACGGCTTGCTGATCGTCACCCGGTGTGGTTTCTCATTATCACCGGCTCCCTCATCTCGAGATCCCATCATGAACGTCCCCGGTTCGATGCGGACGAACTCCATCCCCGCCGCTTTGGGGAGACCAGCCACGCCGGGCGTGCCCGACGGCGAAGGGGTGGGAATGCTCGGACGGGGCATCGGGACCGGCGTGATGCGGGCGACGGTGATGAGCGGAATAGAGAGCCGAAACTCCCCCTTGAGTTCGGGGGCCTGCTTCGCCCCCTGGTACTTCTTACGCACGAAATCGTACGTGCTGGCAGAGACGAACTCGGAGAGTTCGGCCAGAGTGATCTGACCGTCCGCAGTCCGTTTGGCCGTGCTCGTGTCCGCGTCACCTCGCAGGGCTTCGATGACATGATGGAAAAAGACGCCGTGTCCGAGGTCCTTATCCTCGAAGGCCTGCTGGTGGGCCGAACAACTGAAGAAGGCGGCAGTGCCGCCGGGCGGCGGTGGCAGGGGAGGCAGCGTGGCTGAGGCGAGGCTGCGGGCGACGCCCGGCTTGGTGGGATCGTTACGGCAGGCATCGACCAGCAGGAGTTTGCCACCGGCCTTGCAGTTCTTGAGCGCTGTGTAAAGTTCCCCCAGGTCGAGCAGCCGATTGCGGTCGGTGATCTCGTTGGCTGTCTTCAGTCTGGCAACGTCGGCATCGGCCGGGCAGAAATAGAACTTGGGCGTCTTGCTGCCGTTCTCGGCGGCCAGCTCGTACTGGACCCCATGACCCGCCAGGGCGACGAGCACGACATCTTCCTCCTTGAGAAACGGGTTATCCAGAATGGCGGAGAGGTGATCCCGGATGTAGTCCGACAACGGAGCAAACACTTCCTTCCCTTCGGTGCGGCCGACGGTCTGGGTCATGAGTGTGACATCATAGCCGCCCTTCTCCAGCACCTCGGCGAGTCCGTTGGCATCGTTCTCCGGAAAGGGAAGTTCTGGGAGCGGCTGCCCGGGGCGATAAGTCTTCACACCGACAATGAGGGCGTAGCGTTTGCCCTCGGCCTGCAATGTCGATGTCACGAGAGTTAGCCACAGCGCCAGCATGACGACAATCACAGGTCGACCGATTGACATGCCAAGCTCCTCGTATCTGAATGTGCCCCAGGTTGTCTGTTTCCGTGTCACCGCTCGTAGCGGAGTGAGATCGTATCCCGTGGTTGCCCGATCGTGCGGGAAACCCGTTCGGTTTTCAACTCGACGTCATCCCCAAATCCAGTCCCGCGGCCTTTCACTTCCGGTTCATCGTTGGGCCGATCAGCATCGTCAGCCCAGCAGGCGCTGAAGGTGGCTGTGATCAACCCGACCGTTGCGGACGGTTTGAGCTTCATTTTGGCCAGGGCCGTCTCCGGAAAGTTGTCGACGACCTTGAATTCGGTGGTTTGGGTGGTTGTGCGGTGCCAGCCGATGACATCGACCTGTGAGTTTGGCTTCAGCACCCAGTACCTGGACTCTGAGTCACTGAACGCGAAACTGTTCAGTCCGTCGATCTGCAGCTCAACAGCCGCTTCGTCTGGCGAGTTGTTGATAAGCCGGACCGCGTAGAGATCGTTGGGTTTCAACTCGACGAATGGCTTGCCATCTTCCAGTGTCACCTTTTGCGGCTGATAGGTCCCCTGCGTCTTGACCAGAAGCTGCACCGCATACCGGCCGGTCTTGCCAGAGATTGTCAGCTCACGAATCTCGACCTGCGGAGTGTCGAGTGCCTTGCCGAAGTTGTCTGACAGTTCCTTCGGATCGCGCAAAGGGGGACCAGAGGTGTTGAGCCCCAGCATGGCGGGGACCGTTTCGCTGCCAAAGATGAGCCGGCCGGTGGGACGTTCGGCGAGCGGCTCGCCCGTGTTGGCGTCGATCAGAAAGGCCACCAGTTTGACTGCATTCAGTCCCTGAGCGGATTGAGCCTGCTCATCAGAGGCCCCCGCCCGTCGACGGTTGTCGGGCGTATCCTGAAACGGCTGGTAACGTCCGGAGACTTCAAACCGATGCCGGGAATTGCTGACGCTGAGCCCCGCATTCTCCAGTTCTTCGGTCAAGATCGTCTGGACACGTGGGCCGACATGCCCACTCACTTCAACCGAAGCAGTGAACTCGCCGACAGCCACGGCGCCACCCCCGTTCTTCTCGATGATCTTGGCGATGTCAGTGGCCAGGTGAGTCAATTCGGTCCGCAAGGCGTCGGAAACGGGTGCCGCAGTCGCGAACTGCCCCAACGCAATCGTGGTGATCCATGTCAGTGACAAAGCAATCAAAGGTCGCATGCTGGGCCTCGCGATGGTGATTTGATGGAGATGCTGGAACGTTAACAACAGGGCGGATCATGCGGGGTCAGTCACCACTGGTCGACGGAGCTGTGACGAATGGCAGGCCGAGCCGGAGTTCGGACGCCACATCCTGCATGAGTGAGGTGCCATCACGTGTCTCCCACTTCTCCCGTTTGAGGGTTCCCGGAGGAGTCTGAATCATGGGACCCAGGCCGAACCGCAGAAGTTGACGATTCGCGTCGATCTTGGCCTGAAGGATCTCAGGCTGCTCAATACTCAGTTCGAGGGCCAGTTCCTGTGGGGTCAGATCGCGGGAATACATGTCTGCCACCTTGCCCACCGGCTCCGGAAACTGACCGATCGGCTTGTCAGCGTCCTCTCCGATCTGCAGGAAGGGGCCAACGACTTTCTCCAAGGCTCGCAGAAACAGTTCCTGATCTCCTCGGGTCAGCCGCTGCATTTCCTGATGGGGAGGGAACAGTTCGCGAACGAACTCTTGAGCTGGCCCGCCCAACGCTTGCCCGTCCCGAATTTCGTCACGGAAGTCGACGATCATCCCTTCGCGATGACAGTACATGCAGGAGATGCCGTTGATGATCGTGGGTGTCCCCAGCACGGCGGAACGGTCGAACACCACCTCCACGGGACCCGCGTTGATCCGTTCCCCTTTGGAATCGACCAGCATGTAAGCCTGCATGCCGTTAGGGAGACTCCAGATGATCTCCCCACCGTCATGCTCAAAGGCCTGATTGGGATGGGGGTGGTTTTCAAACTTTGGCCCGAGGGGAAAGCGGACGAGGTCCCCCTTCGCCCGCTTCGGGAGAAAGTCGTAGCTGATCCAGAAGTACGGTGTCACGGGCGTCGTGTGGCGTTCCAGCAGGCGGTTCTGCTTGGAGACTCCACTTTTCGCGTACCCGCTCCGAGCCACGTCACCACGGAGTATGTTCTCGACGATATCCAGCTGCAGACGATCCTCTAATTCGGACAGCGTATCGGGAATATCCAGCAACTGATGATAGAGAGGAGGCTGCGTTGCTGTGACGATGAACCAGTCGGCACGCACATAAGGCACGTCAGCTCCGGAAAGCCGAGCGACGTCTTTCCAGACCTGCTTCAGTTCGTCGTCGCGGACGAACTCATACTTCAAGGCATAGGGGTAATGGCTGAGGATCTCTCCCCAGAGATTGCCCCGATCCCAACCGACTTTGCGCAGATCGAGGGCATAAACGGACTCTTCCGTGCCGGGAAGCACTTCCGGCAAATAGATGTCCCGCTTGGTCGAAAGACTGTTCACCGCCTTGGCTAATGCGGCGCGATGCAGTCGCAGGTCAAGCTCCTGCACCTTGGGGTTATTGTGCAGATTCACCAGCGAGTAGTAGCGGTAGAATCGACGATCCTCATCTTTGATACTGAGCAGATGGTCCCGCATGGCCTGCAAGAGTTTCGTCTCGCTGATGAACTCAAACTCACGCAGTTTGGGGAAGACGGCTCCCTGCTCGACCCATTGGACAAGCAGTTGCTTTTCCTCATCTGTCATCGTCTCCGCTTCGGGGGAACCCTCCTGAGGCATGTAGGAATCGGCCCCGCCATCGATCGCGTCGAGCAACTGGGAGTTGTCCTTATCACCCGGTACGACGAAGGCAAACTTGTCAGTTCCGTCTCCCCGTTCTTCCAGCAGGTTTTCGCGGTTCAGCACATCCAGCCCAGCCTGACGTGCTGCCCCTCCATGACACCGGTAGCAGCGGTCCTTCAGGATCTGGTAGGCCTGCTTGGCAAGTTCCGTCTGTCCCTTAACGTCGTCGGCGTGGCCAATCACTGGTGCCAACAGGCACACGATCAGCAGTGTCCCCAGGTTTCGCATGTCTGCCCTTTCGAATCTCAGGGGGGAGGTCAATTGTTAAGACCGCAACGCACCGTGGTTAGAAATCTTCGCGTGAATTGATTCGGACGAATAGTTTTTGCAGAATTAAGTTCTCATTTCAAGAAATTGGAGAATTCTCGATCATTGACTGCGTTCCCCCTGGGAATTCTTAGCCTGCAGCCAAAAGCACACGGGACTCACTCATGCGCGCCACATCTGTTGCCCTTTGGCTCATCCTGGGGCTGATCATCGCGTCAGCCGAAGCTGCTGCCGAGGGACGCAAGCTGGCCGTCGTGGTGGGGGTGAATGCTTATCGAGCCAACTCGGGACTGCCGAATCTGAAGCATGCAGCAGCCGATGCTGCGCAGCTGAGCGAGGCCCTGCGTCAGCAAGGCTATACCGTGAATGAGATGACCCACGAAGTGGCCAAGCAGGATGGCAAAGAAACATTTGCCCCGAATATTGCTTACATTCGAGACGAGATTGCTGGGGTCTTGGGGCACCCGAACCTGGGACGTGATGATGCCATCATCATCACGCTGCACGGGCATGGCGTGCAGTTTGACCTGGTGGATGACGGAGGAAAGAAGAATCCCCAATTCTACTTCTGTCCGGCGGACTCCACCATTGCCGGACTCAAGTCTGCCAATGACGTCACCGAACGTCATCACCTGCTGCCTCTCGACGAACTGTATGACGAGCTGGCGCAATGTACGGCCGCGACCAAGCTCTTGATTGTTGATGCCTGCCGCAACGATCCCACAGAACCGACGATTTTCAAAAGCGGACTGGCCAGTGCGACGCTGCCGAAGCTTCCCCCCCCTCCGGGCGGGACAGCGGCTTTCTTCAGCTGCAAGGCAGACCAGCGTGCCATCGAAGACCCGGAACTGGAACGGGGGGTCTTTACCCATTTCCTGGTGCAAGGACTCTCCGGCAAAGCAGACCAACCTCTGGAAAGGAGTCCGGCCGACGGCATCGTGACCTTTGCCGAGCTCTCGACCTACGTCGCAAATAACACCTACGCCCATGTCTACAACAAATATCGTGTGCGACAGTCGCCTGAACTCCGAGGCGACTACGACCTCAACCTGCCACTCGCGCATGTTAAGGTCAGCAGAAATGATCCCGGCGATTCTCGCGAGTTCACCCGACACAAAATCAAGTTCTGCTGGTGTCCACCGGGTGAATTCGAGTTTCGCGCGAAATCCCTTGGAGGGTTTCGTCATCAGGAAAGCTCTTATCCACCCATCAAGATCTCTCCCGCCACACATGAGGTGACTCTTTCAACTGGTTTTTGGCTGAGCACCTATGAAGTGAGTACATCAGAGTTTGTTTCTGTACTCCCTCAAGATAAAGAGCGGAAACTCAGCGGATTTCCCGAGGGGGACTTCCCTGAAGGAGCGGATCCTGCACTCAGGTCCGTCGGCGTCAATTGGAAGGAGGCAAATCGCTTCTGTCAGGAACTGACCCTCCAAGAGCGAGCCCTGGGGCAACTGGGCGACGATGAGGCGTATTCTCTACCGACCCTTGCACAGTGGCAATATGCCATGCGGGCCGATTCGACGACTCCCTATTTCTTTGGCACCCGACTTGAGGAGGCCGATAAGTTTTGCGCCCCCTGGGCATGGCCAAAAGACATTCGAGGAACCAGGAAAGCCAACTCTTGGGGACTTCATGACATGATTGGAGCACAGTCGGAGTGGTGTCTCGACTGGCTGCCGCGAAGCAACTGGCCTCAAGGGTTGGACCCGGTCGTGCCCCTGAGCGACGCCTACGTCAGTGAAGGCGACAATCCACAATCGCGTTATCACGTCCTGGCAGGGATGTATTTGCCCAACACATCAAATCAAGGGAACATCCAACGTGATACGGAGGAATGCGAAGGAGTTAAATTTGAAGGGGGGACCGAAGATTGTTCGTACTACGGCTTCCGCATCGCACGAATCAGGACGCGATAAGGTTGATCGAATCTGCGATCCAGGGATCTTCTTCGCAATAGACGGATGCCAGCTCGAATCTGAGGAACGGATCTACAGCGACCTGTCGTCTCGACGAGACCAATTCAGCCACAACGAGTATCTGACTCTCACAAAGGCAAACTGATGGTTCCCAGACACTTCTCAATTTCTGCCCTCATTTCAATCGTTGCTCTCGTATCGAGCGTCCCAGTCGCACATGCAGAAGGCCGTAAGCTGGCGGTCGTGGTCGGCGTGGACACCTATCGGGCCAACTCCGGCCTGCCGGCACTCAAACATGCGAGTGGCGATGCAGCCTCACTCAGTGAGGCTCTGCGGACCCAGGGGTTCAGTGTCTATGAGATGACCCACGAGGCAGCGCGCAAACCGGGGCAGGAGTCCTTGGCCCCCTACATTGCGAACATGAGGGATCAGATCGATGGGGTGCTGGGTTACCCGAACCTCGGCCGCGACGACTCCGTCATCATCACCCTGCACGGGCATGGTGTGCAGTTTGAACTGGTCGATGTCCAGGGAAACAAGACCCCGAAGTTCTACTTCTGTCCGGCCGATGCGACGATTGCCGAGATCAAGTCGGCCGACGAAATCACCGAGCGGCATCACTTGCTCCCTCTTGACGAACTTTACGACGAACTGGCGAAGTGCACGGCTGCCACGAAACTCTTAATCGTCGACGCCTGTCGCAACGATCCCTCCCAGCCGGGAGTGTTTCGTGCCGGGCTGGCGAGTGCCACGCTGCCTAAACTTCCACCCCCCACAGGGGGAACAGCCGCCTTCTTCAGTTGCAAAGCGAGCCAGCGGGCGGTCGAGGATCCCAACCTCAGGCAGGGGGTGTTCACGCACTTCCTGGTCGAAGGCCTCAACGGCGCGGCTGACCAGCCCCTGGCGAACCGGCCAGCCGACGGCATCATCACGTTTGCCGAACTCTCGGCCTACGTGGCGAATAACACCTACGCGCACGTGTTCGAGAAGTACAAGGTGAAGCAGTCCCCCGAGCTGCGAGGCGATTACGACCTCAACCTACCACTGGGGCGAGTCGTCCAGACCAAACCGAAAGCTGCTGGCATCGAGTTTGTGCGGATCGAACCGGGGACGTTCATGATGGGAGGAAATGAGGGTGACGATGAGAAGCCCAAACACCGGGTGACGATCACGAAGCCGTTCTACGCGGGGAAGTACGAAGTCACTGTCGGGCAGGCATTGGCGTGGTTGAACTCGGGGGTGACGATCGATGCCGACTGGGTCACGGATGGCGGGGATTACAGTCCGGTGAAGCAGTCCGGCTCGCGGTGGGTGCTGAACGCGGAGAGCAAGTTTTGGTCCTCTCCCGAGCAGCCGATGCAGAATATCTCGTGGCACGGTGCGGTCGCCTTTTGTGAGTGGTGTACGCAGCAGGACGCGAAGTTCACGTACCGACTGCCGACGGAAGCGGAGTGGGAGTACATGGCCCGGACGGAGAGTACGACGGCCTATCCGTGGGGGGACTCGCTCAACGGCCGCGAGGCGAACGTGGACGGGAATTTTCCGTATGGGTCGAGCACCAAGGGACCGTACCTGGAGGTGACGACCAAGGTGGGCGCGTACGAGCCGAACGCGTTCGGCCTGTACGATACGGTAGGGAACGTATGGGAATGGTGCAGTGACTGGTACGGGGCGGATTATTACGCGAGCAGTCCGGAGCGTGATCCGCGTGGTCCCTCCTCCGGGTCGTCTCG